>JAEUMJ010000081.1 GCA_016792865.1 Hyphomicrobiales bacterium | reverse complement strand
GCTGCCCTATGAAGAGGGCGTCGCCGCCTTTGCCGAACAGGCCATGGCCCTGAAGGATGGGGGCGTCGATGTGCTGTGGATCGAAACCATGTCGTCGGAGGAAGAGCTTCGCGCCGCTGTGGAAGGCGCATCCGTGGCCGGACTCCCGATCGTGACCACCATGAGTTTCGATACCAACGGCCGCACCATGATGGGCATCACACCGAAGGCATTTGGCTCGATCACCGCCGCATTGCCGCACCAGCCCTGCGCCATCGGCGCCAACTGCGGCGTGGGCGCGTCCGAACTGGTCGCCACCGTGATGGGCATCACTGAGGCCCGTCCCGACGCCGCGGTGGTTGCCAAGGGCAACTGCGGCATTCCGCAATATGTCGATGGCAAGATCCACTACACCGGAACGCCGGAGCTGATGGCCGACTACGCCCGCATCGCCTTCGATGCAGGAGCGAAGATCATCGGCGGCTGCTGTGGCACCAGCCCGGAACATCTGGCCTCCATGCGGAAATCCCTGGAGGGATACACACGTGGGCCGCGCCCCAGCTTCGAGCTGATTGAAACGAAATTGGGTCCGGTTTCCGAGCTGGCGAAGGGTATCGACAAGGCTGCCGATGGCGCAGCCCGGCGTGAGCGCCGTCGCGGTTGATTCCGCCCAAGACCTTGACGCCAGTCAATGCCGCGCCATGATTGTGGAGCATGCTTGAGGCATGCTCGATCCCGGCTTTCTTGAAGGCAGCACCTGGGGTGCGCCCGGCGCACGCGTGGAACATGTGGAGACACATGCGGCACACGTCTTTCTGGTGGGCGACAGGGCCTACAAGATCAAGAAGTCGGTGAAGTATCCCTATCTCGATTTTTCGACTGTCGGGAAGCGCGAGGCCGTTCTGGCGCGGGAGCTGGAAATCAACCGCATCTTTGCGCCTGAGATTTACCTTCATGTCATGCATGCGCGCGGTGAACCCGTTCTCGTGATGCGTCGCTTCCGGGGCGAAGACCTGCTGGCGGAACGGCTGAAGCGTGAGCCGCTTTCGCCGGACCTGGCCCGATCCCTGGCCCGTGCCATTGCAGACGCACACAGGCTGGCGCCGCAACGGGATGTCGCGGGGTCGCGGGTGATGCGCGGGCTGGTCAATCAATTGACGCAGGCCTTTGCGACATCGCCTGACATCTTTGATGGGGCCGATGCACGGGAGTTTTCGGACCGTGCAGGCGCGCACCTCGCGCGGCTTGCGGCCTTGCTGGACCTGCGCACCTCAAAGGGCCTGGTGCGCCGATGCCATGGCGACCTCCATGCGGGAAACATCGTGGTCGTCGGCGACCGGCCCATGCTGTTCGACTGCATCGAGTTCAGCGAGGAGATTGCCACGATCGACGTGCTGTATGATCTCGCCTTCCTGCTGATGGATCTTGTCCATTGTGGCGAGCGGCATGGTGCCAACCGCGTGTTCAATCATTATCTCAACTTGCGACGGCGTGAGGAGGATCTTTCGGGCCTGGCCGCCATGCCCCTGTTCCTGGCCATTCGTGCGGGCGTCCGGGCCTTGGTGACGGCAGACCGGATGCACACTGCTGAAAGCGGCGGGCAGGACAAGGCTCGCGAGGAGGCGAGAAGCTTTCTTGCGAATTGCCTCACCGAACTGCAACCGTTGCCGCCACGCCTGATCTGCGTCGGCGGTTTCTCCGGGTCGGGCAAGTCCACGCTGGCTGATGCGCTGGCGCCTTCCACCGGGTCTCTGCCGGGGGCCGTGCTCGTGCGAAGCGATGTCGAACGCAAGATCCTCGCAGGCGTGGCGGAAACGGAGAAGCTGCCTTTCGACAGCTATACCCCGCAGTCCTCGCGCCGGGTTTACGACACGGCATTGGCCCGTGCCGCCCAGGCGCTGAAAGCGGGGCACGCGGTCATTCTCGATGCCGTGTTCTCAAGGGCGGAGGAACGCGCCGCCGCCGAACGGCTGGCGGCTGACATGGGCGTTGCCTTCACCGGGCTTTGGCTTGAAGCAACCCCGGCGCAGATGAAGGCACGGGTGGCGCAGCGCCATCATGACGCGTCCGACGCCGATATCGGCGTGATTGAAAAGCAGATGTCCTTCGACACGGGCAAGGTGTCATGGCACCGCGTCGATGCGGGCGGCACCCCGGCTGAGGTTCTCAGCCGGGCCAGGATCCTGATCTAGGCATCCCGCCACGCGAAGGGCTTCCCCACAACGGGCCTGCCCAGCATGAAGCAGTCGGAAATGAGCTGCAGCGGCGAGGCATCAACGTCGCTCTTCCTGGCTTTCAGAAGACGCGCGAACTTGGCGTAGATGTCCTCATATTCGTGCAGCACGGCTTTCCGCACGGTCATGCCGTTCACCACCAGCACCGAACCGCCGTTCTTCAGGTGAAGCTTGAGGCCATCCTTCGTGCCGATCTCGATTTCCCACGTCTCGCCCGTGGTCTGGCGCCAGTCCATGCTGGCAGTCATGTCGGACGACAGGCCATCGCCGCGCTTGAAACGGATCTCGGCGGCAATGGGCGTCGCGGAATTGGAGGGCACCTCGATCGTGGCCTCCTCCACGAAGATGGGTTCCGGCATGATCTTGGTGACGATCGACAGGGCGTTGATGCCGGGGTCGAGAACCCCGAAGCCGCCGGGTTCCCAGATCCACTGCTGGCCGGGGTGCCACTTGTTCACATCTTCCTTCCAGACCACGCGCAGGAAGTTCACGGTCTTGCCCTTCAGCTTCGCCTTCGCTTCATCCACCGACTTGTTGTAGCGGGAATGCCATGTGGCATAGAGGACGCGCCGCTTCTTCTTCGCATGGGCCTCCATCGCCAGGAGTTCGCCCACCGTGGGTGTCGGCGGCTTCTCGATGAGAACGTGCCATCCTGCATCCAGACATTCCCGTGCCATCGCAAGGCGGACCGCGGGCGGCGTGCAAAGCGCCACCGCATCAACGGCAAGCTTGCTCTTCTGCAATTCCGCGATGCTGTGGAAGCAGGGCACATCCTCAATGGTTCCGTGACGGCTGACGCCAGCCACAAGCTTGAAGTTCCTGTTCTTGCGGATGCAGGGAATGTGCTGGTCGCGGGCGATCTTGCCGATGCCGACGACGGCGATCTTGTAGGCCATTGCAATTACCTCAGTTGAGTGTTGCCTTGAGTGAGGAGATGAAGCGGTCCACTTCGGCGGGGGTGTTGTAGTGGGCAAGCCCCACCCGCAACACACCGCCCTTGTCCATCAGGCCCATGCGGGTGACGGGTTCGATGGCGTAGTTGTGGCCTGACCAGACAAACATGTTCTCGCCGGCAAAGTGCCTGGCGAGATGGGCGGGGTCCACGCCATCGACGGTGAAGGATACCGTAGGCACGCGGCGGTGCTTGGCATTTGCCGAAGTGATGCCCCGCACCTTGAGTCCCTTGAGGCCGACGATGCCGTCAATCAGCTGCTGGGTGAGCGCCTGTTCATAGAGTTCCATTTTCTGCCAGGCAGAGACAAGTTGCGTGCGCCGGTCATCACCCTTGCCAAGCGATGCAAGGTATTCGACCGCACCAAGGCAGCCTGCCATGCCTTCGTGCGACAGTGTTCCCGTCTCGAACTTGTGGGGCAGGTCTTCGCCCACGGGGCGCACCTTGTATCCGAACGTGTCCCGCAACCGCTCGCGCTTGCCCCAGAGGATTCCCATGTGGGGGCCAAACCACTTGTAGGCCGAGGACACCAGGAAATCGCAACCGATGGCGGCCACGTCGATCAGGCCATGGGGCGCAAACTGAACCGCATCGATGTAGGTCATGACCCCGGCGGCTCGCGCCTCGGCACAGAAACGGGTGACATCGTTGATGGTGCCGGTGCAGTTGGAGGCATAGCCCATGGCCAGGAGGCGGGTGCGCGGCGACAGCACCTTGCCCAGCGCATCGTCGGGGAATTCGAACGTGTCCGGATCGAAATCCATCCAGCGGACGGTCAGGCCCTTGTCTTCCGCCAGCAGCAGCCAGGGGGCGACATTCGCGTCATGATCCATGCGGGAGAGAACGATCTCGTCCCCTGCCTTCAGGTGACGCCCCAGGCAGCGCGACATGTGAAGGGTGAGCGTGGTCATGTTCTGGCCGAAGACGATCTCCTCCGCGGAGGAGGCGCCGTACAGGTCGGCAACGGCCACGTGGGCGTCGTGAACCAGCGCATCCGCCTCCACGGTGGTGCGGAAATACCCGCCGAGATTGGCATTCTTGCCGACCAGGGCCTCCAGCGTGCGGTCTATGACACGTTGTGGAACCTGGGTTCCGGCGGGGTTGTCCAGATAGGTGCGGGGCCGGCCCGCGTCGGTCAGGGCCAGGGCCGGGAACTGGCTGCGGACGGCATCGATGGGAAAGTTGGCGGTCATGGTCGCTCTTGAAGGACTCAGGGGGCAGGTGAGGAGAACAGCCCTTGCCACCTCCGTCGCTTTCCGGCAAGTGGAGGTCGTGTCGTGACTGCGGCCTTGAAATACAAGCCGATAATCTCACGGCTACAACGCAGATGTGGAGCGCCCGATGAGCGATGCCGGTGATCTTGACCTCAACACCCTCAATGACGAGGAACTGGTCCAGCAGGTCCATGACGATCTTTACGATGGCCTGAAGGAAGAGGTCGAGGCTGCCGTTCACATCCTGCTCGGCCGTGGCTGGGCTCCCTACAAGGTTTTGACCGAAGCCCTGGTTGAAGGCATGCGCATCGTTGGCGTCGACTTCCGCGACGGCATCCTCTTCGTGCCGGAAGTGCTGCTGGCCGCAAACTCCATGAAGGCCGGCATGGCCATCCTGCGCCCGTTGCTGATCGCAACCGGTGCGCCGCGCCTGGGCAAGATGGTGATCGGCACCGTGAAGGGCGACATCCACGACATCGGCAAGAACCTCGTCGGCATGATGATGGAAGGTGCCGGCTTTGAGGTGGTTGACCTGGGCATCAACAATCCGGTCGAGAAGTATCTGGAGGCGATGGAAACCCACAAGCCGGACATCCTCGGCATGTCGGCGCTGCTCACCACGACCATGCCCTACATGAAAGTCGTGATCGACACGATGAAGGAAAAGGGCATTCGCGACGACTATACCGTGCTGGTGGGCGGTGCGCCGCTCAATGAGGATTTCGCCAAGGCGATTGGCGCTGATGCCTACTGCCGCGATGCTGCCGTTGCAGTGGAAACGGCCAAGAGCTTCATGTCGCGCAAGCACAACCAGCTCGGCTGAGCCGCAACACCCTCAAGAACGCAAAAAGCGCCGCGAGAGAAGCGGCGCTTTTCGTTTGACGTGGAGCGGAGCGGCTCTTGCCACCCCGCCCAGATCCATTACGTGCCAGACGAGATGTGGCCGGCGATGGACGAGAACGAACCCGTGATCGCGGAGGCCAGCGTCGGCATGACGGTCACGAGGGCAAGGCCCATGGCAGCGGCGATGAGGCCGTACTCAATGGCGGTTGCACCGGATTCGTCCTTGAAAAACTTCTTCATGTGAATACTCCAACTTGATTTACTGACTGCACCTATCCACGAAATGCCGTCAGCGAATGCTGGTTGCCTCGTGAATATGAGAGCAACCTACAACTCAGTTTTTAAGGAGGGATGAATTCGCCCGCCAACATTAAACCGAGTTCATGAAATTACTGACAGGAAGGAGTTTGTGGTGAACGGCGGGTTAATAGCGCCTGACGCCAGACCGGTCGGCCCCGCAAAAGCAAGAAGGCGCCCCGAAGAGCGCCTTCCTGTTGGAGTGCAGCGGCAGGATCACTGCCGCTGGCAGGATAAATCTATTACGTGCCGGACGAGATGTGGCCGGCGAGAGACGAGAACGAGCCCGTGATCGCGGAAGCAAGCGTCGGCATGACGGTGATCAGGGCCAGGCCCATGGCGGCGGCGATGAGGCCGTATTCAATCGCGGTGGCGCCGGATTCGTCCTTGAAGAACTTGATCATGTGGAACTCCAACTGTGTTGTTTCACTCCGTTCACGATCTGCCGTCAGCGTATGCTGTTGACTCGTGAACTTGTGGTGGAAGTTACAGGGCGTGGTTTAATGCCCCCTGAATCCAATCGGGAACAATGAACCGAGTTGAGGGAATCCAGGCGGGCACGGCACCCATGGTGAAGCAGCCGTTAACGGCAAGGGTCATGCCCAAACAAAAAGCGCCCCCGAAGGGGCGCTTGTATCGAAGAGGCGGAGCGGCTCTTGCCACCCCGCCAAATTCCATTACGTGCCAGACGAAATGTGGCCGGCGATGGACGAGAACGAGCCCGTGATCGCGGAAGCCAGCGTCGGCATGACGGTGACCAGGGCGAGGCCCATGGCGGCGGCGATCAGGCCGTATTCAATCGCGGTTGCACCGGATTCGTCCTTGAAAAACTTCTTCATGTGATTTCTCCAACTATTCTACTGACTGCACCTATCCACGAAATGCCGTCAGCGAATGCTGGTTGCCTCGTGAATATGGCGTCAGCCTAGGCATGAGTTTTTAACGACTGCTGAAGGCGGTATTTAAGATTTGAAGCGTCGCTGGCGAATTTGGCGTCCCCCGTATCTGTGGTTAAACAGGTGCTAACAGCCAGGCCGGCACGGGAGCATCAGTGACATGGCGGAACGGACACCCTTGGACCTTGCACCGTCGGACGGGCTTGAGCGCACGTCAGGCAGCGGGCGGATCCTGTTGCTTGCCTGTGGCGCGCTGGGCCGGGAAATCGTTGACCTGGTGGAGGCCAACAACTGGCAGGCCTTTGATATTCAATGCCTTCCGGCAAAATGGCACAACACGCCAGAGATGATCGTGCCGGCGCTGCGCGAGAAAATCCGCGCCAACCGCAATCGCTATCAGGGCCTTTACGTCCTCTACGGCGATTGCGGAACAGGCGGCATGCTGGATGCGATGCTGGCAGAAGAGGGCGTGGAGCGCATTGAAGGTCCGCATTGCTATTCCTTTTTCAGCGGCAATGCGGTGTTCCGGCAAACGGCCGATGACGACGTGACGGCCTTCTTCCTCACCGATTACCTGGCCCGCCACTTCGACAAGCTGGTCTGGCAAGGGCTTGGCCTCGATCGCCACCCGGAATTGCTTCCGGCCTATTTCGGCAACTACACGAAGATCGTCTACCTCGCGCAGACCAGGGATTCGGGGCTGGAAGACAAGGCGAAGGCCGCGGCTGAAAGGCTGGGCCTGGCTTACGAGTATCGCTTTACGGGATATGGCGAACTCGCCGCTGAAATGGCGAAGCGGGCCTGATCAGTTGCGGGCTACCACTGCGCGGTCTGGTATTCGCCATCGCAGATGTCGTAGTAGTCGCCCTTGTCGGCACAGAAAATGTGGCCCTCGGTTTTCAGGCCGGTCTTTCCATTGAGCGAACCTGCCGCCACGGAGATGCTGTCGCGCCCATCCGCTTTCCAGAACAGGAGAGAGCCACACGCCTTGCAAAAGCCGCGCCCGGCATTGGCGCTGGCGCGGTACCAGGCGAGTGTTGCATCGCTCGTGAACCGCAGGTCGGCATCCAGGCACGAGGTAAAGGCGGCGTAGTGCCCGGATTGCTTGCGGCATTGCGAACAGTGACAGGCAATGACCGGGCGCAACGGCCCGCTGATCTCAAAGGAGACTCCCGTGCAAAGGCAGGAACCGGTGATCATGAGCGCATCTCCTGATTGAGTTTGGCGATGTGATCGGGGCCAATGCCACAACAACCGCCAAAGATGCTCGCGCCCGCATGCTGCCAGTCGCGGGACTGCCTGACCAGCTCTGCGGGCGGGATCACATCTACGAATTCCCAGTCCGGCGAGCGGAAGTACCCGCATTCCGGATAGGTGGCGATCGGGCCTTTCCAGTGCTTGCGCAGAACCCTGATGGCCTCACCGGTGTCGTTGGGGGAGGTGTGCATGACGCACATCACGTCAGGCTGGAGCGCGGCCAGCCCGGCAACGATATCCCCGAAGGGGCAGTCGGCGCGTCCCCAGCCTTGCAGGCCGCCGCCCTCGGCCTTCTCTGCCGACACCCCGATCCACACCGGCAATCCGGTGGCGAGAGCGGCCTCGCTTGCCCACACGGCGTAGTCGGTGTCGCGCATCATCTCCATCATGATGAGGTCAACGCCCGCAGCCTTGAGTCCGTTCGCCTTCATGCTGAAAAGTGCGCGCGCGTCCGCTTCGCTCCATTCATGGGCGAGGTTGTTGCGGTCGGAACCCGATTGCATGGGGCGCATGGTGGACATTGATCCCGCCACGCAAACCCCTGTGCCCTCGGCCGCTTCCTTCGCCAGTTTCACGGCAATGGCGTCAATGCGGTTCACGTCGGCTTCGCGGCCGATGTGGCTGAAAAGGAGCGGGCTGGTGGCGTAGGTGTTGGCGGTGATGATGTCGGCCCCGCAAGCCACATAGTCCTTGTGAACGTCGCGCACGATCTCCGGATTGGTGAGGTTTGCATCGGCACACCAGGTGTCTCCGCTCATCGTCGCGCCCCGGCGCTGGATGTCGGTTCCGGTGCCGCCGTCGAGAATGATTGTCTCGCCGCGATCAAGCCGGGCGCGAATGAGATCGTAGGCCATCAGGTGTCTTTCTTGCGGGCTTCGGCAAAGGCCCTCATGTGGAACTGCATTTGTGCCGGTGCATAGGCGTAGCTCTTGCCCACCGGACAGGCAAGCCGGGCGAGGCAACCGCCCGTCATGCAGGTTTCGCCGTCAGGCGATAGGACATGACGGCCACACCTCCTGACGTCGTATCCCCGGTCATCGAAGGCGGCGACGGGGCAGGATGAAAGGCAGGGCTTCGTCTCGCAGGTCTCGCAGGGATGCGCTCCGGCACTGGCCGGCGGAAGGTCGAACTCCACCGGGAACAGCAGGGCGGCACGATAGGCATGCCACAGGCCATAGACAGGATGGATATTGAGCCCGAGAGGAGAGACATGCCCCGCGTTTGCTGCGCGTGCCCAGGTCAGGAACGGGTAGGGTGGCTCATCGAATGGATAGAGGGCCGTTGCCGAGAGGTCCCGGGCGAGCACGTCAACAGTCGCCTTGGTCCACGCATCCAGCGTCTCACGGGCAGGATCGCGCTCGCGGGCGAACCGGCGGAACATGTCCGGCCCGGCGTTGCCGATCAGGATCATGAAGGCCGTGCCGTCGGGTGCCCGGTCGTCCTTACCGGGCGCAAACCAGCCCAGGGGCATGAAGCCCTCTCGCCGGATGCGGCCCAGAACCGGATGCTCCATTCATTTTGCCCAGCGTGGATCGCCCGGTTCCATGACCTGACGCGGCAGCTTGATGTTGTGCTTGGCGCGAAGGATGTTGTCGATCTCGCGCGGGATGTAGTCCGGGTAGTAGGTCGAGAGGATTTCCCGCTTGCGGGCCGCAGCGCGTTCGACAATGTCGGGCTTGCCGGCTTCAGCCCATTCCTTGGGGCTCATGCGGTTGCTGATCGACGGATACACATAATCCTTTTGCATCAGGGTCAGCGTCTGCTCGCTGCCGAGATAGTGTCCCGGCCCGTTGATGCATGTTTCCGCGATCACCTCAACCGAGAGTGAATCCTCCGTCACTTCGATGCCGCGTACATTGCGGTTGATCGACCCCAGCATGTCGTTGTCGATGAGAAGGCTTTCCAGGCAGAAGCCCAGGAGCGAGGCGTGCATGCCCGCGCTTTCATACAGCAGGTTGATGCCGGTCATGGCCGAAATCCCGGCTGTGACGCCCTTTTCGTAACCGGCCTGCATGTCCGGCATTTTCGAGTCGCACATGCCCGCTGCCGATCCCACAGTGAGGTCGTAATAGTGGCCCATCTGGGCGCACCCGGAGGTGATGAGCGCCTGTTCGCCGGAGCCGCCCGACATGGCCCCCGTCCGGAGATCGGACACGAAAGGCCACGGACCCCAGATTGCCAGAGCCCCCGGCACGATGCAGTTGATGTAGACAAGGCCCGCAAGGCATTCGGCCACCGCCTGAACCACCGTGCCCGCAAGGGCAGCGGGGGAGGTGGCACCGGCCTGCGCCGCAGACAGCAGCAACACGGGCATGCCACCGCGTGCCGCCGCTTCCAGACAGCGGCAGGCATCCTCTGCAAACTTCAGGGGCGGCACCACGAAGCAGTTCGACTGCGAAACGAAGGGACGTGCACGCCACTTGTCCTCGCCGCCTGCAATGACATGCAGCATCTCCAGGCACTCATTCACATGGGCGGGGTCCACCATCGAGGTGCCGACGTGCTTCTGCGTGCCCGCAAGACAGGCGTACATGGTGTTGATGTCGAGGTCGTGCCCGGTGATCATGTCACGCGCAGTAAGCGGGCGCTGGTAGAAATGGATATGTTCGCAGTTATCGACAATGCGGGCAGCGTCATAAAGATCGACGAGAAGGGACTCACGGTATTCCTTGGTGGCCGGTTCCACGATGTGGACTGCAGCACCCGCGGTTCCGAAATACACGCGCTTCCCCGACGGCTCCATGTCGTGCTGCGGGTTGCGGGCAGGCAGGATGAAGTTGCGGGCGGCCTTGGCGATGGTGTCCTCCACCAGGCTCCGGGGAATGCACAGGCGACCCTTGTCGTTCACCCAGCAGCCGTGCGCCGACATGGCTTCCACGCAGGATGGGATGGCGCTGCCGAGGCCGACTGTTTCCAGGAGCTTCAGGGCCGCGTCGTGGATGCGGGGAAGGTCGGAATCCTTGAGCGGCTTGTACTGCCCGCCCGTCATTCCGGGGCGGACGGCTGCCTCATCCATGGGGATGGCGCGGGAACGGAGGGCGCGGCGGGCATCGCGGCCACCACGGCGGCGGCTCAGGTCTTCGGCAGTGCTCATGGGTTCTGTCCTGTGTTTGAGCGGAATTTGCCCGGAATCCGGGTTCTCCGGAAGGCCGCTTTTGCACCGGGGTGTGGTGAAGAAAATTCACGCTGATCCGGGTGCAAAAGCAATTCTGCCCTCTAACGCCCCGGAAAAGCTACTGCTAAGAGAAGGGTACTATTCTGCATGGTGAGCAATCTTGGCCAGACGTGACCTTCCCCCGCTCCGCGCGTTGACCGCATTTGAAGCTGCCGCCCGTCTTGGCTCTTTCCGCATGGCGGCCAATGAGTTGGGCATCACCCGCAGCGCGGTGAGCCATCAGGTCAAGCTGCTGGAAGACCGCCTGGGAACCCAGCTCTTCCGCCGGGACGCCCGCCGGGCCGAACTGACGCCCAGCGGCCAGGCATATTACCCTGCCGTCCGCGACGCCTTCGACCTCATCGAGGCCCAGACGCGGGCGGTTCGGCCCTCCGTGACCGATAATGAACTGACGGTGCAGGTCTATGTGACGGTGGCGCTGAAGTGGCTGATCCCCCGCCTGCATGACTTCGAGCGTCGCTTCCCCGACATGAAGGTGCGGCTCTCCACCTCTTACTTCGATTGGGACTTCGATGACCGCAACGTTGACCTCGGCATCATCCTCGCCCGCAACAAGTCGGCAGGGCATTACTATCGCCCGCTGTTCAAGTCCTATCTCGTTCCGGTCTGTGCCCCGCAGCTTCTCAAGGGCGACACCGCGCTGAAGAAGCCGGAGGATCTGAAGAAGCACAAGCTGATCGATGTCTATACCGCTGAGGAGGATTGGCAGCTCTGGCTCGACGCGGCGGGTGTGAAGGGCGTGAAGCCTTCCAACCGTCTTGCCGTGGACAGCTACATCCTTGCCCAGGAAGCGGCCATCGAAGGGCGTGGCGTGGCCATGACCATCGGCCCCTTCGCCTCGGAAGAGATC
This sequence comes from Hyphomicrobiales bacterium, assembly GCA_016792865.1. Taxonomy (GTDB): domain Bacteria; phylum Pseudomonadota; class Alphaproteobacteria; order Rhizobiales; family Aestuariivirgaceae; genus Aestuariivirga. The sequence goes on along the minus strand of JAEUMJ010000081.1, from coordinate 4,014 downwards.
AAGCTGGGGCGCCTTGTGCAACCGTTCCCGATGCGGGCACCGAACAGGAACCAGTGGTACTTCGCCTGTCACAGCGAGCACCGCAACAAACCGAAGATCAAACGTTTCGAGGAATGGCTGGTGAAGCAGGTTGCTGCCGATCCCGCTCTCGAACCCATCAAGGATGCAGGCAAGGCAGCATGAGCGATACGACCGTGGAAACCTCGATTGAAACCGGTGGCCGCCGCAGCCGCCGTGACTCGGTGCGCCGTCCGCCCGCCGGCTCGACCATCCCGCAGCTTCCGCCGGGCGTGGCAAGGCGTCCCTTCCAGCCGACAAAGATTGTCTCTGACGATCAGGTGGAAGCGATCCACAAGGCTTCGCTGCAAGTGCTCTCGGAAATCGGCATGGATTTCCTGCTCCCGGAAGCCATCGACCTGCTGAAGAAGTCGGGTGGCGTCAAGATCACCGGTGACCGCGTGCGCTTCGATCCGGCCTTTGTCGAAGAGATGGTATCGCACGCCCCGTCGAACTTCACCTTCCACGCCCGAAATCCGGACAAGAGCATTCCGATCGGCGGCGACCGCATGGCCTTCGTTGCCGTCGGCAGCCCGCCGAACTGCCATGACATGGAAGGGGGCCGCCGGTCCGGCAACCGCGCCGATTACCAGAAGTTCCTGAAGCTCACGCAGTATTTCAACTGCATCGACGCCTCCAGCGGTTACAGCGTGGAGCCGATCGACCTCCATCCCTCCATCCGTCATCTTGAAGCCCTGCGCGACAAGGCAACGCTGATCGACAAGCCCATCAAGTGTTATTCGCTGGGACGGCAAAACGTCCTCGACGCCATCGAGATTGCCCGCATCGTCAATCAGGTGAGCGAGGAGGAGATGGTCAACCGTCCCTGCCTGATGACGATCGTCAACACGAACTCACCCCTGAAGCTCGACAACAACATGCTCATGGGCATGATGGAGCTGTCGTCGCGTGGCCAGATCGTCTGCGTCACGCCCTTCACGCTGGCGGGTGCAATGGCCCCGGTCACGGTCGCCGGTGCCGTGACCCAGCAGAACGCGGAAGCCCTTGCCGGTCTCGCCTTCTGCCAGTTGGTGCGCAAGGGCGCACCGGTGGTCTATGGCGGCTTCACCTCGAATGTGGACATGAAGTCGGGTGCGCCCGCCTTCGGTACGCCGGAATACATGCAGTCCACGCTGCTCGGCGGCCAGTTGGCCCGACGCTATGGCATTCCCTACCGCACCTCGAACACCTGTGCCGCCAACACCGTTGACGCTCAGGCTGCCTATGAAAGCGTCTTCTCGCTCTGGGGCGTCACCATGGGCGGCGGCAACTACATCATGCATGGCGCCGGCTGGATGGAAGGCGGCCTTGTTGCATCCTTCGAGAAATTCGTGATCGACTGCGATCTCATCCAGATGGTGAAGTCGTTCCTGCAACCTCTCGATACAAGCCCGGATGCGCTCGCCCTGGACGCGATCCGCGAAGTGGGGCCGGGCGGGCACTTCTTCGGTGCACAGCACACCCTGGCCCGCTATTCCGAAGCATTCTACCAGCCCATCATCTCGGACTGGCGCAATTACCAGCAGTGGTCTGCGGCAGGAAGTCCGGATGCCTACAAGAAGGCGAATCAGGTTTATAAGCAGGCGCTGGAGAACTATGTGCAGCCGCCCATGCCCGCCGCCGTTCGCGCCGAACTGGATACGTTCGTCGATCGCCGCGTCAAGGAGGGCGGCGTCAAGACGGACTTCTGAGCATGGCTGACATTGCCGTCATCGGCGGCGCAAACATCGACATCAAGGCCAAGGTCAACGCACCCAATCGACTGGGCACGTCAAATCCCGGAATTGTCACCACGACGGCGGGCGGCGTCGGCCGCAACATCGCGCACAACCTGGCGCGCCTCGGTGCCGATGTGGCGCTGATTTCCGTTGTGGGGCATGACGTGCACGGCGACGCCGTGCTCGCCGAAACCAGGCGCGCCGGTGTCGATGTGAGCCGCGTCGTGCGCAGCGAGATTTCCACCGGTTCCTATGTGGCGCTCCTGGATCATGACGGAGAGTTGATCTCCGCATTGAGCGACATGCGCTGTGCCGATCTCCTGACCCCGGAAGCCATTCTCGCGCAGGAAGCGGTGATCGGGGAGGCGCGGCTTGTGGTGGCAGACTGCAACCTGCCGCAGGAGTCGCTCAACCTGCTGGTGGAAATTGCGGGTGGCAAGCTGGTGATCGAGCCGGTCTCGGTGCCGAAGTCGCGCAAGCTCATCGAGGCGCTGAAGACCGGGCCGGTCTACCTCGCCTCACCGAATTTCGACCAGATCGAACAGATGACGGGAACACGCGACATCGAGAACGCCTTCCGTTTCCTTCATGGCAAGGGCCTCACCAATGTGGTGATCCATGCGGGGCCGGAAGGGGCCTTCGTGTCCGACGGGCGGGACATCGAGCATGTGGAGGCACATCCGCCCCAGCGCATCGTTGACGTGACGGGGGCAGGGGATGCCGCTGTCGCCGGTCTGGTCTACGGCTTGTTGCATGACGAGCCGCTGGCGGTTGCTGCGGCGCGGGGCCAGAGCCTCGCGGGCCGGGTGATTGCCAGCGCGTTCTCCACCTTGGATTAAGGGCAGAGATGAAAGTTCAACTGACCGAAGCTGTCCGCCATGCCGTAACCAGGGGAGCGCCTGTGGTTGCGCTCGAGTCCACCATCATCGCGCACGGCATGCCCTATCCGCAGAACCTTGAGATGGCGCGGGAGGTTGAAGAGGTGGTCCGTGGCGGTGGTGCCGTTCCGGCAACCATCGCGATTGTGGACGGCGTGCTCCGGGCAGGATTGAGCGATGCCGAGCTTGCGCACTTTGCCGAGACTGGCCCCTCCATCATGAAAGTTTCCACCCGTGACATTCCCTATGTGGTGGCGCGCAGGCAAACCGGCGCGACGACCGTTGCCTCCACCATGCGGATTGCGGCGCTGGCTGGCATCCGAGTGTTCGCCACGGGCGGCATTGGCGGCGCTCACCGCGAGGCAGGAGAGAGCTTCGACATCTCCAACGACCTCAACGAGTTTGCCGTCAGCGACGTGGCCGTCGTCACGGCGGGCGCAAAGGCCATTCTCGATTTGCCGCTGACGCTTGAAATCCTTGAGACCAATGGTGTGCCCGTGGTCGGCTTCGGCACGGGCGAGTTCCCCGCTTTCTATTCGCGGCAGAGCGGGCTTGCCGCCCCCATGCGCCTCGATACGGCCGATGAGGTGGCAGCAATGATGAAGGCCAAGTGGTCGCTTGGGCTGAAAGGCGGCGTCGTGGTCGCGAACCCCATTTCACCGGCAGACGAGATCCCGGCCTCGGAGATCACGCCACACATCAACCGTGCCCTTGCGGAAGCGAAGGAGCAGGGCGTGGCAGGAAAGCAGGTGACACCCTTCCTGCTCAAGCGCATCACCGAGATCACCGAAGGCCGCTCCCTGAAGGCCAACATTGCGCTGGTCATGAACAATGCGCGGGTTGCAGCCGCAATCGCCGTGGCCTACGCTAGGCGCTGACTAGCCGATGATGCGCAATTCGCGCGGGAAGCTTGTCAGGCTTTCAATGCCATTTTCGGTCACCACAACATCATCCTCGATGCGAACGCCGGTTTCACCGTCGCGATACAGGCCGGGTTCGATGGTGAAGACCATGCCCGGCTCCAGCTTCGCCTGATTGCCGCGCATGATCTGCGGCGCTTCATGCACGTCGAGGCCGAGGCCATGACCTGTCTTGTGGCGCTTGAAGGAAGCGAATTGCGATTGTTCCAGCACGGTGCAGACAGCGTCATCGACATCCGACGCGGTGATGCCGGGCCGTGAAACCTCGTGCCCCTTGCTGTTGGCGGCCAGCACCGTGTCGTAGAAGGCGCGATCGTGGTCGCTGACCTCACCCACGAAGAACGTGCGGGTGATGTCGGCGCTGAAATGCCTGTAGCGGCCACCGAAATCAAAGAGCAGGGCATCGCCGCGCTTGATGGCGTAGTCGGCGCGGGCCGAGGC
>JAEUMJ010000030.1 GCA_016792865.1 Hyphomicrobiales bacterium | reverse complement strand
AGGCCGATCAGTTCGGTCGCGTCGGCAGCCTTGTGCACGCCGTGGAAGAAGGCGCTCGCATCCTTGTGATGGAAGGGGGGAACGCCCTTGAGGGTGAGCGAGGCAGGAAGATATTGCGAGCGGTCGCGGGCGAAGATTGCCTGCTCGACGGCGTGGGTGGACGGGTGGGGCGCCACGCCGGTCAACTGGCGCAGCACGAAGTCAATGGCTTCGGGCGCCACCGTGCCGTCAACCGCCCCGGCAAAGGGGGACGTGGCCGGCAGGAGGTCGCGGGACAGGGCCTCCAGCATGTCCGGGGTGATGGTGCCGCCGTCGAGAAGATCGAAATCGTCCGCTTCCGCCGCGTCGGCGAGGGCGAGATTGCGGGCCTCAGTGAGCAGGACCTGCCGGTCGGAATCGTCCATGACGCGGAAGCCGGGGGCAAGGCCGGATTCGGCAGGGAAGAGTTGCAGCAGCTTTTCGCAGAAGGCGTGAATGGTCTGGATCTTCAGGCCGCCCGGTGTTTCGATCGATATGGCAAAGAGCCTGCGGGCGCGGGCAAGAATGTCGGGAGTGACGTGCTCCACGCCAAGCTGTTGCAACTCCTCCGCCAGCCGTGCGTCGTCATGGGCAATCCACGAGGCCAGGAGCCTGAAGAGGCGAAGGGACATTTCCGCCGCTGCCGCCTTGGTGAAGGTAAGGCAGAGGATGTTCTGCGGCGCATGTCCGGCCAGCAGCAGGCGCACCACGCGATTGACCAGGACATGGGTCTTGCCGGACCCTGCATTGGCCATCACCCAGACCGACCGTGACGGATCTGCAGCGGCAAGCTGCTCCGCCGTCGATCGCGTCTTCTTGCCGGGCCTTGCCGTGCTCATGCGCCGCCCCGTGACCATTCGGCATGGCGCGAGAGGTGGTCGTAGTCGGATGCATCCTCATCGCTGAACATGATGGCGCGGGGAATGTAGGCTTGCTGCTCCGTCTGGTAGCGGGCCAGCAGGGCCTTCAACCCGCCGAAGTGCCGGGCCGACACCGTCTTGATGTCGATGGCGTTCCGTCCTTCCGTCAGCGACGAGACCGTGACCGGTGGATGGCCGCCACCCGTATGGATGTAGACGAGATCGCTCGCCTCCTGCGGCAGGCCCTCGCCGAAGCCACCGTCGCGCAACATCGCCGCTTCCAGGGTGAGCTGCGGACTGAGGCCCACGTCCACCTGGATGGTGCTGGGCACCGTGCCCGTCTTGTAGTCGATCAGCCGCGCGGTGCGGTCTTCCAGCACGTCGATGCGGTCGGCGCGGGCGCGAAGGGTGTGTTCCGCTGCTCCGATCCTGAAGGTGACGCGGCCACCGCGTTCCACCAGGCTGGCAGCAACGCCTTCCCGCAGGACTGCGTTCTCGGTCACGAAAGCCTCGGCCATGCGGCGGAAGCGCGGCCACCAGAAATGCCGCACGTCCGGGTGAGCAATGTAGGGAGCGAACACCTTCTCGCCCGCTGCGAGCAGGCTCGCAAGACCAGGATCGCCAGATTCCACATGGAGCCGGAGCGCGTCATGGAACAACGTGCCGCGCAGGGCCGGGTCCGCGGCACCGCCCAGGGCGTCCAGCGGCTCAAGCTTCAGCACGCGGCGGGCAAAGACCCAATAGGGATCGCGGACCAACTTCTCGATCTCGGTGACCGAAAAAGACGTGGGCCGCACGCCGACGGGCGGCGCGGGACGTGGCATCTTCACGGGGCTCGGCCCTCGGCCGGCGTCCAGGGCGCGGGCCAGTGCAACGTAAGCCGTGTCGAGCTGCTGCTCCGGCTTCAGTCCCGCCTTTTCCAGAAGCGCACGCAGGCGCAGGATCCAGCGCGACGGCATGAGCGGAGCCGTGCCTGCCCGCTTCGACCACATCAGCACCACGTTCCCGTGCATCATGCCTTGCGCGAGGTCGTGGGCGGTCATGCCGATCTCGCGTTCGGGCTGGGCCAGGCCGACACTGGTTCGCATCGACCGGTTCACCCACGGTCCGGGATCGGTGGCGGCGGGCCAGATGGTCTCGTTCAGCCCGGCAAGGATCACGAGATCGGCCTCGATCATGCGCGCTTCCGCCAGGCCATAGATGGACAGGCGCGTGCCGTCCCGGCGCTGCGCCCGGAGCGTCTCCTGCCTGAGCGCCCAGACGATGCTGGAGAGGGCGCGACGAAAACGGCACACGGGGTGGCGGGCGGATTCCTGGCGCAGGCTTTCGAACACCTCCTCCAGCAACGGGGCCGAATGGCCGGCGTCTTCGCCTGGCGCAAGCATGGCGAGTGCCGTTGCGAGTCCATCCACATGGGCCGCCAGCGTAGCTTCGCGATCCTGCACAAGCGGCGCCAGGGCGGAGGCAAGCTGCTGGACATGGGCCGCAAGGGCAGCCCAGTCCGCTTCTTCCATTGCACGGACGAAGCGGGACAGATGGGTATCGGCGGTGGCCGCGCGCTTCACCCGCGCCAGCGTGTCGCTGAAGCTGAGCGGCGAGAGGGGTGGCAAGTCCTGCCGCAGCAGCACCACTTCCAGGCGTTGCGCCAGAAGCCGCGCCTCCGCCGGATCACGCCCAAGCGTGACATCCGGATGCGAGAGCAGAGCCACCATTGCCGGCGGGCTGAAGCCCTTTTCCACGCAGTCGATGAGCAGCTTGCAGAGTTGCGCCCGGCCGAAGCGGATCAGCGGTTCACCGCCGGAGTCGTCGATGAAGGCATTCCAGCGCTGCAATTCGGCCGAGATCATCTGCGCCAGGTCGCGGTCGGGGGTGACGAGGGCGGCATGCCTGCCCGGCTGCTCCAGCACTTCACGCAAGAGCAGTGCCGCGGTGCGGGCCTCATGCTGGCGATCGGGCGCTTCCATCAGGCGGACGCCGCGCAGGGCCGCATCAACGGTGGCGCGGGAGAGGCTCGCCGCTCCCGCCCATTGCTCGGTCGTCCCGGCGGGGCGCATCATCTCGCGGACCAGCGCCTGGCGCGGGCTTTCGGGGGCGAAGGAACGTACCCCGCTGCGCGGCAGGTCGAGTGCGGCGAGCAGGATCTTCAGCGCATGCTGTGGATGGTTTGGGCCGATCACGTCCCACGCCGCATCATCCAGCGCAAGGTCAAGGCCGGGAAGCACCACCGCTCCTTGCGGATGATGTGCGATGGCCCTGAGCAGGTCGCGGGTTGCGGGATTGGAGCCGGTGGAGCCTGCAGCAATGATGGGGCCTGTTGCACCGCCTTCGGCGATGCGTTTTGCTTCCAGGCGGATGAGGCGGTTGCGGCGCTCGGAGGGACCGATCAGGTTTTCCGCGGCGAGCCGGGCGGGCAGGCGCTCCTGGACCAGGGCGAGCAGCGAGATGATGGTCTGGCGATGCCCGGCAAGGTCAAGCTCCCGGAAGACGGTGGCAAGGCTGGCCTCCACCTCTTCCGTGGCCAGTTGCGAGACGAGGTCGGAAAGCGACTCCGCAAGGCCCAGCGCCTGGCTGCGCGAGGCATTGACGTCGGCGGCGAGGGCGAGATGGGGGTTTTCCTTCGCCCACTCGTCCACAAGCGAGAGCATGAGAAAGAGCTGGCCCATTTTCGGCAGCGCATCGGGCACGCTTTCATCGGGAAAGACATCGGCAAGCAAATCCTCGTCGGCATCGCCGATGGGCCGCACCCGCGGCAGCAGCAGCGCATTCGCTTCTGACAGCGTGAACAGGCGCTGCTCCAATGCACGCGCGGCGCGACGCGTGGGCACGAGAATCGTCCAGCGGGAAAGATCGTGCTCGCCTGCTTCCAGCGGGAACCCCGCAAGCACCTGCCGTGCCAGGGCCTCGACCAGTCCGGCACCACAGGTCCAGACATTCGGCTGTGGCCGCATCATCACGTATTCCGTTTCAACCAGTCCTCGGCCTCGCCGATCGCTTCAGGTGTCCCAACATGGAGCCAATGCCCGGCATGGGCAAGACCGTGGAGGCGTCCTTCCTGAATCGCGCGGTCCCACAAAAGGTTCATCGAGAAGGCGCCCTGCGGTGCGGTTGCAAAAAGCCGGGGATGAACGATGTATGCGCCGATATAGGCCAGCGCCTTGCAACCGGGTGCAGCCTTGGCGCGAAGCAGCGTGCCGTCGTCGCCGATCACGAAATCCCCCTTGCCGTCATATCCCGTCGTGTGGGCGGGGTCGCAGAGGAGAAGCAGGCAGTCCATCCGCGAATCATCCCAGGCGTCGCGGAGGCGGCTGAGGGCGGGTGTGCCCCGGTCGATCCAGAAGCTGTCGCTGTTGAGGACGAAGAACGGCTCGGCACCAAGCAACGGCAGTGCGCGGGCAATGCCGCCGCCGGTATCGAGAATGGCATCACGTTCGTCGGACAGGATGGTGGTGGGTGTGCTGACACTGTTGCACCACGCCTCGATCTGGTCGGCGAGGTAATGGGCATTGACGACGGCGCGGGTCACATGCGCCGCCCGCAGGCGGTCGAAGCCGTGCGCGATGATCGGCTGACCCGCCACCGGGATGAGCGGCTTCGGCGTGTTGTTGGTCAGGGGCCGCATGCGCGTTCCGAAGCCCGCTGCAAGGACCATGGCGCTGCGGGCGAGCATTCCGCTCATGCCTTCACCGCCAGCGCTTCCGGCAGGTGGTCGAAATACCACTGGCGGAGCGGCGCCAGTGACGGATGTTCGAGATTGCGGGCAAGGGCGCGGGAGACACGCGGCATGTGCCGGAGATAGCCGTGCTTGCCGTCGCGCTTGGAAAGCCTTGCGAAGATGCCGAGGATCTTCGTCGCCCGTTGTGCGCCCAGCACCGCATAGGCGGTGAGGAAGGCGGTCTTGTCAAAGCTCCCGTCACCGGCACGGAGGGAAAGATAGTGATCGATGGTGCGGGCCGCGAGCGCATCGGGAATATCGACGCGTGCATCCTGCGTCATCGACATGAGGTCATAGGCGCCATGACCCATCACGGCGTCCTGCGTATCGATGATGCCCACCCGTTGCAGGCCCTTTCGGTCCGGCACCCAGAGCAGGTTGGGAGAATGATAGTCGCGCAGCACCCATTGCGGGCGGGCGGGCTGTGCCAGCGGAATGAGGCCGCGCCACACCGCCTCGAAGCCTTCATTGACACCGGCGGGCGCGGGCTTGCCATGCAGGTAGGGCCAGAACCACGACGGCAGGAGATCGGCCTCGATGAGCAGCGCCTCGGCATCATAGGGTGGCACCGTGTGGATGACACCTTCACCTGCGGGCACCCGCGAGGGCCAGTCATGACGCGCCATGTCGGCCAGGACCTCGGCGGCCGCGAGCATGGGTTCGGTCATGTCTTCGCCCGCCAGCAGCATCTTGCCGTAAACCCGCGCACCGAGATTCTCGATCAGTGCGAGGCCGGACGCGAGATCGGCGCGGAGGATGCGGGGCGCGCTGTAGCCACGCTCTGCCAGCAGCGTGTTCACCGCGACAACGGCGGGCAGCCCTTCGGCGAGATGGGCGATGGCGCTGTAGGGCTTGCCGTTCCGTACCGGCGGCCCATCGGGCCGCGTCGGCATGTCCATGAGGATGGGCTTGCTGCCATCGGTCATGGCCAGCCATTCATAGCGGCGCGACGACGCATCGCCTTCGAGGAAATGCCGCGTGGCGGGAACGCCTGAGAGGAATTGCGCGATCTCGGCGTCACGCTGAAGCGCCTTCGCCCATGCGCCTTCCGCCGCGATGGTGATGTCCCGTGTCTCGCCGCTGCCGGAAAAGCTGAGGCGCAGGATGTCCGGCGTCAGGTTCGGGGGCACGTTCTCCGGCCATTCCACCAGCCCAGCGCCGGTCTCCAGGAGATCGTCGAGGCCAAGCTCACCGGCCTCGCCGGGCGAAGCCAGGCGATAGAGATCGGCATGGAAAACCGGCAGCCGCGTTTCGTCATAGCCCTGCACCAGCGTGAAGGTGGGACTCGGAATGTCGAAATCGCCCTTCCCTTCCGCAAGGGCGCGGATGAAGGCGCGGGCAAAGGTGGACTTGCCGCTGCCGAGATCGCCGGACAGGAGGACAAGAAAGCCGGGCCGCACCCAGAGCGACAGGCGTGCGGCAAGGGCTTCGGTTTCGGCAGGGCTTCGTGTCGTGACCTTGATGTCGTGGGGCATGTCGTCGGGCGTGTCGTCGGGCTAGGCGGCACGCTGGGCGGATTTGCGCTGCGGGCCATCGATGGGCAGAGAACACACCACCGTGGTGCCGTGGTCAATCTTGGAAACAAGCGAGACGCGCCCGCCGTGCAGTTCGGTGAAGCTTTTCACCAATGACAGGCCGAGTCCGGGACCGCGATGGCTGCCGGGGGCGGGCTTGGACTGGAAACGCTCGAAGGCCTTGTTCTGGAATTCCAGGTCCATGCCCCGGCCGGTATCGGCCACCCAGATCTGCACCATGTCCTTGGCCTTGCGGGCACCCATGGTGATCTTGGCGCCGGACTGCGAGAAACCGATGGCGTTGGACAGCAGGTGCCCGATCACCTGTTCGAGCCGCGCCGCATCGCCCCTGATCTCCGGCACGTTGGCGGCAACCTCGATGGAGATGGTCTGGTTGCGCCGTTCCAGTGCCGGCATGACGCGGGTGGTGGCATTTTCGAGCAGTTGCATCACGTCGATCGTGCCCACCTTCAGTTCCATTGCTCCCGCATCGATGGCCGACAGGTCGATGATCGCGTCGATGATGGTGGTAAGGTCGCCGGCGCTGCGGCGGATGTCGAGCACGTATTCACGCTGCTTGCTGCTCAGGGCACCGGCGATGCCCGCATCCAGGGCCTCGGCGAAACCGGAGATGCTGGTGAGCGGCGTGCGGATCTCATACGAGACGCTGGAGAGGAAGGTCGTCTTCAGCCGGTCTGCCGCCTCAAGGGCCTCGGTGCGGTCGCGGAGTGCCTGCTCGGCGCGCACCGAGTCGGTCACATCGGCGAAGGTGATGAGGGCGTGACCATCGGGCAACGGGATGGCGCGGAAGCTGAGATAGAGTTCGCCATGACGGAAGCGTCCTTCGGCACGCTTGCGCGAGCCATCCAGGCCGGTGATGCCATAGCGGATATCGGACCATGCCGAGCGCGCTTCCGGCTCCAGCCCCGGCAGGCGGGAGAATTCGTCCACATGCGCCCGCGCCGCCGCCGACACCTGCCACAGGCGCTCGAAGGCCGGATTGGCGAGACGCAACGTGCCGTCGCTGCCGAAGAGCGCGACCGACTCGGCGAGGTTGTCCAGCGTTTCCCGCTGCGTGTCGAACAGTTCGTTCACGCGGCTTTCGAGCTGGTGTTCCTTGGTGAGGTTTTCGTAGAGATAGGTGATGCCGCCGAAGGGATGCTGTTCGCAGATCACCATCAGCGAGCGGCCATCGGGCAGGTACCAGTAGTTCTCGCGGACTTCGAGGGTGGTGTAGGAGGAAAGCTGCTTGTCCTTCCACTCGCGATAGTTCGCCTGTTCCGGCAACAGCCGCTGTGCCCGCAACCGGTCGAGGATCTCGCCATCCAGCGGTTGGCCTTCAAGCCACTTGGGATCAAGCCCCCAGAGCTTGACGTAGGCCTGGTTGAAGAAGCGCAGGCGCTGGTCCGGCCCGAAGATGGCGATGGCCGTGGCGAGCTTGTCGAGGGTGGACGTGTGGGCGCGGATATGCCGGTCCAGTTCCTTCTCGGCCATTTCGAGCGATGTCACGTCGATGGCGAAACCGGCAACGCCGCCATCCACCGGCATCTGGTGAATGTTGTAGGCGCGGCGGTTGCCTTGCTGGATGGCGTGCACGCGGCCCAGCAGGTGCTTCGCCGGATCGGCCCGGCTGGTATCGATGTCGGAGGCCTTCATCAGGCTGGTGGCGCGTTGTGCCGCTTCGAAGCTGGCGGCTTCGACGGCGGCAACATAGGCCTGGTTGGCCCAGGCCAGCAGGCCGTCGTTGCCGTGGATCCAGGCCGGGAAGGGGGCGGAGTCGAGGATGGAGGAGAGGCGCTCGACCTGCTTGCCGAGCTTCGAGGCATCGAAGGCCAGTTCCGTCATCTGCCGGCGGTCACCCACCAGCGGGCGGATGCGCAGCGTGGCAAGCCCGCCTGCCGCGCGGCCATCGGCTTCCAGCAGTTCGCCCTTGAGGGTCTTGATGCCGATGTTGAAGGCGCGTCCCGACTCGCGCAGTTCGGCCAGCGCCTTGCCGAGGCCCGCGTTGGAATCGCGTTCCAGCCAATCCGGGAAGGCGAGGATCTCGTTGCTCTGGGTGGGCACCTGCGCCGTGCCCCGCATGTTGTTGATCAGGCGTTCGGGCTTTGCCTCGCCGCTGCGCCAGATGATGAGGACTTGCGGTTCCGAGAGAAGCGAGACTTCCGCTTCGTTCAGCAACAGTTCGAGATCGGCGATGCGGTCACGGGCATGGGCGAGGCGCTTCCGCAGGGCGAGTGCGGCGAAGGAGGTGAAGCCGGTGGTGAGCAGCAGCGCCGTCAGGCCCATTGCCGTTGCGGTGAGGCTTTCGGGACTCAATTGCAGGAAGTTCGCGGCCAAAGCCCCGGGTGCAGCCGCCGTGAGCGCAAGGAGCGGCAGGCCCGCGTAACGCACGCAGCCTTTGCCCAATATCCTTCCGTCCCACAGAGACACGAATGCTCCTCCGCCCGCCCCGACCAGATACGCGAATCACAAAACCACTTGGAATGACCCGGTATAGACAGAAACACCCCGTGAGGTGAATCCATCACGGGGTGCGATATCGTCTCGCCTTGCTGGCCGCGGAAGCTTCGGGCAAGGCCGGGAAATTTCCCTTCCGTCAGTAGCGGTATTGTTCGCTCTTGTAGGGGCCTTCGGGGGTGACGCCGATGTAGCTCGCCTGTTCGGGCTTGAGCGTGGTCAGCCTGACGCCGAGCTTTTCGAGATGGAGGCGGGCCACCTTCTCGTCGAGGTGCTTGGGCAGGACATAGACTTCGTTCCTGTACTTGCCGGTGCCGCGGTTGGCGTAAAGCTCGATCTGCGCCAGCGTCTGGTTGGTGAAGGATGCGGACATCACGAAGCTGGGATGGCCGGTGGCATTGCCGAGGTTCACGAGGCGGCCTTCCGAGAGAAGGATGATGCGGTTGCCCTTGGGGAACTTCACGAGGTCAACCTGCGGCTTGATGTTGGTCCACGGGAAGTTCTTGAGTTCCGCCACCTGGATCTCGTTGTCGAAGTGGCCGATGTTGCAGACGATGGCCATGTCCTTCATCTGCTTCATGTCGTCGAGGGTGATCACGTCCTTGTTGCCTGTCGCCGTGACATAGATGTCGGCGGTGCCCAGCGTGTCCTGGAGGGTCTGCACGGCAAAGCCGTCCATGGAGGCCTGCAGGGCGCAGATCGGATCGACTTCGGTGACGATGACACGGGCGCCGGCGCCGCGCAGCGAGGCGGCAGAGCCCTTGCCCACGTCGCCATAGCCGCAGACCACGGCGATCTTGCCCGCCATCATCACGTCGGTGCCGCGGCGGATGGCGTCCACCAGGGATTCCTTGCAGCCATACTTGTTGTCGAACTTCGACTTGGTGACCGAGTCATTGACGTTGATCGCCGGGAAGGGCAGCTCGCCCTTCTTCTGCAGGTCATAGAGGCGATGGACGCCGGTGGTGGTTTCCTCCGAGACGCCGATGATGGCCTTGCGCTGCCTCTCGAACCAGCCCGGCTGGTTCTTGATGCGCTCCTTGATCTCGGCGAAGAGGCATTCCTCCTCTTCGCTCTTCGGGTGCGCGATGAGTTGCGGATCCTTCTCGGCCTTTTCACCCAGCAGGATGTAGAGCGTCGCGTCGCCGCCGTCGTCGAGGATCATGTTCGAGGGCTTGCCATCGGGCCAGTCGAAGATGCGGGCAGTGTATTCCCAATAGTCGCGCAGGCTTTCGCCCTTCACCGCGAACACCGGCGTTCCGCCCGCGGCGATGGCAGCGGCGGCGTGATCCTGGGTGGAGAAGATGTTGCATGACGCCCAGCGCACCTCGGCCCCGAGCGCCTTCAGCGTCTCGATGAGCACGGCGGTCTGGATGGTCATGTGGAGGGAACCGGTGATGCGCGCACCCTTGAGCGGCTGTTCCTTGGCAAATTCGGCGCGCGTCGCCATCAGGCCCGGCATTTCCACCTCGGCCATCTCGATTTCCTTGCGGCCCCAATCCGCCAGCTTGATGTCGGCAACAACGTAGTCGTGCTTGCTCATGATCTGTCCTTCTCTCGTTGCCGGGCTTTCTAGCAACACAGGCAGCAGGCGGCAAGATCAATATAAAGATATCTTTATGTAGCTTCAGTCCCGGTAATGGTCAGGGTCCAGGCCCTTGATCGTGCGGGTTTTTCCGGTCAGGGGATTGTCCGGATTCCATGCCAGCTTCGTCTCGAAGAAACGGGCCCAGAGAGCGTCGTACATGAGAATGCGGCCCGCCAGCCCTTCGCCGATCTCCAGCAGTTCCTTGATCACCTCCATCGCCTGGAGGGAGCCGACGATGCCCGGAAGTGCACCCATCACGCCCGCTTCCTCGCAGGCCGGGAAGGAGCCGCGGGGCGGAATCTCGCCCACGAAGCAGCGGTAGGTGGGGTAGGGCGTGCCGTCGGGTGCCGCGAGGTGCGGCTTGAAGGTGGAGATCTGCCCGTCGAATTGCCCGACCGCAGCCGAAACGAGCGTCTTCCGGGCGAAGAAGGCGGCGTCGCTCACCATGAAGCGGGTGGGAAAGTTGTCACAGCCGTCGGCAATGATGTCATAACCGCCCATCAGCTCCAGCGCATTGGCGGGCGTGATCCTCTCCCGGTGCTGCTCCACCGTCACATGGGGGTTGAGGGCCGCGATCTGGCGGGCCGCGCTTTCGGTCTTGGCGAGGCCGACGCGCTCGGTGGTGTGGATCACCTGCCGTTGCAGGTTGGAAAGCGATACCGTGTCGTGATCGACAATGCCGATGCGGCCAATGCCCGCCGCCGCGAGATACATCAGCAGCGGCGCACCAAGGCCGCCCGCGCCGATCACCAGCACCGATGACGCCTTGAGCCTGTTCTGGCCGGGGCCACCCACTTCCGGCAGTACGATGTGCCGGGCATAGCGTTCCACTTCCGCATCGGACAGGGGCATCACGACCTCCCGCTTGAGCCAAACCCGCTTGCACCGCGAGCCGTGTCATCGAGGCCATCGACCTCCACCAGCTCGACCTGTTCCACCCGCGCAACGATCATCTGGGCAATGCGCTCGCCCCGCGCAATGACGAAATCCGCCTGGCCATGATTGATGAGCGGCACCTGGATCTCGCCTCGATAGTCGGCGTCGATCGTTCCGGGGGCGTTCAGGACCGTGATGCCATGCTTGACGGCAAGGCCGGACCGGGGCCTTACCTGCGCCTCGAAGCCTTCCGGCAGCGCGATGGCAAGGCCGGTGGGAACGAGCGCCCGTTCACCGGGCCGGAGCGTCAGGTCAGCGGCGGAGCGAAGGTCAAGACCGGCTGCTCCCGCCGTGGCATGGACGGGCAACGGCAGGCCGGCAGCATGGGGCAGGCGCAGGACGCGGATCTTCACAGCCGCTCCGCCAGCGTGGCCATGAGGCGTGCGGCCACCTCGTCTTTCGAGAGCCTGGGCCAGCTTTCAACACCCTTGGCGGAAACCAGGTGCACCGTGTTGGCATCGCCGCCAAAGACATTATTCCCCGCACTCACGTCGTTGGCGACGATGAGGTCGCAACCCTTGCGGGCGAGCTTGGCCTGGGCATGTTCGATCACCTTCTCCGTTTCGGCCGCGAATCCGACGACCAGCGCGGGGCGACCCTGGCGGCGCGAGGCGACGGTCCTGAGGATGTCGGCATTCTCGGCGAAGGCCAGCGAAGGTGTGGAACCGTCCTCGCGCTTCTTCAGCTTTTCTCCCGCCACCTCGGCAACACGCCAGTCGGCAACCGCCGCCGTGAAGATGGCGATGTCGGCAGGAAGGGCCGCTTCCACCGCCGTCAGCATGGAATGGGCCGTCATGGCGGGCACGAGCTGCACGCCCGCAGGAGGCGGCAAGGATACGGGGCCGCTCACCAGGGTGACGCGGGCACCCAGCCTCGCCGCAGCAGAGGCAATGGCATAGCCCTGCTTGCCGGAGGAATGATTGGAAATGAAGCGTACCGGGTCAATGGGCTCGCGCGTCGGCCCTGCCGTCACCAGCACATGCCTGCCGGCCAGGGGCCGTGCCGCGGGCGACAGCAGCGCCTCGACGGCATTGGCGATGTCGTCGGGTTCTGCCATGCGACCGGGGCCGAATTCGCCACAGGCCATTTCGCCGTCGACGGGGCCGGTGAAGTGGATGCCGTCGTTCCTCAGTGTACGGATGTTTCTCTGGGTGGCCGGATGCTGCCACATCCGCACGTTCATCGCGGGCGCCACCAGCACCGGCTTGTCGGTGGCAAGAAGCGCGGTCGAGGCCAGGTCATTGGCAAGGCCCGACGCCATCTTGGCGAGAAGATCGGCTGTGGCGGGGGCAACCACCAGAAGATCGGCGGCACGCGACAGCTCGATGTGGCCCATCTCCACCTCGTCGGTGAGCGAGAAGAGATCGCCATAGACCTTGTTGCCGGAGAGGCTGGCCACCGACAGCGGCGTCACGAATTCACCCGCCGATTTCGTCATGATGGCGGTGACGCCGATGCCGCGTTTCTTCAGGATGCGGATCAGTTCCAGCGACTTGTAGGCGGCAATGCCGCCGCCGATGATGAGCAGGATGGAGCGCGTCATGCCGGTCATCATAGCACCTCGACGAGCAGGATGGCGAAGAAGATGGTGCCGAAAAGGATGGCCGCCAGTTGCCAGGGCGCGAGCCCCGCAATGCTGTCCTGCTCGCGCTGTTCCTCGGCAAGCCGTGTCGCCGCAAGCACCTGCATGGCCTTGTGACTCTCTTCGAGAAGTTGCGGCAGTTGCAGGGCGAGGCGGGCAAGGTCGCGCAGGCTTTCTCCGGCCTCTTCGAGCTTGCCGATGGGGCCGAGGGTGCGTTCGATCCAGCCTCTCACCACCGGTTCTGCCGTCTTCCACATGTTGAGGTTGGGGTTCAGCGTGCG
>JAEUMJ010000026.1 GCA_016792865.1 Hyphomicrobiales bacterium | reverse complement strand
GGGGTCAGCATGGCGCCCGTGGTCCGGCGATCGAACAGCCGCGTGCCGAGGGATTTTTCCAGCGCATCCAGCCGTCGCGCCACGGTGGCGTGATTGAGATGCAGGGACTTTGCCGCACTGAGGATCTGCCCGGCGCGGGCAATGGCGAGGAAAATCCGGAGGTTGTCCCAGTCGGTCATGGCCGAGACTATAAATAACGCACAACGAAAGCGCAAATCTTCGTATTGCTGTGCAAAATCCAAAAGCGCATAGACGCCCCATCTCAACGGGAGGATTTCATGGTCACGACAATCAATCACTGGATCGGCGGCAAGGAAGTCGCGGGCAAGGGCTCGCGCAAGGGTGCCGTGTTCAACCCCGCAACGGGCGAGCAGACGGGCGAGATCGTTCTGGCCACCACGGCTGAACTCGATGCCGCCGTGCAGGTGGCGCAGGAGGCAGCGCCCGCCTGGCAGGCGACGACGCCGCTGCGCCGCGCCCGCATCCTGAACGCCTTCCTCCGCATTCTCGAAACGCGCACCAAGGAACTGGCGGCCTGCATCTCCGCCGAACACGGCAAGGTTCTTTCCGATGCCATGGGCGAAGTGCAGCGCGGCATGGAAGTGGTGGAATTCGCAACCGCTGCCCCGTCATTGCTCAAGGGTGAGTACACCGAGAACGTGGGCACCAAGGTTGATTCCTGGTCCACCCGCCAGCCGCTGGGCGTTGTCGCCGGCATCACGCCCTTCAACTTCCCGGCCATGGTGCCGATGTGGATGTTCCCCACCGCGCTGGCCTGCGGCAACACCTTCATCCTCAAGCCTTCGGAGCGCGACCCCTCCGCCTCGCTCCTGATTGCCCGCTGGCTGAAGGAAGCGGGCCTTCCCGATGGCGTGTTCAACGTGGTTCAGGGCGACAAGGAAGCGGTTGACGCCATCCTCCACAACCCCGGCATATCAGCGGTGTCGTTCGTCGGCTCCACGCCGATTGCGCGTTACATCTATTCAACCGGCACCGCCAACGGCAAGCGCGTGCAGGCACTGGGCGGCGCCAAGAACCACATGATCATCATGCCCGACGCCGACATGGATCAGGCCGTCGATGCGCTCATGGGTGCCGCCTACGGCTCGGCCGGCGAACGCTGCATGGCCATTTCGGTTGCGGTACCGGTGGGCGACGGCACGGCGGAAGCCCTGCTGAAGAAACTGGAACCCAAGGTGCGCGCCCTCAAGGTCGGTCCCGGCACCGACGCCGATGCCGAAATGGGTCCGCTCGTCACCAAGCAGCATTATGACAAGGTGAAGGGCTATATCGACCAGGGCGTCAAGGAAGGTGCGAAGCTCGTTGTCGATGGCCGCGGCTTCAAGATGCAGGGCTACGAGAACGGCTACTTCCTCGGCGGCACCATTTTCGATCATGTCACCACCGACATGACGATCTACAAGGAAGAGATCTTCGGCCCGGTGCTCTCGATGGTGCGCGCCAAGTCCTATGACGAAGCTGCAACCATGATCAACAAGCACGAATACGGCAACGGCACCGCGATCTTCACCCGCGACGGCGACGCGGCCCGCGAGTTCGCGCAGTCCATCCAGGTCGGCATGGTGGGCGTGAACGTGCCCATCCCCGTGCCGATGGCATTCCACTCCTTCGGTGGCTGGAAGGCCTCGCTGTTCGGTGACCACCACATGCATGGGCCGGAAGGCATCCGCTTCTACACCAAGCTCAAGACCATCACGAGCCGTTGGCCCACGGGCATTCGGTCCGGTGCCGAATTCGTCATGCCGACGATGAAGTGAACCTCGCACATTCCGACGGGATGGATCGCCGGGCCATTGGTCCGGCGATTTTTTTGCTCCAGGGCACGGGTGGCGCAGGGCTGGGCAACCATCACCCCCAGGGAAAGCCCTCTGGGGAAAAGCCCCCGGGCGGCGGGAAAGTAAGATTGCATTAACCAACCTGATGACAACTATTCCGCCTGGTGGCAGAAACTGCACCGGGCGGCTGCTTATTTGGAGGTTTGAATGCGGAAGGTACTTCTTGGCACATTTGTTTCTCTGGCGCTGACATCTGCCCCGGCGCTGGCCGCCAAGTGCAGCAGTACAGGTGCGGGCTTTGAATCCTGGAAGAAGTCCTTCGCAGCGGAAGCCAAGGCCAATGGTGTCAACGACAAGGCCATCAAGGCATTGATGGGCACGAAGTATGCCACGGCCACCATCAAGGCCGACCGCAACCAGCATTCCTTCAAGCTCAGCCTCAAGCAGTTCATGCAGAAGCGCGGTGCCCCGACGATCGTTGCGCAGGGCCGCCGCCTGAAGGCCGCGAACGCCGATCTCTTCGCCTCCATCGAGAAGAAGTATGGCGTGCCGGCCGGTCCTCTCATTGCCATCTGGGGCATGGAGACGGCCTTTGGCAACTACACCGGAAGCCAGAACGTTCTCTCGGCCACCGCGACGCTGGCCTATGACTGCCGCCGCACCGAATTCTTCACGGAACAGCTTTACGCGATGCTGAAGCTGGTGGGCTCCGGCAAGGTTTCCGCCAACGCCAAGGGTGCGATGCACGGCGAGTTGGGTCAGACGCAATTCATGCCGAAAAACGTCCTCCTGTATGGCGTGGGCAACCTGAACAGCAAGGAAGGCGCGCTGGCCTCCACGGCGAAATTCCTGGTGGGCCACGGCTGGCAGCGCGGAGAAGGCTACCAGCCGGGACAGCCGAACTTCGGCGCCATCCAGGGCTGGAACGCGGCCAGCGTTTATCAGCAGGCCATTGCCATCATGGGCAAGCAAATCGACGGGCGTTGACCCCGACCGGCATGGCGCTTGCGATCAGAGATTGAACCGCAGCGCCATCACCCCCATATTCGCGGTCGTGAAAGGATGTTTCCGCCATGGCCACGTTTGACGTTTCCAAGACCTTCGATCGCAGCCCGGAAGGCTATCACGCCCTCACCTGGGTGCTGTACATCTGTTCACTGGGAGTTGCCGTTGCCACCTTGGGCGAGATCTCCGGCACCATTCTGCTCGTGGGCTGTGTCGCCATCATCCTTTTGGCCCGCACGCGCAAGGAAGAAGCGGCCAATACGGTCTATGGCAGCCATCTCTCAAACATCGCGACGGTGATGACGATCGCGCTTGTGGTTGCCGCCATCCTGCTGGCCTTCACCATCATCACCTTCGGCATCGGCATTCTCGTCACCTGGCCCGCCTATGTGCTGTTCCTGCTCTGGCTCGGCTACAGGCTTGTCCGGGGCATGATGCGGCTGAACGACGGTCTCGCCTACTGACGCCTCACAGCATCGCCCTGCCGCCGCGACGACGACGCTTGCCGAAGGCTCCACGAAGGGCATTGCAGTCCCATCCGGTGACATGCATGGCCGCGCGCATGATGTGCGAACAGGCGCGAGCATCTTCAAGCGGGTGATGATGGCAGAAGCGGTAGTTCAGGAACTTGCAGACTGTCGTCAGCCGATAGTTGGGCAGGTCCGACCAGACCTGTCGCGCCACCTTGCAGGAATCGATCCACGTCACGTCAGGCGGCGGAATGGCGGCCTCCTTGCTGATGGCGTTCACCACCGTCTCGTCATAGGTCGTGTGGGAGGCGATGGTTGCGCCGTTCAGGATGGGCCAGAGCGTGTGCGCGAGCCGCCGGACCGTGGGCGTGGGCACAATGACCTGCCCGCCGCTGTGATCAAGGAACGTGACTGCACTTGCATCGCCCGATTCCGGCGGCACGAGCCAGGAAAACCATTCGTAGCGGATGCCGCAGCGGTCGAACACCACAAGCCCCACGGCATAGGCCGAAGAGCGCCTCTGACTCGGCGTTTCAAAATCCAATGCCACGATGGGCATTTCAACTCCACTAACAAGTAGAAGTTGAATAGCGGCGATCGTCTTTGGTGAGAAGCGTGAAATTCACGCGCATTCTACGCGCATAAGTAGAATGAACTCACTTCAGCTCCAATCCAGCACGACCTTGCCTGAAGCGCCCTGCTTCATCAGCGCGAAGCCCTGGGCATAGTCTTCCGCCCTGAAGCGGTGAGTGATGACCTTCCGCACATCGAGGCCCGATTGCAGCATGGCGATCATCTTGTACCAGGTCTCGAACATCTCGCGTCCATAGATGCCTTTCAGCGTCAGCGACTTGAAGATGATGCGGTTCCAGTCCACCGGTGTCGGCTTCGACGGAATGCCGAGAATGGCAATCTTGCCGCCCATGATCATGTGATCGACCATCTGGTCGAAGGCATTGGGCGCGCCCGACATCTCCAGCCCGATGTCGAAGCCTTCCTGCATGCCAAGGCGGTGCATCACGTCGCGCAGGTCTTCGCGCCCCACATTCACCGTCACCGCATCGTTGACCTGATTGCAGAGTTCGAGGCGGTAGTCGTTCACATCGGTGATCACGACGTGGCGGGCACCGACGTGACGGCAAACACTTGCGGCCATGATGCCGATGGGACCGGCCCCCGTGATCAGCACGTCCTCGCCGATGAGATCGAACGAGAGCGCGGTGTGGACCGCATTGCCGAGCGGATCGAGAATGGCGCCGATCTCATCGTCCACTTCCGGCGGCAGGTGAATGGCATTGAAGGCGGGAAGCTTCAGGTATTCCGCGAAGGCGCCGGGCACATTGACGCCGATGCCCTTGGTTTCAGGGTCGAGATGAAAGTGCCCGGCACGGGCCATGCGGCTTTTCATGCCGATGAGATGGCCCTCGCCGGAAACACGGTCGCCCACCTTCACGGTGCGCACGTGACTGCCGACGTCCACGACCGTGCCGGCAAACTCGTGCCCCACGACCATGGGCACGGGAATGGTCTTCTGCGCCCACTCGTCCCATTTCCAGATATGGAGATCGGTGCCGCATATGCCTGTCTTGGCAACCTTGATGAGGATGTCATCCGGGCCGATCTGCGGCACGGGTTCGTCGCGGAGGAGCAGGCCCTCCTCCGGCTTTGCCTTCACGAGTGCTTTCATGGAATCACCTTCAATCTCCGGCCCACCCTGGTGAAGGCGGCAATGGCTGTTCTGATGTCTTCGGGCGAATGCGCCGCCGACATCTGCGTGCGGATGCGGGCCTTGCCCTGCGGCACCACGGGATAGAAGAATCCCGTGACATAAATGCCCTCGTCATAAAGCGCGGCGGCCATGTCCTGCGCCGCCTTCGCCTCGCCCAGCATCACCGGAATGATGGGGTGCTCGCCGGGCAGAAGGTCGAAGCCCGCAGAGCCAAGACCGGTGCGGAACGCCGCGGCGTTGGCATTGAGACGGTCGCGGAGCGTGTCGCCCCTTTCGGCAAGATCGATCGCCGTGTGGCTGCCGGCGACGATTGCCGGCGGCAGCGCATTGGAAAAGAGATAGGGTCGTGCGCGCTGGCGCATCAGGTCAACAACCGGCCGCGATGCGGCGATGTAGCCTCCCGCCGAGCCGCCCAGAGCCTTTCCGAAGGTGCCGGTGAGAATATCCACCTTCACGCCCGCCCGCGCCGGTGTGCCGCGCCCCTGCGGCCCCACAAAGCCGGTGGCGTGGCAGTCATCCACCATCACGAGGGCATCGTGCCTGTCGGCAATGGCGCGAATCGCCTTCAGGTCGGCAAAATATCCGTCCATGGAGAACACGCCATCGGTGACGATGATGATGCGCCGCGCCTTCCCCTCCTTCGCGGCGGTGAGCTGGCGCTCAAGGTCGATCATGTCACCGTTGGCGAAGCGGAAGCGCCGTGCCTTCGAGAGGCGCACGCCGTCGATGATCGAAGCGTGGTTGAGCGAGTCAGAGACGATGGCATCCTCCTCGCCAAACAGCGGCTCGAAGACTGCGCCATTGGCATCAAAGCAGGCCGCGAAGAGAATGGCATCCTCCATGCCGACATACTGCGCGATGCGATGTTCGAGGGCGCGGTGGATGTCGGTCGTGCCGCAGATGAAGCGCACGCTCGCCATGCCGAAGCCGTGGCTGTCCATTGCGGCTTTTGCAGCGGCAATGATCTCCGCATTGTCGGCAAGGCCGAGGTAGTTGTTGGCGCAGAAATTCAGCACCTCGCGCCCGCCCGTGACGCGGATGTGGGACGATTGCGGCGAGAGGATTTCGCGCTCGGTCTTCCACAGCGACTGGGCGCGGATGGCGTCGAGTTCGGTCGAAAGGCTGGCGAGGACTGTGCTCATGTGGTTCTCCGGTGGCGCAGTATAGCGACGGGAGTGAAAGGCGGGAGGCTCAAAAATCTGAAGGGGACAGTTTCCTGCCCCTCGCCTAGACTGGTCTGACAAGGAGTGCCACATGATCCAGCGCCTGAACCCCGACACCGTGCCCAAGCCCGCATCCGCCTATGATCAGGCCATCCTGCACACCGGCAACGCCAGGCGGCTGGTGATCTCCGGCCAGGTGGGCATGACGACCGACGGCAAGGTGCTGGACGGGCTGGAAGCCCAGTTGCGGCAGTGCTGGCTCAACCTGTTCGCCGTGATGAAGGCGGCGGGCTTCGAGAAGCGCTGTCTCGTCAAGTCGGTGATCTATGTCACCCAGCCGGGCCAGATTGCATTGTCCCGCAGGATCCGCGACGAGATGATGGAGGGACATACCAGCGCCTCCACCTATCTTGAGATTGCGGGCCTGGCGTCGCCACAGTTCCTCTGCGAGATCGAAGGCGAGGCGGTGCTTGAGGCGTGACGCGGGTCGCGGCCTTCATCCACCGGGAATGCGCGGCATGAGATAGATTTCCGCGCCTGCCGGAAGTTCCGTGTCCCATTGGTCGCGGTAGATCCTGCCGTCGATGGAGACGGCGACGCCGCGCCTGATGTGCGCTTCCACCCCCGGATAGTTTTCCGCCAGGAACCGGAACAGCTCGCGGATGGTGCGGGCCGAAGAGGTGACGGATTCCTTGCCACCGACCAGGGGCCGGAGCGCACCCCAGAGATGCACGGTATGGATATGGGTGCTGACGTTGCTCATGGGGAAGATATAGCGGCGGACGGCGCTTCGCACCACGCCGTTGAGGAAGCTCCCGCCCTCCGGTGCGGGCCCGGCAGGTCCGGCCTGCCTGCATGGAACGAAAACGCCGGAGGCATGGCCCCCGGCGCTTGCTGTCGGAATTGTCGATCCCTTACTTCTTCTTCGCCTTCAGCGCCTTCAACACGCGGGGCGGAGACATGGGGATGTGGTTGAGGCGCACGCCCGCGGCATTCGAGATGGCGTTGGCAATGGCGCCGAGCGGCGGGACGATCGAGGTTTCACCCACGCCGCGCACACCATAGGGATGGTTCGGGTTGGGGATTTCCAGGATCTGCGTGTCGATCATGGGAAGGTCGGAGCACACCGGGATACGGTAGTCGAGGAAGCCCGGATTCTGCAGGCGGCCATCCTTGCCGTAAACATACTCCTCGTTCAGCGCCCAGCCGATGCCCTGTGCGGCACCGCCCTGATACTGGCCTTCCACATAGGACGGATGCATGGCCTTGCCCGCATCCTGGATGACCGTGTAGCGCTTGATGGTGGTGCGTCCGGTTTCCGGGTCAACCTCGGCGTCGCAGATATGGGTGGCGAAGGACACGCCCGCGCCATCGGCAACGATTTCGGAATGACCGGCAATCGGGCCACCGGTGTTGGCGGCCTGGGCCGAGATTTCCTTCACCGAGAGCGGCGCCTTGTTGCCATGCTTCTCGCCAACGGCGTGGGCATGACCGTCCATCCACTCCACTTCATCGACCGGGATTTCCCAGATCTTGGCAGCGCGTTCACGCAGGGTCTGCACCGCCTTGCGGGTGGCATCGACAGCCGCCATCGACGAGGAGAAGGTGCCGCGCGAGCCGTCGGTCATGTCGTTGTGACCGAGCGACGAGGTATCGGCGACGATCACGCGCACCTGATCGTAGGGCACGCCCAGCTCCTCTGCCACGGCAAGCGCCAGCGAGGCGCGGCTGCCGCCCACGTCCACGGTGCCGACGGCAACCGTGACCGAACCGTCAGGCGTGACGTTCACGTCAACGCAGGTCTGGCCGCCGAAGTTGAACCAGAAGCCGCAGGCCATGCCACGGCCCTGGTTGGGACCGAGCGGAGCCTTCATGTGCGGATGGTTCTTCGCTGCTTCCAGCGTCGGGCCGATGCCGATCGGGCCATACACCGGACCGTAGGACGACTTGGTGCCTTCCTTGGCGGCGTTCTTGATGCGGAACTCGATGGGATCCATGCCGATGGCCTGGGCCACCTGGTCCATGGTGCTTTCCACCGCGAAGGCCGCAATCGGCGCCGACGGTGCGCGATAGGCCGCGCACTTCGGGCGGTTGACCACCACGTCCTTGGAGACGGACTTCACGTTCTTGAAGTCGTAGCAGGCCCATGCGGTCATCGCGCCGAACTCGGCCCAGGTGAAGGGGAAGGCCCCGTTCTGGTAGCGCAGTTCCGCGAAGGCCGCCGTGACCGTGCCGTCCTTCCTTGCACCGATCTTGATGTCCATGGAGGCCGACGAGGTGGGGCCCGTCGCACGGAACACTTCATCGCGGGTCATCACGACCTTCACCGGACGGTTGGCCTTGCGCGACAGCGCCAGTGCCACCGGCTCGGCCCAGACGTGGGTCTTGCCACCGAAGCCGCCGCCGATTTCCGACGAGGTGACGCGGAGCTTGTTGATGTCCATGCCGAGCAGTGCGGCACAGGTGTTGCGATAGACGAAGGGGCCCTGGGTCGTGACCCACAGCTCCGCCGTGCCATCGGGCGAGACGCTGGCAAGGCACGCATGCGGTTCGATGTAGCCCTGGTGCGTCTGTTCGGTCTTGTAGGACTTCTCGATGATGACATCTGCTTCCTTGAACCCGGCCTCCACATCACCGTGACCATATTCAGCGATCTTGATGAAGTTGGAGGGCTTGACCGGCTTCGGCTCGATGCCTTCGGTGAAGATATCGTCGTGCAGCAGTGGTGCGTTGGGCTTCAGCGCCTCATCGGGATCAGTGACATGCGGCAGCACCTGATAATCTACCTTGATGAGCTTGAGCGCCTGCTTGGCCGTATGCATGTCCACGGCGGCAACGGCAGCCACGGCATGGCCATCGTAAAGGGCCTTCGTGCGCGCCATGCAGTTTTCCAGCGTATCGCGCAATCCGCGATCACCGGCGGTGAGATCAGGCAGGTCTGCCGCCGTGACGACGGCCTTCACGCCCGGCAGCTTTTCGGCCTTCGAGGTGTCGATCTTCTTGATCCGCGCATGGGCGTGGGGCGAGCGCAGGACAAGGCCCACAAGCTGGCCCGGCGCAAAGGCGTCGGCACCATACTTGGCGCGGCCAGTCACCTTGTCGATGCCATCGGGACGGCGGACGCGCGTGCCAATGACCTTGAACGGCTTTCGGACGAGTGATGTGTCGAGCGGCATTGTTTATGCTCCTCTCATTTCCTTGGCGGCGGCCTGGACAGCACGCACGATCTTGTCATAGCCGGTGCAGCGGCAAAGATTGCCGGCAAGGCCAAAGCGGATTTCTTCCTCGGTCGGGTCCGGGTTCTTTTCCAGCAGCGCCTTCGCCGCAATGAGGAACCCCGGCGTGCAGATGCCGCACTGAAGGGCGGCGTGATCGATGAACTGCTGCTGCAACAGATGCAGCTTGTCGCCATCGGCCATGCCTTCAATGGTTTCAAGCGTCCGGCCTTCCATTTCCGCACCGAGCACGAGGCACGAGCAGGTCAGGCGGCCGTCGACGATCACGGAGCAGGCTCCGCAATCACCCGTGCCGCAACCTTCCTTGGCACCGGTGAGGCCAAGGCGGTTGCGCAGCACATCGAGCAGCGATTCATCCGGCTGGCAGGCGTATTCGACCGAGTCGCCGTTGATGGTTGTCTTGACGAGTACGGCCATGATCACTTGCCTCCTGCGCGGGCATACGCAATTTCTGCGGCGCGGCGCGCCAGCACGCCTGCCACTTCGGTTCTGAATTCAACGGTGCCGCGCTTGTCGTCGATGGGACGGCAGGCGGCCGATGCGGCGGCGGCGAGCTTGGCCTTGGCCTGGTCATCAAGCTTCGTTCCGATGATGGCCTTGGCCGCGTCCTTCACCAGCAGCACCGTGGTGGCGACGGCACCCAGCGAGACGCGCGCCGCCGTGATGACACCCTTGCCGTCGATGCTGAGATTGACTGCGCAGGACACCACGGCGATGTCCATTTCCGAACGCGGAATGAATCGCAGGTAAGCGTCACCCGACTTGGGCTTCTTGGCGGGAAGCTCGATCGCTTCGATGATCTCGCCCTTCTTGAGGACGGTGCGGCCCACGCCGGCGGGAACGTCTTCAACCGCCAGCTTGCGCTTGCCCTTGGGACCGGCAATCACGACCCTGGCACCAGCGGCGACAAGGGCGGGAACGGAATCTGCCGCCGGAGAGGCGTTGCAGAGATTGCCCGCCATGGTGCAGCGGCCCTGCACCTGCTTCGAGCCGATGAGCTGGGCTGCTTCCACAACGCCCGGCCAGGCCTTCAGGAGGGCTGCATTCTCGGACAGCGCCGCGTTTGGCGTTGCGGCGCCGATGACGAAACCGCTCGCCGACTTCTTGATATCGCACATGCCCTTGATGCGCTTGATATCAACCACGAGGTCGGGTTCCACCATGCCCGCTTTCATTTTGACCAGAAGGTCGGTTCCGCCTGCCAGGACAAAGGCTGTGCCTTTCTCCTTGGCCAAAAGAGTGCAGGCCTCTTTTGTCGTTGCCGGAGATTCGTATCGCATCGTTCACCTGTTTGGATTGGGAAGGACAGTTTGGTCCATGCAACGGGGGTTGGTCAACCTCCCGCGACACTTGGGCGGATGATTGGAGATCACGGGGGTATTGTGGAAACTCACCATTTATGCCTGTCCGAATTATGCCGGAACGGGGGGCCGCGCCACATAAAGGTCCACACCGCCTGTTTCGAGAGCGCCCGCCAGTTCCGCCGAGGGCATGGCGTCGGTATAAAGGCGGTTCACGTCGGAAAACTCACACACCTTCACCAGCGCCGATTTCCCGAACTTGGTGGAATCGGTGAGTATGACGCGGTTGTCGGCCCGCGCCAGCGCCATGCGGGCCAGTTCGGCCTCCTCGAAGGCCATGTCCATGGGGCCATCGACCGGATGGAGCGCCGCAATTGAGATGAAAGCGTGGCGCACCCGGAAGCGCGATATGAATTCCACCGCCGTGGTGCCGAAGGACGCGCCGTTGTCGGCCTTCAGTTCACCGCCCGCCATGTAGACGCGGTTGCCGTTCACGGTGGCCAGGGTGCGGGCGATGTCGGAGGAGTTGGTCACAATGGTGAGGCCGCGCCGGTTCCGCAGTTCCTGGGCGAAGATGCTGGTGGTGGTGCCGGTGTCGATGATGAGGCTGTCACCGTCGCTGACGAGATCGAGGGCCGCCCGGGCAATCGCACGCTTGGCTTCGGCATTCTCGCGCAGACGGCGCTCGAAGGGGGCCTCGCCCACATGGTGCGGCAGCGCCAGGGCACCATGGAGTTTGAGGACATCGCCGCGTTCTTCGAGCAGGCGGGCATCGCGCCTGACGGTTTCTTCCGACACCGCAAGCTGGCGGGCCAGTTCCGTCACGGTGATGCTGCCCCGCTGCGCGATCAGTCCCATGACCTGACCCAGGCGCGCCGAGATTTTGTGGTTTTTTGCTGCCATTTTGTTTGAAAGTTCCAGTCCCTGCCCGTCAAGTCCACATTCAAACGCGCAATTCCTCTCCAAATCAACAAATAAATTCATAACTCCAACACAGGTGTTGACGCCCGTCCAGACTTGGATAGCTTCCGCCCCATGCCCGGACTCATGCGAGCCTGGGCAAACGGGAGCCACCCCCTCCGGGGCACTTCGTTCATCTGAGTTCGCCCCCAATCAGATGCATGAGGAGGCTGGAGCAATCCGGCGGTGGCAGCCCGTCCGTCCCTGCAACCGTCTCCCAAATCCTGCAAAAGCCAGGGGGCTTTTTTTCTCCATGCAGCGTCCAGACGCACTTTCCCGGCGACCTTCTCCATGACCGAACTGCCGTCTCACAATATCGAGGATGTGGAAGCGGCAGTGCGAGAGCTGTCGCTGTGGCAGGGCATCAGGGCCATGACGCCGCTGAAGGGGGGCGTCAGCAACGCCGCCTTCGTCGTCGATGACGAAAGCGGGCGTTTCGTGGCCAGGGTCGGCACCGATTACCCCTTTCATCAAGTCAGCCGCGCCCGCGAGGCGCAGGCCCACCGCGCCGCCTTTGAAGCGGGACTTTCACCCGAACTGATCTTCGCCCGCGACGGCGTGATGGTGGTGAAGTTCATCGAGGCCCGCACCTATGGCGAGCCTGACGTGCGCGGCAACTGGCAGGACTGCCTCGAGCTTGTCATGCGCACCCACCGCGATGTCGGTCACCGCATTCGCGGCCAGGGCGCAATCTTCTGGGTGTTCCAGATCCTGCGCGACTATGCCGAAACCCTGCGCATCGCCAATCACCGCAGCACGCCGCAACTTGCCGGGTTCATGCAGGTGACGGACGCGATGGAGGCAGCACAGGTTCCGCTTCCCGTGATCTTCGGCCATCACGACCTCCTTCCCACCAACTTCATGGATGACGGCAAGCGGCTGTGGCTCATCGACTGGGAATACGGCGCCTTCGGAACCGCCATGTTCGACCTTGCCAACATCGCCGCCGCGAACTCCTTCACCGTCGCCATGGAGAACGAGATGCTGCGGGCCTATTTCGGCAAGGCCCCTGATCTGGCCCTGTCACGCGCCTACTATGCCATGAAGGTGGCGGCAGCCCTGCGCGAGGCCATGTGGGGCATGATCTCCGAACTCTTTCTCGCTGCGCCGGGCGTCGATTACGTCGCCTACGCCGCCGAATACGTGGGCCGCTTCGAGGCCATACACACAGCTTACCTCAAGGACTTCTCCTGACATGACGCAAGACCTTCCCTCCCATGCCGACGTCATCGTGATCGGCGGCGGCATCATCGGCTGTTCCACGGCCTATCACCTCGCCCGTGATCACAAGCTGAACGTGGTGCTGCTGGAGCAGAACCGGCTGACCTCCGGCTCGACCTGGCATGCCGCAGGGCTGGTGGGGCAGCTGCGCTCGTCGGCCTCGATCACGCAGGTGCTGAAGTACTCGGTCGATCTCTACAAGAAGCTGGAAGCGGAAACCGGCCTGCAAACCGGCTGGAAAATGACGGGTTGCCTGCGCCTCGCCACCAACGCCGACCGCTGGACCGAATTCAAGCGCCTCGCCACCACGGCCCAGAGCTTCGGGATGGAGATGCATCTGCTGTCGCCTGCCGAGGTGAAGAAGATGTGGCCGCTCATGGAGGTGAATGACCTGGTGGGCGCAAGCTGGCTGCCGACGGACGGGCAAGCCTCGCCTTCCGACATCACCCAGGCCCTTGCCAAGGGGGCAAGGATGCATGGCGCCACGATCATCGAAGGGGCGCGTGTCGAGGGCTTCGAGATGGCGGGGAACCGCATCACTGCCGTACGCACCGTGAAGGGCACGATCAGGACCGAAAAGGTGGTGAACTGCGGCGGCATGTGGGCGCGGCAGATCGGCGCGATGGCCGGCGTGAACGTGCCGTTGCAACCGGTGAAGCATCAATATGTGATCACCGAGAAGATACCCGGCCTTGCGGCAGATGCCGCGACGATCCGCGATCCGGACCGGCTCACCTATTTCAAGGAGGAGGTGGGCGGGCTTGTGTTTGGCGGCTACGAGCCGGACCCGATTGCATGGACGGAGGGGGATGTGCCCTCCACCTTCGAGTTCCAGCTTTTCGAGGATGATTTCGAGCACTTCGAGCAACACATGGAAGCCGCCCTCGCCCGCGTGCCAGCCCTGGCCAGCACAGGCATCAAGCAGATGATCAACGGGCCGGAGAGCTTCACGCCCGATGGCAATTTCATTCTGGGGCAGGCGCCCGAATGCGCCAACATGTTCGTGGGCGCCGGTTTCAATGCCTTCGGCATCGCCTCCGGCGGCGGTGCCGGCTGGGTTCTGGCCGACTGGGTGGCCCGCAACGAAGCCCCCATGGACCTGTGGACCGTCGATCTCCGCCGCTTCGCCGACATGCACAAGGATCGCCGCTTTGTCTGCGACCGCACACTGGAAGCCTACGGCAAGCACTACACCATCGGCTTCCCGCACGAGGAATACCAGAGCGGCAGGCCGCGCCTTGTCTCGCCGCTCTATGACCGGTTGAAGGAACGTGGGGCGTGTTTCGGCTCCAAGCTGGGGTGGGAACGACCGAACTGGTTTGCCAAATCAGGGCAGGCCCCGCGCGATGAATACTCCATGGGGCGGCAGAACTGGTTTGCCAACGCCGGCGACGAACACAGGGCGGTGCGCGGCACGGCCGGCCTCTTCGACCAGTCCTCATTCGCCAAGTATGAGATGACGGGCAAGGACGCGACCGCAGCACTGGAATGGATCGCCGCCAATCGCATCGGCAAGCCGGTGGGCAGCGTAGTCTACACCCAGATGCTGAACAGCCGCGGCGGCATCGAATGCGACCTGACGGTGACAAGGCTTGCCGAGGACCATTATTACATCGTGACGGGAACGGGCTTCCGCACCCACGACTTCCACTGGATCAAGGACCACGTCCCTGCCGGATCAACCTGTGCGCTGGCGGATGTGACCGAGGACTGGGGCACGCTGGTGCTGATGGGACCGAAGGCGCGGGACATCCTCGCCGCCGTAACCGCCGAAGACGTGTCAAACAACGCTTTCCCCTTCGCGCAGATGCGCCTTCTCACCATTGCAGGACACAAGGTGCGGGCCTTGCGCGTGACCTATGTGGGTGAACTGGGCTGGGAACTGCACGTGCCGATCGCCGCGACGGGCGACGTGTTCGACGCGCTGATGGCGGCAGGTGGCGACGGGCTTGCGCTGGCCGGCTATCGCGCGCTGGAATCGCTCCGGCTCGAAAAGGGCTATCGCGCCTGGGGCAGCGACATCACGCCGAACGACACGCCCTTCGAGGCGGGACTGGGCTGGGCCGTGAAGCTGAAAGGCAATGTGGACTTCCAGGGCCGTGCCGCGCTGGAAAGGAAGGCTGCGGAACCGCTGAGGAAGATGCTCACGGGCTTCACCACCGAGCGCGAGGACATTGTCCTTGTCGGCCGCGAAACCATCCTGCGCAACGGCAAGCTGGCCGGATATCTCACCAGCGGCGGCTACGGCTATACCGTGGGGCGGCCCGTGGGCTACGGCTATGTGCGCAACCCCGAAGGCGTGACGGCGGATTACGTGATGTCCGGCACCTACGAGCTTGTGGTCGCCAGGGAAACGGTGAAGGCCGTGCCCCACCTGGCGCCGCTGGTTGACCCCACAAACGCCCGCATCAAGGCGTAGTCATTTCATGCAGGACTGATAGCGCCTGTCCACGCTTTCGGCGAAGATGCGAGTCGTCATGCGGCGCTGGATCTTCGGGCTTGCGAGTCCGATCTCCGGCACCATGGCAAAGGCGGGCTGCCTGCCCGTCTTGCGGGCGTAGGCATCGCGAAGCGCGGTATATGTCCGCGTACTGACGAATTTGGCCTTCTTCTCCTCCAGCAGGTCGTTGCGGATGTCCGTGTCACCGAGGCCGAGGGCATGGCGCTTCACCGCCTTGCGAATGGCCTTCTCGCTGGCGGTGACCGTGGCATTGGCCTTTCCCGCCCCGGCATAGCTCAGGAGATCACCATCAAGTGCCAGCGCCTCGCCGGACAATTCCGCCACGATTTTCTGGAAGGCGGCATTGCGGCTGGCATATCTCCCCGCATTATAGTCGGCGAAGCGATACAGCTTGCGGGAGTAGCCGGTCTCGTAGTCGAGCAGCTGGGGTATGCCGTAGTAAAGCCCGCCATGACGGGTATAGAGCTGGTCGCGCACCGCATAGACATCATCGAGCATCATCGGAAGCCAGCGGCGGCGCTTCGCCATGTCGAGCGCGAACTTCACCGACACCTGCATGGAACCCGCGGTATCGATCTCGTTCCTGTCCTCGATGAGACGGTTGAGAAAGCCGAGCTGCACCACTTCGCCAAGGCCGGACTTCTGCCCTGCATGCTGGATGAGGGCGCGATAGACGAGATCGAGATCACGCTCCGTGCGGGCGGCACGGATGCGGGACATGAAACTCGTCTGCGGCGAGGGCGTGCGCTCCAGCCAGCCGAGTGCGGCCTTTCCGGCCACGGGCAGCCTTGCGAGCTTGTCGCGCAACGCCTGTTCCGAGAGCTTGCCCAGGCCCGGCACGGCAGGATCGGCAACGAAGCCCGATTCCTGATCGACCACGGCAATGACGGCGCAGACGTTCTCGCGGCTTCGGGAAAGATCGTGGAGCTGAAGGACATCGAGGAGGTCAATGGCCCAACCCTGCGCATCGTCGACGCCCTTCTCTGCGCGGCGGATGAGGCTGGCCGTCTCCTGCACGGCCATCATGGTTTCGGCCCGCACCGGGAGCAACGTCACCACGAGGCAGAGGATGGAGAGCAAGAAACGTCCCGCGAGCATGCGGGCTGAGTATCACAGAAAATGTGGTGGAGCGATGGCTGCCTGTGGGGACATGCCCTCCGGACGACATCCCTCCGGACAGCACGGCGTGCAGCACATTCAGCCATGCCAGGCCCGGTCACGGGAACAGGTTCACGCCGCCCCTCGCTTCAACGGCGCGTTCCAGGGCAAGGATGGCGTCGTAGTCCGCCGCCGAGGTGCGGCTGAAACCGCCGATCATCAGCGCGCCCCGCACGTCCGCAAGGGCGGGATCGGCACAGCAGGCGGCAACCGCGTCCTGCCAGCGCGCCACATCCTGATCACGCGTCACATAGGGCAGTCCCGGCACCGAAGGCGTTTGGCCCAGCTCATGCAGACCCGCCAGCAAGTGCGGCTGGTGACGCCGCGCATGGGCCACGCAGACCGCATCGATCGCACACACGTCGGCTTCGCCGCGCTGGAGCAAGGCCAGTGACCGCAAATGCCCGCCTGACAGGACGCCACGGCCGAAGAACGCGCCGTCCTGCGCCACATCGACAAAAAAGCTCTTGAGCGCCAGCATCCCCGACATGGAATCAGGCGTGTTCACGGCAGCGACCTGGCCCCGGTACTCCGCTTTCGCACGCTTCTCGCGGGCGAAGACGAAGCTGCAGTAACGAGGGCCGTCGCAACCGGGGACTGCATGGTGGGGCGTGCCGACAAGCGCGAGGCGCCCGCGGAACTCATGGGTGAAGGGGTAGCCGCAAGTCTGGCTGAAAACGAGATCGCCCGACCGCCATGCCGCGACATAATCCTCTGGCCGGGAAAGGGAAACGGCAACGCCGGCGGCTCTTGCAATGGCCGCCGCCCAGGCATTCGTGGCCTCGCGCACCTCCGGAAAGTCATACATGGGAAGGGTCATCAACATCGCCCGGGGAGAGTGGACCAACCCCCCTCCTGCGACAACTGGTGAAATTTGTTAAATTGCGGGCGGGCCGGAACCATCGCTAAAATGCCACAATGGCTTACGTTGAAACCCGCACCGCCCGCATCGAGTGGCCCACCATCGGATTGATTGTCCTTGCCTATGCCGTGATTGCCACGCTGGTCTGGAACCATGAGGCATTGCCGTGGTGGCTCCTGCCGGTGGGCGCATATTTCGCCGCCCTGCATGCCTCGCTGCAACATGAAGTGCTGCACGGCCACCCCACACGCAAGCGCTGGATCAATGAACTGCTGGTGTTTGTCACGCCGACGTTCTGGCTGCCCTATGGCCGCTACCGCGACACCCACCTGCAACATCATCACGACATCGACCTCACCGATCCGGTGCGGGATCCCGAAAGCTATTACCTTCTGCCCGATCAATGGGCGTCTGCGGGTTCGGTGAAGCGCTTCTTCTTCGCCGTCAACCACACGCTGGCGGGCCGCATGCTGATCGGGCCCGCCGTCAGCATCATCCGCTTCTGGTCGGAGGAATGGTCGCACATCCTGAAGGGCGACGCCTACCGCCGCAGGGAATGGTTCCTGTTTGCAATCTCCATTGCGATCTCGGCAACGCTGATCACGGTGGTGGCGGGCATGCCGTTCTGGAAATACTACCTGCTGATCGCCTACCCCGGCCTGTCGCTGGCGCTGGTGCGCTCGTATTGCGAGCATCAGGCGTCAGCACACGCGGAGCATCGCACCATCATCGTCGAAGCCTCGCCTTTCTGGTCGCTGCTCTTCCTCTTCAACAACCTGCACGTCGCGCACCACAGCAAGCCCGCGCTTCCGTGGTACAGGATTCCGGAGTACTATGCCGCCGATCGTGACGAGATGATCGCACGCAACAACGGTTACACCATGAACGGTTACGGCGAGATCTTCCGGCGCTACTTCTTCACGGCGAAGGAACCGATTGCCTATCCCGATACGGGCTGGCTGCGTCCTGCCGGCGAGAAGTGATGGCATCAGCAACACCTTCCTTCACACTCACCTATTCCGACCTGCCGCCGCTCTTTCATCGGCGGGTGGAGGCTGATCCTGTTGCCGATCCCGCCTGGGTTCTGCGGAACGAGGCGCTGGCTTCAAGCCTCGGCCTCGATGTGGAGTGGCTGCGCTCCAACGCCGCCCTGCAGGCGCTGGCCGGAAACGCGCCCCTGCCCGGAGCGTCACCTGTTGCGATGGCCTATAGCGGGCATCAGTTCGGCGGCTTCAATCCGCTGCTGGGTGACGGCCGGGCGCAATTGGCCGGAGAATGGCAGGCCCCCGACGGCACCCGCTACGACCTTCACCTGAAGGGTTCGGGCGCCACCATGTTTGCGCGCAACGGTGATGGCCGTGCAACCCTTTCCGCCATGCTGCGCGAATACATCGTCAGTGAAGCCTTCGCGGGCCTCGGCATCCCGACCACGCGCTCGCTTGCCGTGGTGGCAACGGGCGAGATGGTTTATCGCCAGCGCAAGGAGCCGGGTGCCGTTCTCACGCGCGTTGCCCGGAGCCATGTCCGCGTCGGCACCTTCCAGCTCGCGGCGGTGAACCGTGACCCCGAAGCACTGGAAGCGTTGCTGATGCGCGAGCTTGCGCGGAATTTTCCGCCAGCCCCTGAAGGGCTTCCGCCGGCGCGGCACTTCCTGCGCAGCGTGGCGGCGCGTCAGGCGAGGCTGATTGCCCAATGGATGTGCGTGGGCTTCATCCATGGCGTGATGAACACCGACAACATGCAGGTGGCGGGTGAGACAATCGACTTCGGACCCTGCGCCTTCATGGACCGCTTCCATCCGCAGAAAGTGTTCTCCTCCATCGACCAGTTCGGCCGCTATGCCTGGGACAAGCAGCCGGGCATCGCGCTGTGGAACCTGACGCGGCTGGCTGAAAGCCTGCTGCCGCTTCTGGCGGAAGCGCAAGAGGCAGCAATCGACATTGCCAAGGAGGAGTTGGCCGCGTTCATGCCCGCCTTCGAGCAACATTTCGAGGAAGGCATGCGGGCCAAGCTCGGCTGGCGCGGCGCCGACAGCGATGACGGCGAACGCATTGCCGGCATCTTCCGCATGATGATGGAGCGCGGCGAGGACTTCACCCTGTTCTTCCGCAGGCTGACGCGAGTGGCGGCGGGGCAGCACCCCGAAGACGTGGAACTCGCGCCATGGCGGGAGCGTGCCGGCGCCAATCCCGATGTGACGGCCATGAAAGCGGCCAATCCCGTCTACATCGCCCGCAACCATCGGGTGGAGGAAGCCCTTGCTGCCGCAAATGCGGGAGATCTCGCACCCACCCACAGGCTGCTGAAAGTGCTGGCCCGCCCCTTCACGGAAAGTGACGGAGACGCCGACCTTGAAGCCCCTCCCACCCCTGAAGAAGAGGTTGCGCAGACCTTCTGCGGCACCTAGTGCTTGCAAATTGGGCACGCGCATCAGGCCAGTCCGTGTTCAAGAAGGCTTATTTCTGCTTGCCCGGCAGCGTTCGCAACCCTAAACGGTGCAGCCGATTTTGAGGAGCGCACACGTTATGAAGGCCGTGGTCATGAACGCCCATTCCGAGAAGGCAAGGTCCGAGATTCTCGCCAAGCTGACCTATGCCATCGGCAAGGATCCGGTTGTTGCCAAGCGCCATGACTGGCTGCACGCCACCATCCTTGCACTGCGGGACCGCATCATCGACCGCTGGATGGACTCCACCCGCCGCGCCTACCGGGCGCAGGCCAAGCGCGTGTATTATCTCTCGCTCGAATTCCTCATCGGCCGACTTCTGCGCGATGCCTTGTCCAACCTCGAACTGACCGAACCCTTTGAGGCGGCGCTGCGGTCGCTCGATGTCGATCTTTCGCTCGTCGAGGAGATGGAACCCGACGCGGCTCTGGGCAATGGCGGCCTTGGCCGCCTCGCTGCGTGCTTCATGGAAAGCCTCGCCAGCCTCGACATTCCCGCCTACGGCTACGGCATACGCTATTCCCACGGGCTCTTCCGCCAGATGATCACAGACGGCTGGCAGACGGAGCGCCCGGAAGACTGGCTTGAAGGCGGAAACCCGTGGGAGTTTCCCCGCCGGGAAGCGGCCTATCGCGTGGCCTTCTATGGCCATGTCGCGGGTGAGGCACTGGCCGATGTGCGCCAGCGCCACTTCTGGCATCACGGCGAGGCTCTGCTCGCCACCGCCTACGACACGCCCATGGTGGGCTGGCGCGGCAAGCGGGTGAACACGCTGCGCCTGTGGTCGGCGCGGCCCCTGGACCCCATCCATCTCGAAGCCTTCAACGTGGGTGACTATTCGGGTGCGCTTGCCGATCACAACCGCGCGGAAATCATCACCAGGGTGCTCTATCCGGCCGACTCGACGCCGCAGGGCCAGGAACTGCGCTTGCGGCAGGAATACTTCTTCACCTCGGCTTCCCTTCAGGACATCATCCGCCGCCACCTGCAAGGCAATCCCGATCTCAAGAATCTCGCCGACAAGGTTGCGATCCAGCTGAACGACACGCACCCCGCGATTGCGGTGGCCGAGATGATGCGCCTCCTTGTGGACATGCACGGCGTGCCATGGGCGGAGGCGTGGAAGACCACTCAGGCCGTTACATCCTACACCAACCATACGCTGCTGCCCGAAGCCCTTGAAAGCTGGCCGGTGAACCTGATGGAGCGGATGCTGCCGCGCCACATGCAGATCATCTACGCCATCAACGAAGATCTGCTGAAGATGGTGCGGGCCAGGCCCGGCATGACGGCGGAATTCATCTCCTCCGTCTCGCTGATCGACGAGCATGGAGGCCGCCGCGTGCGCATGGGGCAGTTGGCATTCGTGGGTTCGCACAGCATCAACGGAGTGTCTGCGCTCCATACCGGCCTGATGAAGGAAACCGTGTTCAGGAACCTGCACACGCTCTTTCCGGAACGCATCAACAACAAGACCAACGGCATCACGCCCCGCCGCTGGCTCAATGGCGCAAACCACGGCCTCACCGAATTGTTGAAATCGGCGATCGGCGACGGCTTCCTGGGTGACGCGGAACACCTGACAAAGGCGGAACCCCTCGCCAGGGACAAGAACTTCCGCCAGGCCTTTGCTGCCGTGAAGCGCGGCAACAAGGCCGAACTCTCCAACCTGATTGCGGCCCGCATGAGCATCGCCACCGACCCCTCGGCGCTGTTCGATGTCCAGATCAAGCGCATCCACGAATACAAGCGCCAACTGCTGAACATTCTCGAAACAATCGCGCTCTACGAGGCGATGCGCGACGAGCCTTCACGCAACTGGGTGCCGCGCGTGAAGATCTTCGCGGGCAAGGCGGCGGCGAGCTATGCGCAGGCAAAACTCATCATCAAGCTCATCAACGATGTGGCCCATGTGGTGAACAACGACCACAGCCTGAAAGGCCGGCTGAAGGTGGCCTTCATCCCCAACTACAACGTCAGCCTTGCCGAGGCGATCGTTCCCGCAACCGACCTGTCGGAACAGATTTCCACCGCCGGCATGGAAGCATCGGGCACCGGCAACATGAAGTTCGCGCTCAATGGCGCCCTCACCATCGGCACGCTGGACGGCGCCAACGTGGAAATCCGCGAGCATGTGGGTGCCGAAAACTTCTTCCTCTTCGGGCTTGAGGCCCATGAGGTGGAGGCCCGCCGCCGCGCCGGGATCGACGGACGCGCACTGATGGAAACAAGCCCCGCCCTCAAGCGCGTATGCGAGGGCTTGCTTTCCGGCCACTATTCAGATGGCGACTCCATGCGCTTCCGCCCCATCGTGGATAGCATCCTGAACGGCGACTGGTTCCTCGTCGGTTCGGATTTCGACGCCTACGCCAAGGCGCAGGAGGATGTCGCTTCCCTCTGGACAAAGCCGGATGAATGGACGCAGTCTGCCATACTCAACACGGTGCGCATGGGGTGGTTCTCGTCCGACAGGACAATCAGGGACTATGCCCGCGACATCTGGCACGTGCCCGTCAAATAGGGCGGCGAGAATGGGGTGAGTGAATGGCCGAACCGAAATGGAGATTGTCCCACGCAGAGATCGAGGCAATCGTCCAGGGTCGCCATTCCAACCCTTTCGAAGTCCTGGGGCTTCACCAGCACGGCAAGCAGTGGATCGTGCGCTGCTTCGTGCCGGGCGCTCTGGGCGTGGAGGTTCTGGCGCTTGACGGCAGCAGGCTTGGCGCACTGGAACAGCGCCATTCCTACGGTTACTTTGAAGGGCCGGTGAAGACCCTTGCCCGCCAGCCCTTGCGCTATCAATGCTCGAACGAAGGCGGCGTATGGGCGGTGACCGACGCCTACAGCTTCGGCCCGGTTCTGGGGCCGATGGACGACTACTACATCGGCGAAGGCAACCACCTGCGCCTTTATGACAAGCTGGGCGCACACCCCATGAACCACGAGGGAGCCGACGGCGTTCACTTCGCGGTATGGGCACCCAATGCGCAGCGTGTTTCCGTCATCGGCGACTTCAACAACTGGGACGGCCGCCTGCATGTGATGCGCAAGAGGCTCGACACCGGCGTGTGGGAGACGTTCGTTCCCGGCGCCCTGGAAGGGCAAGGCTACAAGTTCGAACTCCTCGATGCCTCCGGCAATCTCCTGCCGCTGAAAGCCGATCCCTTCGGCTTTGCCGCCGAGCTTCGCCCCGACACGGCATCGAAAGTTGCACGCACCGATTCATTCCGCTGGAGCGACGGCGACTTCCTACAGGCCCGGCAGAAGGACCAGCGCCGTGCGCCCATGTCGATCTACGAGGTTCATGCCGGGTCATGGAGGCGCGGGCCGGACAACCGCTTCCTCACCTACGACGAGTTGGCCGATCAGTTGATCTCGTATGTGAAGGACATGGGCTTCACCCATATCGAGCTTCTGCCCGTGTCCGAACATCCCTTCGATCCGTCATGGGGCTACCAGCCCACCGGATTGTTTGCTCCCACCTCGCGCTTCGGCAGCC
>JAEUMJ010000020.1 GCA_016792865.1 Hyphomicrobiales bacterium | reverse complement strand
GGAAATCTTCGTGCAGCTTTATCAGGACAGGAGTTTCGCCATCGAGAAAATGGAACTCATCGACGCCCATGACGGCGATGATGACGCATCGATGGCTGCCAACAATACCTCTGGTTACAATTGCCGCCAGGCATCGGGCTCGTCTCGCCTGTCGTCACACGCCACCGGTCTTGCCATTGATGTGAACCCGCGCACCAATCCTTTCGTAAGGAAGGGCAAGACCTCGCCACCCGCCGGAGAGGATCTCGACACGCCGGAAGAACGCGAGGCCGCCCATGCCGCACCCGGCCTCATCACCGCCAGGAGCGCGATCACCAAGGCGTTCGAGGCAAAGGGCTGGTCCTGGGGCGGCAACTGGAAATCAAGCAAGGATTACCAGCATTTTTCTGCCGATGGCCATTGAGGGACGCGCAACCCCGGTTACCTCATTGTCATTTGCAATTGCGGGTGATCACTGAAAGATGAATTGTACCGGGCGACGGAAAACTGTCGGCCTTCCGTCCTTGATCGAATTGCAAGGAAAGTTTCATGGCGAAGAGACGAGTCGTTCTGGGCCTCATCGCAGTGGCTGTGCTGGCGGGCATGGGCCTGCAGGCCACAGGTGCATGGAACGGCGCCTATGGCTGGCTGCGCTCCCATGTGCCGGGCCTCGGCGCATCTGCCGCCACCGCTCCTGCCGATAAGGGCGCAGGCGCGGCCCTGAAGCCCGGAGCGGGGCGAGGCGGGGCGGGCGGCAATCGCGGGCCTGCACCGGTTGAGGTGGCAGAGGCCAGGCTTCAAACCCTTCAGGACAGCATTGCAGTGATCGGCAGCCTGGCCGCGCAGGAGTCGGTCGTCGTTGCTGCCGATACGGCGGGGCGGATTGTGGCCGTTTCGGCCCGCGATGGCGCAACCGTCAAGGCCGGAGATGAGCTGTTCCGTCTCGATGGCGCATTGCTGGAAGCGGAAATGAGAGATGCCGACGCGCGTCTTCGCCTTGCCCAGACCAACCATGAGCGCAACCGCACCCTGGCCCGCAACAACACCGTGGCGCAGAGCAATCTCGACCAGTCGAAGGCCGAACTGGATCAGGCACAAAGCGCCAAGGATCTCGCCACCGAGAAGGTGAACCGCCTCACCGTGCGTGCGCCCTTCGATGGTGCCCTCGGCTTCCGCCAGGTTTCCGTGGGGGCGTTCGTGACTGCCGGCATGCCGCTGGTGTCGCTGGACCAGATCACGTCCCTGAAGGTCACCTTCGCCGTGCCTGAACGCTATTTCACCACGCTGGCCGTTGGACAGTCAGTGGATGTCACCGCCGACGCCGTTCCGGGCAAGGGCTTCGTGGCCACCATCACCGCCATCAGCCCGGTTGTCGATGTCAATGGCCGCGCCCTTCAGGTCCAGGCCGCGCTGGACAACACGGGCCTTGCCCTTCGCCCCGGAATGCTGGTGCGGGCCTCGGTGATGGGAGCACGACGCGAGGCCGTGACGGTTTCGGAAGCGGCGATCGTCCCGCAGGGCAACAGCAGCGTGATATTCTCCGTGCAGGATGGCAAGGCGAAGCGGCAGGTGGTCACCACCGGCCAGCGCCGCGATGGCTGGGTTGAAATCACCTCCGGCCTTTCTGCCGGCACGCAGGTTGTTTCGGCAGGTGCCACGCGCCTCGCCGACGGTGCAGCGGTGAAGGTGGCGGCACCTTCGGCAACGGAGTGACGCGGCCATGTCCCTTCCAGAGCTTTGCATCCGCCGACCGGTCTTCGCCACGGTTCTCAGTCTCATCCTCGTGCTGATCGGCCTCATGGCCTACAGCCGCCTGACCATCCGCGAATATCCGAACATCGACGAGCCGCAGGTTTCGGTCACGACGAACTACTCGGGTGCCTCTGCCGAAATCGTCGAGAGCCAGGTCACCCAGGTTCTTGAAGGATCGTTGGCCGGAATCGAAGGCATCGACACGATTGAATCCTCTTCGCGCTCGGAATCGAGCCGCATCACCATCCGCTTCCGCGCCGGAGTTGCAATCGACTCTGCCACCAGCGACGTGCGCGACCGCGTGAGCCGCGTGCGACGCTCCCTGCCCGATGACATCACGGAGCCGGTCATCGCCAAGGTTGAGGCCGATGCGCAGCCCATCATCTTCCTGATCGTGCGATCCTCGCGGATGGATGCGCTCGAACTCACGGATTATGTGGACCGCTTCATCGCCGACCGCTTCAAGAACCTCGATGGTGTCGCCGATGTCAGCATCAACGGCGACCGCCCCTATGCCATGCGCATCTGGATCGATCACCAGAAGCTCGCAGGGCTTGGCCTCACGGTGCAGGACGTGGAGAACGCCATCCGCGCCCAGAATGCCGAAATCCCCGCGGGCCGCATCGAAGGCGCCGAGCGCGAATTCACCGTCCTGTCCCGCACTTCGCTTGGAACGCCGGAGGAATTCTCGCAGATCAAGCTGAAGAACGCCGGGGGCTTGCAGGTGATGCTGGGCGATGTGGCAAGGGTGGAGCTTTCCACGGCGGATGTGCGGCGCGAAAGCCGCTTTGAAGGCAGTGCCGCCATTTCGCTTGGCATCGTGAAGCAGGCCGTTGCCAATCCCCTGGATGTGGCGAATGCCGTCAATGCCGTCCTTCCCCGCGTCAACGCTTCACTTCCGGAAGGCACCACGGTGGAGGTCGGCTTCGATTCCACCGTCTTCATTGACCGGTCCATCCACAATGTCTTCCAGACCATCATCGAGGCGGTGATTCTGGTGACGCTCATCATCCTGGTCTTCCTTCACTCCTTCCGCGCCGCGCTCATTCCGGTGGTCACCATTCCGGTATCGCTGGTTGCGGCCTTCGCGCTCATGTATCTCGCCGGGCTTTCGGTGAACACCCTCACCCTGCTTGCCTTCGTGCTCGCCATCGGCCTGGTTGTCGACGACGCCATCGTCATGCTGGAGAACATCTTCCGCCATATCGAAGAAGGCATGAAGCCCTTCGATGCCGCCCTGCGGGGGGCACGCGAAATTGCCTTCGCCATCCTGGCGATGACCCTCACGCTCGCCGCCGTTTACGCACCCATCGCCTTCACGCCGGGCCGCACGGGCCGCCTCTTCCTTGAATTCGCGGTCACGCTTGCAGGCGCGGTGGTCGTATCGGGATTTGTCGCGCTCACGCTGACGCCCATGATGTGCTCGAAACTCCTCAAGCACAACGACAAGCCGAATGTGCTGATGCGTGCCGTTGAGCGGGTGCTGGAATTCCTTGAACGTGGCTATCGTGCCGGCCTTTCCGCGGCCATCGCCGGGCGCTGGCTGGTGCTGGCGCTTGCGGTCTGCGTCGCGGGCAGCGGCTACTGGCTTTTCTCGCAAGTGAAGTCGGAACTGTCGCCCACGGAAGACCGCGGCACGGTGCAGGTGTCCGGCAGTGCACCGGAAGGTGCCAGCTTTGCCTATACCCAACGCTACGCGCGGGATGTCGAAACCATACTGGACGGCGTGCCTGAACTGCGCTCGGCCCTTGTGATCGTGGGCGCAGGAGATGTCACCCGCATCCTGTCCTTTGGCCGCCTGCAGGACTGGTCGGAACGGGATCGCAGCCAGCAGCAGATCGTGCAATCGATCCTGCCGAAGCTGCGTGCCATTCCGGGGATCCAGGCCTCGGCCAGCAATCCGCCTTCGCTTGGCGCACGCGGCTTTGGCAAGCCTTTCCAGTTCGTGCTGCAATCCTCGTCGTCCTACGAGGACCTGAACGCAATCGCCAACCGGCTGGCGGAGAGGCTGAAGGACAATCCGGGCTTTGCCGACCTCGACACCGACCTTCGCCTCAACAAGCCCCAGGTCGAGGTTGATATCGACCGCGCCCGCGTGGCCGATGCCGGCCTGGATGTATCGGTCATCGGGCGCACGCTCGAAACCCTGATGAGCGGCCGCAACGTCACGCGCTTTGAGATCGACGGCGAGCAGTACGACGTGACCGTGGCCCTGCCGCCGGAACAGCGCGCCTCGCCCGATATTCTCTCGCAGATCTATGTTCGCGGTGCCGGCGGCACCATGGTGCAACTATCCAGCGTGGTAAGCTACAAGGAGAACGTGGCGCCGCGCGAATTGAAACGCTTCAACCAGCTCCGTGCCGTCACCATCGAAGCCAATCTCGCCCCCGGCTTCACCCTGGGCGAGGCGATTGCCGCCGTTGAACAGGCGGCCCAGGACACATTGCCCGACAATGTGGTGAGTGACCTGACCGGGCAATCACGCGAGTTCCGCGATTCCAGCTCGAACATCGCGTTCATCTTCCTGCTGGCGCTCGCCTTCATCTATCTTGTCCTGTCGGCCCAGTTCGAGAGTTTCCGCGACCCCGTCATGATCATGCTCAGCGTTCCGCTGTCGCTCACGGGCGCCCTGGCCGCGCTCTACCTGTCGGGAGGCACGCTCAATGTCTATTCCCAGATCGGGCTTGTGACGCTGATCGGCCTCATCACCAAGCATGGCATCCTCATCGTCGAGTTCGGCAACCGCTTGCAGGATGAAGGCATGGACCGGCGCAAGGCCGTGATCGAGGCCGCTGTGCTTCG
The DNA here is from genome assembly GCA_016792865.1 of Hyphomicrobiales bacterium. Classification (GTDB taxonomy): domain Bacteria; phylum Pseudomonadota; class Alphaproteobacteria; order Rhizobiales; family Aestuariivirgaceae; genus Aestuariivirga. The sequence goes on along the minus strand of JAEUMJ010000020.1, from coordinate 30,113 downwards.
CCTCCGCCCGATCCTGATGACGACCGCAGCGATGGTGCTGGGTGCGGTGCCGCTCGTTCTCGCAACGGGGGCGGGCGCCGAAAGCCGCATGCAGATCGGATGGGTGATCGTGGGCGGCATGACCTTCGGCACCCTGCTCACGCTTTTCGTGGTGCCCTGCGTTTACACCCTCATGGGCCGCAACCACGGCAAGCAATCACCCGATGAAGAAATGCCCGTCCCGGCGAAGCAGGACGAGCATATCAAGATTGCGGCGCAGTAGGCGGTTCAGCGCGCCCAGAAGGTGGCGGTTGCCTTGTTGCCCTTGCGGAGGCGCTCGTAGCGGACCGCAATCTTGCGGATGTTGCGGTCGTTGCCCTTGAGGTCCACCACGCGGGTGCAGGCGCCGTTGCCGAGATGGCTCTGGACAGAAATGTCCTGATGGCCGCCGTTGGCAAAGCGCAGGTCGAGGTCGCGCACATGCACGCCGGAGCCGCGCACGCACATGCGGAACTGTCGGTGATGTTCAAGCCCGTGGGCAATCGCCACGTCACGGTCGCCGCCGTGTCCGATGTTCTTGGAGCCGATCTTGTCCCAGGCGAAGGCCTGGGGAGCGGCCACAAGCGATAGAAGCGCAAGGCCCGAAGCCATCGCGATTTTGTTCAGCATTCTGATTTCCTTCATGAGGTTGCCGTTGATGTCTTCCCTTGGCGCGGGTGATTACCAAGAAAGATGTCGCCAAAGTGGCAAGCCACATCCTGAAAGAAAAAGACACCGGGTGGAGGCCCGGTGTCATTACATGTGCAGGAGATCGTATTTGGGAGATTATGCTGCTTCGTCGGCAGCTTCGTCGTCGGTCTTTTCGCCTGCCGCAGCACCACGCTTGGCGTTGCGGGCGAGATAATCCTCAAGTTCCTTGACGCACTGGTCTTCATCGACCTTGCGCACGGCTGCAAGCTCGCGGGCGAAGCGGGCCAGCGCCTGTTCGAAAAGCTGGCGCTCGGAATAGGACTGTTCCGGCTGGCGCTCGGAGCGATAGAGGTCGCGGATCACTTCGGCCACGGCAATCATGTCGCCGGAGTTGATCTTTGCATCATACTCCTGCGCACGGCGCGACCACATGGTGCGCTTGATGCGGGCGCGGCCACGGATCACCTTCATTGCGGTTTCGATCATCACCCGGTCGGCGAGGTGGCGCATGCCCTTCTGCTCGGCACGATTGGTCGGCACCTTGAGGCGAAGCTTTTCCTTCTCGAAATCCACGATGTAGAGTTCGAGCTTCACGCCCGCGATTTCCTGTTCCTCGATGTTGGAAATCTTGCCCACGCCGTGGGCCGGATAAACAACAAGCTCGCCCACCTTGAAGACGATCTTCTTGGGGGCGGGCACCGGCGGAGCCGCCGGCTTGGCGGCAGCGGCCACGGGCTTCGCCGCCGGGGCAGCGGCAGGCTTTGCCGTTGCGGCGGCGGGCTTGTGGGCGGCGGCGGCCTTCACGGGCGGATGAGCGGTCTTGGCCGCAGCCTTGGGCGCAGCCTTGGGAGCGGTTGCCTTGGCAGCCGGCTTGGCGGCTGCCTTCGGTGCCGGCTTGGCGTGGGCCTTGGCGGCGGGCTTGGCCGCAGCCTTGGACTTGGCCGGGGACTTGCCCTTGGCCGAAGGCTTTGCCTTTGTTTTTGCGGCTGTTTTCTTCTTTGTAACCATACTGCCTGACCCTTTTCTGTTCTTGGCGGAGCGGCCCTTGCAGAGCGGCCATTCGCGCAATCCCGTGGGAATGGGCGCAAAAAAATCCGAGCGTTCCGCCCGGATGTTCCTGCTTCATTCCCCATGATGTCTACATGGGGTACCCATACCATAATTTTAAGGGAAATTAAAGCGACAGTGCTCCGTGTACGGCGCAATTCTGCCCTTCGCCCACGAAGATGGTTAACGCTGCTGCAGCGCAACAGCCCAAAACCCGCTGGAATCGGATACTATTCGAAAAGCGCAATCCGGCTCAGTCGCCCTGCCCCGGTTCGGGCGAGAACAACGCCAGCTTGCCGGGCTTGCCGTCCTGCTCCTTGGCGTCGGCGGGCGGATCGCGCTTCACGGTGATGTTTGGCCACTTTGTGGCGTATTCGGTGTTCAGCTTCAGCCACTGTTCGAGACCCGGCTCGGTGTCAGGCTTGATGGCCTCGGCGGGGCATTCCGGCTCGCAGACGCCGCAATCGATGCATTCGTCGGGGTGGATGACCAGCATGTTCTCGCCTTCGTAGAAGCAGTCCACCGGACAAACTTCCACGCAATCCATATACTTGCACTTGATGCAGTTCTCAGTGACGATGTAGGTCATCTATTCGCCTGTATATTCGGTTTTTCCGCGGGCCGCTCTAGCAGACAGGGGGCGGGCTTGCATCCTGTTTTTGCGCCGCACCCTCATGCGTTTCCGCGCCGATCTCCTCATAGAGCCGGCGGGCGGTCTCCGGTGGCCCCCGGCGTTCGGCCTCGCCCAGCACCTTCACCACACGCACCCGGCCGGCAAGCGCAATGGTGAGATGGTCGCCGGGCTTCACGCAAAGGCTACCTTTCGCCACCCGCACGCGATTCAGCCTGAGGTTGCCGCCATCGACAAGGGCCTGGGCATCCGCGCGGTGTTTCACGAAGCGGGCATAGACCAACCACTTGTCAATGCGCTGGCTCAGGTTTTTTCCTTTTCGAATTGCGCCTTCAGCGCCCCGAGAACGGCAAAGGGCGAGTTGGGATCCGCCGGACGTTCACGGCGCGGCGCCTTGTCGCGATTGCGGTCGTCGCGGCGGTCATCCCGGCGGTCATCACGGTGCTCGTCCCGTCGCGGGCCGCCGGGCTTGCCACCCTTGCCACGGGGGCCGCGGTTGCGTTCGTCCTGATTGCGGTCCTTGCCATGGCGATGGTGGCGCTTGCCCTCCGGCTTGCCGTCGCCTGCCCCCTCCTGGCGGGTGCCTTCCGGGCCGGCGCTTTCCGGGCGGTTGCCGCGATGGGCGGGCCTGTGGCGCTGCTGGCGGAATGGCCCCATTCCTTCCGGCCACCAGACGTTGGTTTCGACGAGTTCCACCTCAGGCGCGGCGACAGGCGCAATGGCAGGCTCGGCGGCAGGCGCGGCTTCCGCCGCCGGACCCTCAGCCGCCCCGTCGGGGGCAGCGGCGTCCACGGCAGGAGTTTCGTCGGCCGCAGCAGCGACAGGGGCTTCAGCCGCCGCACCTTCCGGCACGTCCGCGGCGCCCTCCGCAACCGCCACAGCCACAACCTCCGCCACTGCAGCGGGCGCACCCTTCGCGCCGGGCGTGGCTGGCTTGGGCAACATCTTCTTCTGTGCCCGGAAGCCCAGGCTCGTCAGGATTGCTTCGAACTCCTCGCCGGAGCAACCGACGAGCGACATCATGTCCGGCACGATGGTGAAGCCGCCGCCCTCAACTGCACCCTGCGGGCGCACGTCCTCCGGGAAGCGCGGCTTCCAGAACACGCGGTCGCGAATGAGATCCGACAGGCGCTCCAGCATGTCGACGCGCACCGCGCGCGGCCCGCACAGACGGTAGCCGCACATGCGGTAGAAGCCTTCGGGCTTGCTGGTGTCGGCGGTGGCAGAGGTCAGGCCGTTCGCGGGGGCCGCCGGAACGTCACCCGTCACCGTGCCCTGCTTCTGTTGCTCCAGCCACCAGAGAAGCAGGCGCACATCCGTGGCCGCAGGCTTCAACAATGCAGGCAGGAACAGGGTGAAGGCACCGAAACGCACACCCAGCGCACGCAATCTGGCACGATCATCCTGGCCCAGTTGCTTCACCTCTTCCGCCACGCCATCGCGTGGCAGGACGCCATGGTTTTCGGCGAGACGATAGGCAATGCCGCGCGTCAGGCCCTCGAAACCCTCCGCCTCTTCCAGTTTCATCAGTGGCTCGATGAGGGAGGCGATATGGCGCTCTGCGAATTTCTGCAGCCGCTCCCGCACCAATTCACGGTCGGCGGGCGGAAGCACATCATCGGCAATCACTTCGGCACGCGGGCGGAAGCGGGCATCGGCGGCAACCAGGCGGCCAACCGGATGGCCCTGCCACTCGATGAAGCCGAGGCGTGACAACTTCAATTCCGTATCCGCTGTTGCCGAAAGCGATTTGGCCCGCGCCGTCACTTCGGCAGCCAGGGCCTGAACCGCAGCGGTCTTCAGCAAGCGGGTCTCGCTCCCCGCAACGGCAGGGTCAGCCACGAAACTCAAACCTGCGATCTTGCCGATTGCCTCACCTTCCACGGCAATCACGCCATCTTCTTCAACGCTCGACATCAAACCTTCCTTCTTGGCCAGCCGCCGCATCAATACACTGGTTTTGCGGTCAATGAAACGATGCGTAAGGCGTTCGTGCAAGACATCCGAAAGGCGGTCCTCGATCTCCTTGGCCCGCCCCTGCCAGTACAGCGGGGCCTCCAGCCAATCCGAGCGGTTGGCGATGAAAGTCCAGGTCCGGACGTGGGAAATGCGGGTGGAGAGCGTGTCGATGCCGCCTTCGACGTTGTCGCAATGGGCAAGCTGCTGGGAGAACCAGTCCTCCGGGATGAAACCCTTGCCGGTCTGGAGAAAGGTGATGACCCGGCCCACAAGGTGGGCGTGTTCGGCAGGCGAGATGTTCCGGTAGTCGGGAATCTGGCAGGCCTCCCAGGCCCGTTCCACGTCCTGCGCCGAGCCGACGAGGCTGCGCACGCTTTCATCGCGGCAGACGGCCTCCAGCGCCTCAACATCGGGGGCGTTCTGGGCCCTGGTCAGGCCCTCCTGTTTCGGCAGGTGGCCCAGGCTCTTGCGAAGCGTGTCGAGGGTGCGGAAATCCAGTTCCCGGTTCCGCCATTGCAGGACCTTCACGGAATCGAAATGGTGGTTCTCCAGCCGGTCGATCACCTCCTGCTCGAAAGGCTCGGCCTCGCCTGAGACGCCGAAGGTACCGTCGTTCAGGAAGCGTCCTGCCCGTCCGGCCACCTGCCCCAGTTCCGCGGGCGTGAGGTGGCGGAACTGGAAGCCGTCGAACTTGCGGGTGGACGCGAAGGCCACATGATCGACATCCATGTTGAGGCCCATGCCGATGGCATCCGTGGCGACAATATAGTCCACATCACCTGACTGGTAGAGCGCGACCTGGGCATTGCGCGTGCGCGGCGAAAGGGCCCCCATCACCACGGCGGCACCGCCCTGCTGCCGCCGGATCAACTCGGCGACGGTGTAGACCATCTCCGCCGAGAAGGCGACGATGGCCGAGCGGCGCGGCAGGCGCGTGAGCTTCTTCTGCCCGGCATAGGTGAGCTTTGAGAGACGCGGGCGCGAGACGAAATTGGTGCGCGGCAGGAGCTTTTCCAGGATGCCCCGCATGGTGGAGGCGCCGAGCAGCATGGTTTCGTCGATGCCCCGCCGGTGCAGGATCCGGTCGGTGAAGATGTGGCCCCGTTCCAGATCGTTGGCCAGCTGGATTTCATCGATGGCGAGAAACGGCACGTCAACGCCGGGAGGCATGGCTTCGACCGTGCACACCCAATAGCGGGGTTGGGCGGGAATGATCTTTTCCTCCCCCGTCACCAGCGCCACCGCATGATCGCCGGCCCGCAGCCGGACGCGATCATAGATCTCGCGGGCCAGGAGCCGCAGCGGCAAGCCGATCATGCCGCCGCCATGGGCCAGCATGCGTTCGACGGCGAGGTGGGTCTTGCCTGTATTGGTGGGGCCAAGGACAGCGGTGACGGGACTGCTGCGCTGGCTGGCGCGGAAGGAGTTCATCTGTGTTCAAAGATTTAGGTCATCACACCCGAATGACAACTGGCAGCAGCAAGTTTTCAGACCGCTTTTGGCACAGCGCCTTAACATCTGGATTCAAGCGCGAACGGAACACGCCCGAATCGGTTAAGTCGCCGTCTTCCTGTTTTGTTCCTTTGGAATTGGCTGTATTTGAACAAATTTGGAAAGGCCCGGCGGATCGCCAGACCCCGCAAAACCGCCTGTCGTGCCCCCTCGGTCTTAAGAATTGCCGCGGAAACTTAAGCGAAGGTGAAGCATAAGGGTCTGATTGTCGTTATCTTTTTAAGAAAGCGTTCCTCGGCGGAACGGACTGTGACCGAATCGCTATCCTGTGGATTTTCCCTTTTTGTTCACGCCATCCATAGTGGCTGCGTCCTCCGAAAACACAAGAAAGGCAAGCTACGGCAGCTTGCGGGGCGTTGTAGGCACCGACCCTGAGCTGTTGACGTTAACCCCTTGTCCCATAATGAGACTTGCGACGCGCGTTGACCTGATACACCTCACCCCGGCCTTGCACGACGGGCGGTCCCGGCCTATTGCGCCCGCCATGGTGTTCGGGAAGCCCCCTGCCCGGCACTGGAGTGGACCGGGTGGCAAGCTGCGCTGATCGCTTGACCTCTCCCCCTCGCCTCGCTATGGAGCCTTTCAAATTCGTGCCGGAAACGGGAGTTTCCGGCTTTCTTACGTTGAGATTACGGAGAGTATCATGTCGCGCCGCTGTGAATTCACGGGCAAGGGTTGGCTTTCGGGCAACCAGGTGAGCCACGCCAACAACAAGACCAAGACCCGTTTCATGCCGAACCTCTGCGATGTGACGCTGATGTCGGAAGCCCTTGGCAACTCCTATTCGTTCCGCATCAGCGCCAATGCGTTGAAGTCGGTCGAACACCGCGGCGGTCTCGATGCCTATTTGCTCAAGGCCAAGAACGATGAACTCTCGGCCAAGGCCCTGAAGCTGAAGCGCGCCATCGCCAAGAAGCTGGAAGGCCAGAAGGCCGCCTGATCCCGGCTTCCGGATGAATCACAAAGCCGCTCCGCAAGGGGCGGCTTTTTTGTTAGTGTCGCGACATGGACACTGAAGGCCATCCCAGGCGGCACTCGCCAAAAGCCACCCGTGACGGCTCGCCGCGGGTGCACGCCAGCGCCAGCTTGCGGGCGTGCGAGCTGGGACCATTCACCGATGTGGGGGAACGGGTGGTGATGGCCGAATGCAGCCTTGGGGACTACTCCTATGTCGAGCGCGGGGCCGAGGCCATCTACACCGACATCGGCAAGTTCTGCGCCATCGCCTCGAACACGCGCCTCAATGCGCTCGAACACCCCATCGACCGGATCTCGCAACACAAGATCACCTATCGCCCCAACGAGTATTTTCTCGGTGCCAGGATCGACAAGGATTTCCGCAGCCATCGCCAAAGCCGTCGCGTGAGGATCGGGCATGATGTGTGGGTGGGCCATGGCGCGGTGCTGATGCCGGGAGTTTGCGTGGGCCATGGCGCTGTCGTTGCGGCGGGTGCCGTGGTGACGCACGATGTTCCGGCCTATGCCATCGTCGCCGGGGTTCCGGCCGCAACACTCCGCTGGCGTTTCGCCGAATCCATCCGTACACGGATCATTGCCCTTGCCTGGTGGGATTGGGAGCACGACCGCCTCGCCGCGGCGGTTGACGACATGCGCAGGCTTTCCATCGAGGAGTTCCTGGAGCGGCATGGAGGCTAGTCCCGCCATATTGCCCGTCGATGGACGGCAATCCGAGACTGCACTTGCGGTCCAGCGCGGGGTGTGCCGCCTGATGCGAGAGCATGGTTTTGCCGTCGTCACCGAGTTTTCCCTGGCGAGCGGCAGGCGCGCCGACGTTTTCGGCGTGCGCCACGACGGCTTCATCTGGATCGTCGAGATCAAGTCCTGCCTTGAAGACTACAGGACCGACCAGAAATGGAACGAGTACCGCGAGTACTGCGACCGTTTTTCCTTCGCAATTCCGCTCTCCATGGATGCGGCCATCATTCCGGAGGAGGCAGGGCTGGTGGTGGCAGACCAGTATGGTGCGGAAATCCTGCGCGTGACCCCCGATCACCCGCTCCATGCCTCGCGTCGCAAGGCGGTGACCCTGCAATTCGGGCGTGTCGCCGCACAGCGGTTGCACGGCCTTTACGACCCGTGAAAGCGATTACTTCGGGGCGCGCTTGGCGAGGATGCGTTGCAGTGTCCTGCGGTGCATGTTGAGGCGGCGGGCCGTTTCGGAGACATTGCGGTTGCAGAGTTCGAAAACACGCTGGATGTGTTCCCAGCGAACGCGGTCTGCCGACATGGGATTTTCCGGCAGCGCCTGGCGGTGATCCTTGTCATCGGAGACAAGAGCACCGTAAACCGCATCGGCATCCGCCGGCTTTGCAAGATAGTCGATTGCACCCAGCTTCACCGCAGTCACGGCGGTGGCGATATTGCCATAGCCCGTGAGCACCACGACGCGGGCATCGGGACGGGCGGTGTGCAGGGCTTCGATCACATCAAGGCCATTGCCGTCGGCGAGGCGCAGGTCAACCACGGCATAACCCGGAGCCTGGCGCTTCACTTCGGCAATGCCCTCGGCAACCGTGTCGGCGATGCGCACTATGAAACCACGGGCCTCCATGGCGCGGCCAAGGCGCGTGAGGAACGGCTTGTCGTCGTCCACAAGAAGCAATGTCTTGTCGCCGGGGATTGTGCCGGGAATGGTCTCTGTTTCAGTCATGATCGGATTACGTCAATGGCCCCTGATGCGGATTGGGTCAAGAGGGCTGCGCAGTTGGCGAAGCCAGGTCGACCACGCTGCGGGACCATGCCATAACGACACGCGCACCCTGCGCGGGTGGCTTCTGGTTGGTGAGCGTCACCGTCGCACCCGATCGTTCCAGGAGTGTCTTGGCGATGAAAAGCCCAAGGCCCATGCCCTCGTGCGTGCCGTCAGCCACTGCCGCCTCGGTGTAACCCGGCCGGGTCGTGACGTAGGGATCGCCCAGGCGGTCGAAAATCTGCTGGTCGAAGCCGGGGCCGTCATCACTCACCGTCACGAGGACATTCGCCTTGGTCCAGGTGGCATCGACCACCACGAGCGTGCTGGCAAAATCGATGGCATTCTCCAGAATATTGCCCAGACCATAGGCAATCGCGGGATTCCGCCGCAGTACCGGTTCCGGGGAGGAGGCATGTTTCGCGTCAGCCTTGCAATTGATGACGATCTGCACGTCCGACCCCCGCAGTGGTGATACCAGGTCTTCCAGCAGCGACGAAAGCTTGAGGCGGCCATAGACCTCATCCGACGCCTGATCGCGGCTGGACAGGCGCTTGAGGATTTCGCGGCATCGCGCGGTCTGGCTGATGAGAAGCTCGATATCCTCGGCATGGGCCGAGTCTTTCGGCATTTCGCGCTTCAATTCCTTGGCGACGAGCGCGATCGTCGCGAGCGGCGTACCCAGTTCGTGGGCGGCAGCGGCGGCAAGGCCGTCCAATGCGGAGAGGCGCTGTTCCCGCGCCAGCACGATTTCCGTGGCTCCCAGTGCCGCCGACATCTGCCGCGCTTCCTCTGCAATGCGCCGGGCATAGATGGCCGCGAAGACCGTGCCGCAGACAATGGAGAACCACAGCCCCACCAGATAATTGGGCGGCAGTTGCAGGGTCTGCCCCGGCGGCCACGGCAGGGGCAGATGATAAAAGGCCAGGGCCGTTGCAAATCCGAAGCTGATCGACCCCAGCGCCAGCGTGGAGCGGAGCGGCAGGGATGTTGCCGAGACGGTGACCGGCACGAGGAAAAGGAAGGCGAAGGGATTCTGCAGCCCGCCCGTCAGGTAGAGCAGGGCCGCGAGCTGGGCCGTGTCGTAGGCCAGCAGCAGCCCCGCCATCTTGGGGCTGAGCAGCAGGCTGCCGTGCCAGCGGATGGTGAGGAAGATGTTGAGCCAGGCCGACAGCGCGATCATCGCAAAGCATGGCCCCATGGGCATGGGGTAGCCCAGGAAAATCGCGACAAACAGGATGGCGAAGGTCTGGCCGATCACGGCCAGCCAGCGCAGGCGCACAAGCGTGCGCAGGCGCAGGAGGCTGGCGCCGGGATTGGACATTTCGCGGGTATCGGTCATCAGGGCCAAAGCGCCCTGCTGTTACACCCGGTCGTCAGGCCTTCACAAGCTGCTTCACCAGCGCATCCACCATGCGCGGCAGGTCGTAGGGGAAACGCGCCGTGATCAGGTTGCCGTCCACCACGCAGGGTTCGTCCAGCACCGTGGCACCGGCATTTTCCAGGTCGATATGGATGTTCCAGACCGCCGTGGCGCGCTTGCCCTTCAGGATGCGGGCGCTGATCATCACCCACTGGCCGTGGCAAATGGCGCATGTGGGCTTGCCGGAGGCGTGCATGTCGCGCACGAAGGCCTGGGCATCCTTGTCGGCGCGCAGCGCATCCGGATTCCAGCAGCCGCCGGGCAGGATGAGAGCGTCGTAATCCGAGACCTTGGCCTCATCCATGTAGCGGTCGATCTTGATCCAGCCCGCATTCTCCATCAGGCGAATGGCGAGCACATGGGTCTTGGCCATTTCGGGGAAACGCAGCCCAAGCGTCGGCGGGAATTCGCCGATGCGGGGCGAGACGACATGAACCGTTGCGCCATGTTCGCTGAGCCAGCGCATTGCGCCCATGATCTCCACTTCTTCCACACCGTTCGAGCAGCAGATTGCAATCTTCTTGCCCTTGAGCAGCTCGCGGTTGCCGGGCGGGCTGAAAAGGAAATCATTCAGTTCGCGGTTCAGCTCACCATCGGCGGTGCTCAGGAGTTCGGTCGAAATCGACGGCACAGGTGATTGGGTCATCAGCTGCTGCATGCGGTGAAAGGCAGCGGCTTGCAGCGGAGTCGGTGAAAGGGGCTTGTTCATGGCGCGGATCTCCCAATGTGTTTCCGTGTGGCGCTGGAAAACCGCGACATGCGCGATTGACACCGCCATTGATTGTGCAAAAACTGTTATATCAGTTTGGGAGGGCAATATGAAGTACGGATTTAACCTGCTGCTGTGGACCGGCCACGTGACGGAAGAGCATGTGCCGATCTTCAAGGCCCTCAAGAAGGCAGGCTATGACGGCGTGGAGCTTCCGCTTTTCGAAGGAACGCCAGAACACTACGCCAGGCTGGGAGATCATCTCGACAAGATCGGCCTGGAGCGCTCAACCGTGAGTGTACTTGGCGCCGGGCACAACCCCTTGGCGCCGGACAAGGCCCAACAGGCCGCCGCGCTGGATCGCGCCAAGTGGGCCGTCGATTGCACCGCCGCCCTCGGCGCTGGCATCCTGGCAGGGCCGATGCATTCCGAAATCGGCTATTTCACCGGCGGCGGCGCGACCGCGCAGGAACGCAAGCGCGGTGTCGCCTTCCATCGGCGGGCCGGAGATCATGCGGCAAAACGGAATGTGCGTTTCGCGGTGGAAGCTCTCAATCGCTTCGAGTGCTACTTCCTCAACACCATGCAGCAGCTTTCCGATCACCTCGATGAGGTCGATCATCCCAACGTGAAGGCGATGTATGACACCTTCCACAGCAACATCGAGGAGAAGGATCCCGTCGCGGCCATCAAGACCATCCGGAAGCACATGATCCACGTCCACATCTCTGAAAATGACCGTGGCACGCCGGGCAAGGGCCATGTGCCCTGGGCCGAAACCTTCAAGGGCCTGAAGGCCGCCAAGTATGATGGCTGGATGACCATCGAGGCCTTCGGCCGTGCCATTCCCGCCCTGGCGGCTGCGACACGGGTGTGGCGTGACTTCTTCCCCAACAAGGAGGAAGTTTACAAGCATGGCCTCAAGACCATGAAGACTGGTTGGGCCAAGGCGCGATAGGAAATGGCAAGCGGAACGGTCTATGTGATCGGCACCCTCGATACGAAGGGTGAGGAACTGCATTATGCCGCAAACCTTGTCCGCGGCGCAGGGGCACGGGCGAGGCTCGTCGATGTTTCGACGACGCCGCACGCCGGAGATGCGGATGTGAGCGCAGCCGATGTGGCCGCCCATCATCCCGGTGGCACGCCCGCCGTGCTGGGCCTCACCGATCGCGGTGCGGCCGTCTCGGCCATGGCCACCGCCCTCACCCTTTACCTGCTGGAACAGCGCGACGTGGGCGCGGTGCTTGGCCTCGGCGGTTCCGGCAACACCGCCATCGTCACCACGGCCATGCGGGCATTGCCCGTGGGGCTGCCCAAGATCATGGTTTCAACCCTTGCCTCCGGCAATGTCGCGCCCTTCGTCGGGGCAAGCGACATCATGATGATGCATGCGGTGGCGGATGTGGCCGGCCTCAACAGCGTGACGCGCAAGGTGATCGGCAATGCCGCCCATGCTGCCGCTGGCATGGTGCTGAATGACATTCCGCTGCCCGACGTGACGCGGCCTGCCGTCGGCCTCACCATGTTCGGCGTCACCACACAAGCCGTCACCCAGATTCGCAGCGAACTGGAACAGACCCATGACTGCTTCGTGTTTCATGCCACCGGCACGGGCGGGCAGTGTTTCGAGAAGCTGATCGACTCCGGCCTCCTCACCTCCGCAATCGACATCACGACCACGGAAGTTGCAGATTTCCTGTCCGGCGGCGTTCTTCCCTGCACCGAGGACCGCTTCGGCGCCATCATCCGCCGTCGCATTCCCTACATCGGTTCGGTGGGCGCTTGCGACATGGTGAACTTTGGCGCCCGCGATACGGTGCCCGCGCGGTTCGAGGGCCGGACCTTCTACATCCACAACCCCTTCGTCACACTGATGCGCACGACACCTGAAGAAAATGCCGCCATCGGCACATGGATTGCCGAGCGCCTGAACCGCATGGAAGGGCCGGTGCGCTTCTTCCTGCCGTTGCGTGGGGTATCGGCCATCGATGCGGAGGGCAAGCCGTTCCACGACCCCGAAGCCGATGCGGCCCTTTTTGCGGCGATCGAGAAAACCTTCCGGCCCACATCACGGCGCAAGCTCATCAGGCTTGACGCAAACATCAATGATCCCGCCTTTGCCGCTGCTGTCGTCGCGGCGTTCCGGGAGATCAACCAGGAGACATCATGACCAAGCCAACTCGCAAGGCCCTTCTCGCCCACTTCCGTGACATGATCGGGCAGAAGAAGCCGATCATCGGCGGGGGTGCCGGCACCGGCCTTTCGGCCCGCTGCGAGGAAGCCGGCGGCATCGACCTCATCGTCATCTACAACTCCGGGCGCTATCGCATGGCAGGCCGGGGGTCGCTTGCCGGTCTTCTCGCCTATGGCAATGCCAACGAGATCGTGAAGGAAATGGCCCGTGAGGTTCTGCCGGTCGTCAGGCACACGCCGGTGCTGGCGGGGGTCAACGGCACCGATCCCTTCATGATCCGCGATCACTTTCTCGATGAATTGAAGGCACTCGGATTTGCCGGAATCCAGAATTTCCCCACAGTGGGCCTGTTCGACGGCCTCTTCCGCAAGAACCTGGAAGAGACGGGCATGGGTTACGGCCTTGAGGTCGATCTCGTGGCTGCGGCCAATGCCAAGGACATGCTCACCACCCCATATGTCTTCACGCCCGACGAGGCCACCGCCATGACCAAGGCCGGTGCCGACATCATCGTTGCGCACATGGGCCTTACCACCGGCGGCAACATCGGAGCGGAAACCGCGCTCAAGCTTGCGGATTGCCCTGCCCTCATTGCCGATATCGCCGATGCGGCGCGGCGGGTGCGCAAGGACGTGATCATCCTGTGTCATGGCGGCCCGATCTCGTCACCCGACGATGCGGCCTACATCCTCCGCAACACCAAGGGCATTCATGGCTTCTATGGCGCAAGTTCCATGGAACGCCTTCCCACCGAGCGGGCGCTGACGCAGCAGACCCGCGACTTCAAAGCCATCACCTTCTGAGGAGTTCCACATGGCCCGCGCCTATGCCAGCATCATCATCAATGCCCCTGTGGAATCCGTCTGGCCGCAGGTGCGCGACTTCAACTCCCTGCCGAAGTGGGCGCCAGCCATTGCCCGGTCGAAGATCGAAGGCGGCCTCGATGCGGATGTCGTGGGCTGCGTGCGCTCGTTCCACACCCATGATGGCGGGCACATCCGCGAACGCCTGATGATGCTCGACGATGCGCGGCGCGCCCTCACCTACAATTTCGAGAAGCCGGCCTTCCCGGTGCGCAACTACCTCGCAACCCTGCGCCTGTTTCCGGTGACCCAGTCCAACCAGACCTTCGTGGAGTGGGAGGCAACCTTCGACGAAGGCCCCGGCGATGAAGGCAAGTATGAGAAGCTGATCTCGAAGGAGGTTTTCACCGCGAACCTGAAGAGCCTTGCGGCCCTCATCAGGCGCGACAAGCCGCAAGCACCGTCCGGGGCCGAACGCTGGAAGGGCGGCCAGCCCAACAAGGTGTGGACCTCGCGGGTCATCAAGGCCCCTGTCGATCAGGTCTGGGCCATCATGCGCGATTTCGCCGGAATGGGTGCATGGCACGGCGACATCACCCGCATGCACATGCTGAAGAAGGCGCGCGCGGACAAGGTTTCAGGGGTGCGCGACTTCTACTTCGGCGAGGGACACCTCAACGAAGAGCTGCTGCATCTCTGCGATCTCACCCGCAGCTTCAGCTATCGCATCACCAAATGCGAAATTCCGTGGATCAACTATGTCTCCGGCCCCCGCCTCTGGCCCGTGACCGTCGACAACACCACCTTCGGCGTCTGGACGGGGGATTGGCAAGCGTCACCGCAGGATGACCTCGTCCTCATTCCCCGCACGGAACAGAACGTGTATCAGCGAGCCTTCGCGGAACTGGAGAAAAACTTCTTCGGGAAAAAGAAGAAGGGCTGAGGCCCGCCCGCCGTTCAGCTTGCCGGGCGACCGAACAGGGCCGCCTCCAGCTTGCGGTCGCGACCATAGACATCCGTCCGGAACTCGATGCCACGCTGCGAGGCAAAGGCCGTTGCATACACGATATGGATGGGGATCTTCTTCGGCAGCACGATCCTCTTGGTTTGCTGCGTGGCCCAGACGCTGTCGATCAGCCCGCGGCTCATCCCCGCCTTCTCGCCCAGCAGGGCATAGGCAAGGTCGGCGGGACGCGAGAGACGGATGCAGCCGTGGCTGAAGGCACGGGTTGAATTCGCGAACTTGTCCTTGGCCGGCGTGTCGTGGAGGTAGATGTTGTAGGGATTGGGCAGCATGAACTTCACCTTGCCCAGCGCGTTCCTGGGGCCGGGTTTCTGGCGGAAGGTGATGGGGAAGTTGCCAGCGCCATAGGCGCCCCAGTTGATATTGCTCCAGTTGGCCAGCTTGCCGTTCACGAAGACATCGAAATCCTCGGCGTAGGCATAGGGGTTGCCACGGAGCTTCGGCAGCATTTCCTTGGTGGCGATGGAGTATGGCACCGTCCATGTCGGATTGAGTTCGACATACTCCAGTTCGTGCGAGAACTCCGGTGTTTGGGTGGCAACTGCGCCGACAACCACGCCCATGCGTTCGCGCTCAACCTCACCCTGCACCCATTCCAGTTCGAAGCCCGCGATGTTGACGAGGAAATGCTCGTCGCCCAGGCTATCGGGCATCCAGCGCCAGCGTTCCATGTTCAGGATGATCTGGCGCTGCCGCTCGGCAGGCTTGATGTTCATCGCCGTCACGGTTTGCTTGCCGAGCAGGCCCTTGGCTTCAAGGCCGTGGCGAAGCTGGAATTTCTTCACTGCCTCGAAGAGCGCTGCATCATACTTGGTCGAGTTGCTGTCCGGCCCTTCATAGTCGCCCGTGAAGGTGAGGAGCTGGCGGATGTTGGGCACGCGCGGATCATTGCCACCGGGCTTCAGGCTGTCGCCCTGCCCGATCACCGGCCAATCCAGCCCGTCGTTGATGACGCGCGTGTAGGCGCGGAGCATGCGCTTCAGCGTCTGGTAGTGGTTGCTGCGCGGCTCGAAAAGCGAGAGTGCCTTTCCGGCATCCGGTTGCTTCTGCATTTCCGATAGCACGCGCAGTGCATCGATGGTCTTGCGATTGCGGAAAAGATTGGGATCAACCTTCTGCGGCGTCACCCGGCCAATCTTGAGATCGGCGGCATAGGCGATGAAAAATGCAGAGAAGTAAAGCTCGGCCTTAGCCCCTTCGGCAACGCCACCGGATTGCGCATTGGCGGCAAGCTGCCGGAGGGAGTCGATCGGGTAGGCATTCGGATCGAGGCCATCCAGCGTGGCATTCTGCAAACGTTGCAGGAATTGCTGCATGTGGTTGGTGCCCACCCAGTAGGGCTGGGCGTTGTTCTTGACATAGAAGGCGGTGAGCGCCTGCCGCACCTTTTCGATGGGCAGGGGCATCCGGTCGCCGCTGCTGAGCGTGGCCGAAACGGCGGACCTGACGGCTGATGCCGGTGCAGCGGCCTCGGCCAGGTGCGGGGCGGCGAAAACCAGCCCCGCTGCGAGAAGCAACCGCTGCATCAGCTTGCGCATCATCCGAAAACTCCTGCTCTCCATGCCGGGAATCAAAGAGATAGCATGACACTCAGACGTTGAGGAGAAGGTATTCCCGCTCCCAGGAACTGATGACACGGCGGAAGTGCTGCATTTCCTCGAACTTCACATCTTGATAGGCTTCCACGAACTTCTCCCCCAGCACCTGCTTCAGCGCCTTGGTGTAGTTCAGCTTGTCCAGGGCCTCGTCGAGGTTGATGGGCAGGGTGTGGGCATAGCGGTAGGCCGAGCCTTCCACGGGATCGGAGGGCTTGATGCGCTCGATCATGCCGAGGTAGCCACATGCCAGCGACGCCGCGAAGGCGAGGTAGGGATTTGCGTCGGCTCCCGGCACCCGGTTTTCCAGCCGCAGGTTTGCCGGGTCGGACGACGGCACGCGCAAGCTCACGGTGCGGTTGTCAACGCCCCAGTGCACGTTGGTTGGCGCATCGGAATCCGGGACGAGGCGGCGATAGGAGTTCACGTTCGGCGCACACAGCGGCAGCGCCGCCGCGAGATAGCGTTGCAGGCCGCCGATGTGATTGAGGAAATACTTCGACGGCTTGCCATCCTTGCCGGAGAAGATGTTCTTGCCCGTGCGGTAGTCCAGCACCGACTGGTGGATGTGCATGGATGAGCCAGGCTCGTTGGCATGGGGCTTTGCCATGAAGGTGGCATACATGTCGTGCTTCAGCGCCGCCTGGCGCACCGTGCGCTTGAACAGGAAGACCTGGTCGGCCAGTTCCAGCGGATCGCCGTGGTTGAAGTTGATTTCGAGCTGGGCCGGGCCGCTTTCATGGGAGAGCGTATCCACGTCCAGTTCCTGGGCTTCGCAGTAATCGTAGATGTCTTCCACGATGGGATCGAAATCGTTGGCGGCGTCGATGCCGTAGGCCTGTCCGCCCGGCTCCTTGCGGCCCGAACGGCCCACCGCCGCTTCGAGGGGATAGTCGGCATCGGGATTGCGCTTCACCAGATAGAATTCCAGCTCCGGCGCCACGACCGGGCGCCAGCCCTTGTCCTTGTACAACTGCAGGACGCGGCGCAGCACATGGCGCGGCGAGATCGATACCGGCTCGTCGTTCAGGTGGAAGACATCGCAGATCACCTGCGCGGTGGGTTCGGTGTACCACGGCACCATGCGCACCGTATCGACATCGGGCTCCATGTAAACGTCGATGGCGCTGTCGGAGACCGCCTGGGTGTCCTGCACGTAACGGCCATTGATGGTGAGCGTGAAGATTTCTTCGGGAATGCGGAGGCCGCGGTTGCGCTGCCCCTTGAGGAACTTCTTCGGGGGCAGGATCTTGCCGCGGGCCGTGCCCGACATGTCGGCCACAAGGCACTCAACCTCGCTGATCCGGTTGCCTGTGATGTATTCCTCGAACTTGGGGTGACTCATGATTGATCGCTATGCTATTGATATTCGGCAATATTGCCTTGTTTCCGAGCGTTCCGGAAGGGGTCATCTGAAGAGCATTGAAAGCATGAAGAAATCGCTGATTAACCTGAGTTATTACGAGGCCACGGCCAACCGGCAGGACACCTATGGGGCACTTCCGGGCGACACCTCGGCTGATGTGGTCGTGGTGGGCGGCGGCTTCACCGGGCTTTCAGCGGCCCTCGAACTGGCGGAAGCGGGCATGTCGGTGGTGGTGCTGGAAGCGGGGAAGATCGGCTCCGGCGCATCGGGCCGGAACGGCGGGCAGGTGTGCACGGGCTTCTCTCCGGGGCAGGCGCGGCTGGAGACGCAGGTCTCGAAGGCAGATGCAAGGCTCTGCTTCGACATTGCCGAGGAAGCGAAAGACCTGATCGAGGCCCGCATCGCCAAACACCGCATCGACTGCAACCTCACGTGGGGCTACCTGCATTGCATCCCCAAGCCGACGCAGATGGACATGCTGCGGGAATGGCGGGACGAGTATGAGGCGCTCGGCTATTCAGGCTGTGAGGTGCTGGACAAGCAATCGCTACAGTCGAAACTCGGCTCCACGCTCTATCACGGTGCCATGCGCGAGCCGCGCGCCGGTCATTTCCACACGCTGAACTACCTCAAGGGCCTTGCCGCCGCGGCGGTGAAGGCGGGGGCCGTCATTCACGAAAACTCCCGCGTGCTGGATGTGGACAGCGGCCCCTCGCCCTGGGCGCGGACCGCCACCGGCAAGGTCTCGGCCCGCTTCATGGTGATCGGCGGCAATGCCTATCTGGGCAAGACCGTGCCTGCCCTGCATGGCCGGGTCATGCCGGTGACAAGCTACATCATCACCACCGAGCCCCTGGGCGAGGCCCGCGCCCGGAGCCTGATCCTCGACAACGAGGCCGTGGCCGACAGCAATTTCATCGTCGATTACTTCCGCCGCACGCCCGACCATCGCCTTCTCTTCGGAGGCCGCGCCAGTTACTCCACCATGGAACCGTCCGACCTCGGAGCCTACATGCGGCCCCGCATGCTGAACGTCTTTCCGCAACTGGCGGACGTGAAGATCGAGCATGCCTGGGGCGGCTATATTGCCATCACCTCGAACCGCATTCCCGATTGCGGGCGCCTCTCGCCCACCACCTACTATGCCCATGGCTATTCCGGTCAGGGCGTGGCGCTGGCACAGATCTACGGAAAGCTCATGGCCGAGGCCATTCGCGGCACCGCCGGGCGCTTCGACCTGCTGGCCCGCTTCCGCCACCTGCCCTTCCCCGGCGGCCCGATCCGCACCCCGCTGCTGGCGGCGGCGATGCTCTACTACCGCATCAAGGATGCACTCGCCTGAGCCGTCGGCATTGATGGGCGTTCGTCATCGTGCCTCATGTCGGAAAATGATGTGAGGTTGGCGGCTGCTGACGGCCCCTCCCTGCAAAGACTGAGCAGGAGTGATGGCGAGGAAACAATCGCCGTCAGGCCAGCCCGGAAAGAGCACCCATGTCCGACATCGCCACCTTGAAGCGCCAGCACGCCGCCGCCCTTGCCGCAACGGCAGGAGGCCCGCCCGCCCGCACCGGCAATCCGTTCTTCGGCGTTGGCCCCATCACCGACAATGCCGCCGACGAGGTCGAGGCCCGGCGCATGCGCTTCGAGTTCGAGCATTGGCTGGAGCAGAACTATCGCAAGCTCGATGACACCGGCAAGGATATCGGCCCGTTCACGGCGGCGGAGATCGGCCGCTCCATGCATCGCGGCTACCCCGCCGACAAGTTCATCCTCGACATGATGCGGGAGATCCATTCCTATTTCGGCTTCCCCAAGAGCAACCGCATGGCCGTGGGCCTGGGGGGTGGACATTCCGGCTTCACGGTCGCCGCCCTTCACCTGATCGGTGCCGATGCGGCACAGCAGATCTACATCGACACGCCCCGCCCCGAGAGCGAAGCGGCAGCCGCCGGCGGCTTCTTCCGCCAATCGTGGGGGGCGCAGATCGTCGAGCTGATGCGGCTGTCGAAGGCGGGTGACGAAAGCCGCCTGCATTTTGCCGAAAGCGAAGGCAGCATTCCCTCTCCCGCCCTCTTGCAGGACAAGGGCGTGAAGCTGGTCTTCGGCGTGGGGCACGAAACGACCGGGGCCACCACCTACACCCGGCAGGAAATCGAGAACCTTCTGGCGTGGATCGACAGCAATCCGGCGGAGCATCACGCCATGCTCGACGCCACCTCTCTGCTCGGTGCCATGCCGTGGGGCGACGAACTGGTGAGGAAGGTGACGGCGAAGTGCTGCTTCTTCATGCCGTTCCAGAAGGCCATCGGCGGCATTTCCGGTTACTTCGTCATCTCCTTCACGCCGCAGGCGCTTGCGCTGGTCGAGCGCAATGCCAAGTCCCCGCTTGCCGCCATCCCGCGCCAATTGAAGCTGGCGACTCCGCTTGACCAGAAGAAGCCGCTTTCAGGTGAGCGCAGCGTGAACATCGGCCCCTTCTATGATCCCTCCTCCGACAAGATGCTGGGTGGCGTCATCAACACCTTCTCGACACTCGCCTTCGCTGAAACCACTTTCGGATTGCAGCGCGTGGCAAAGATGATCGGGCCGGTGGAAAAGATGAACGCCCGCTCGGTGGCGAACCGTGCCGCTCTGGATGCATGGATCGCCGGGCAATCGCTTCTCCGGCTGGGCGTGGCGGAAGCAGAACGCCGTGGCGCGGCCGTCACGCTCCTGCGCGTCAACGATGCCGACATCACGGATGCCGCCATCCATGCCCGCATCATCGCACGCTCCAAGCAATTGCTGGGCGTCGAGGGCCTCACCCATCCCAACGGCGAGCGTGAGCCGGGTCTTGACGTGGCCCGTTACGTGAACGCCTTCCCGGGCACCCCCGGTGACTACCGGGCCTGGATCGGCGGCATTCGCGAAACGAAGGACATCACGGCGCTGGCGGAAAACCTCTCCTATGCCTACCTGCGCGCCAAGGCGCTGGTGCTTGAGGAGGAGATGGAGAAGCTCGGCCACCGGATTCCGGCGGCCAAGGCCGCTGCCGCACTGCCCCGCGTCGATGATCCGGCGCGTGCCTACAAGGTGCTGATCGCCGACCTTGTGGGCCTGCGCTTCGACAAGAAGAAGAAGCCCGATGCCAGCGCCGTGCGGGCGCATGTCATTGCCAGGGGCGGCGAGTTCCATGACGGCCCGCAGAATGCGAAAAAGACCTATGCACCGGGCAAGATCCATTTCTTCTACATGCCCGACCTTTCGACCGAGGCGGAAATCCTGCCCATCACCAGCAAGGGCCAGTATGACGCGGTGATTGCCGCTGCCACCTTCCTGCCGAAGGATGCAGTCTTTCCGCTGGGTGGCGTTCGCATCGGCGCGGGCACCGGCAACATGCAGTGCGCCTGCTGGGGCGGCGGCAACGGCGCGGGAGGCGACGCGCCACTGATGAACACGCCGAGCTTCAACAGCCGCGCCACCGCGCAGATGACGATGAAGGCCCTGCTGAAGGTGATGCCCGACCTCGATGTGGAAACGCTGCACAAGCGTTCCGCCGCCGGGCGCTTCGACACCGGCAAGGACCTGAAGGACTTCCCCACCGAAAAGCTGGAAGGCAAGACCATGGGGATCATCGGCTATGGCAACATCGGCCGTGAAGTGGCGCATCTTGCGGCCTGCTTCGGCATGCATGTGAAGGTGCACGCCCGCCCGCGCCACCGGGTGTGGATCGAGTCGGAAGGATTCACCTTTGCCCCCACGGCGGAAGATGCGGCGACAGGCGCTGATGTCATCAGCGTGCACACCGGCCTCGGTGCCCTCGATCCCCGCACCAAGACCTTTGCCAATGCGGGCGTGATCGGCGCCTCGGTGCTCTCGAAACTGAACCCCGGCGCCATCCTGCTCAACTACGACCGTGGCGAGTGCGTGGACGTGAAGGCGCTCGACAAGGCGATGAAGTCAGGCCAGGTCCGCTATGCGGCCATCGATGCCGACCTTTTCAAGTCCGGCAAGAAACTCACCGGCCCGCTTGTGCCCTACCTGCCGCTGGCAGGAAAATACAAGGGCCGCATCGAACTGCTGCCCCATGCCGCTGCCGATACCGAGCATGTCTCCCGCGTGGAAGGTGCCAAGCAGGCCGTCGATCAGATTTTCGACGTGATCCAGTACAAGCGCGTGCACAACCTGAAGGGCGACCTGCCCGCAGGCCATGTGAATGCCGGACCTTCCACGGTGAGCGGCGTTGGCAAGGTCACGCGGAACGATCTCGTTGCTGCCGTTGCCGACAGCAAGGCCATCGCCGACGTGCGCGGCCTGGCGGAAGAGGTGGCGGCCATCCTTGCGGCCCTGTCTTCCACCTCACAGGCGGACATGGTGAAGCTCCAGATCGACCGCCACGGCGCTGCCCTGCTCAGGGCCTCGAACATGCTGCAAACCCGCCTGCGTGCGCTTGGGCTTGAAGGTCCGTACTACGGGGACTGATCCTGTGCTTGCCCGTGCGGGAAAAGCGCGGGGTCAGGCACTCCCGATCAGGATGCCCGTCAGGAAAACGAGGAAACCACCCACCGCGATCTGGAAGGCCGCCTTGAGGAAGGGCGTATCCATGTACTTGTAGCGTATCCACGAGATCGCCCAGAGTTCGCAGAAGACGATGACGATCGCGACCCAGGTCGCGATGGTGAAATCAGGAATGAGATAGGGAAGCGCATGGCCCATGCCGCCCACCGCCGTCATGATGCCGGCGGCGGAGCCGCGGATCAGCGGATGCCCGCGCCCCGTCAGCTTGCCATCGTCCGACAGGCCCTCGGCGAGCCCCATGGAAATGCCCGCGCCGATGGACGCGGCACTTCCCACCAGGAATGTCTCCCAGGTATCTCCCGTTGCGAAGGCGGCTGCGAAGAGTGGCGCAAGCGTCGATACCGAACCGTCCATCAGGCCGACGAGGCCGGGCTGCACCACCTGCAACAGGAACAGGCGGCGTTCCGCTTCGCTTTCGGATTCCTTCGCGTCATCGGTCAGGTGCTTTTCGCCCAGTCGCGCGGCAAGGGATTCATGTCCCTTTTCGGCCATGGCAAGGGTTTCGAGGAGCTTCTTCACCTGCGGGTCGGTGCTGCGCTCGGCGGCCTGGGTATAGAAACGGTAGTTCTCAAGTTCCACCACCTCGGCCCGCTGGCGCATGGCCTCGATGCCGAGCTTGGACAGTGTCCACGCCGGCTTGTGGCGCACAAAGCCATTGATGTCGCTGCGGCGGATGAGCGGAATGAACTCGCCGAATTTCTTGCGGTAAAGCTCGGTGAGGGCGCGGCGGTGATCGTGCTCCTCTTCGGCCATCTCGATGAACACCTTGGCGGAGGCCGGATAGGTTTCCATCAGGGCATTGGCAAAGCCCATGTAGGCGCGGGCGTCGTCGTCCTCGCTGGAAATGGCGAGGGCGAGGATTTCCTGTTCGGTGAGTTCGGAAAAGCTTTTCATGACGACTTTCTAGAACGATTCTAATAATTGTCCAGATCAGTCGGGTCCGGCCCTGCCCCCGCCGGTTGCCCGCTTTTTCCTGTCCCCCTCTTTCATGCACCCCCACGTCCCTACGGTCCGTTAACCGTGTTTCAGAAACCGCTCTTAAGGCGGCCTGACGTATGGGGAGGCATGTCCAATACGCTGTCCAGCAACAGCCTCGCGCTGCCTGTCCCGCGCCTCGCCGCAGTGGCAGAGGCGGTTCTGACGGGGTTCCGTCGCCATGGCCTTCTCTATGCCTTCGCTGCCGTTGTCATGGTCGCGGCCGCAGCCGAAGCCTGGGTGCTGGACTTGCCCCTCGATTTCCAGATGGTGAAGCTCTTCACCGGGCCGGTCTTCCTGATCCTGGTGCTGATGATCCTGCTCGGCCTTCTCGGCGAAGCCATCCGTTTTGCGCGCAGCGGAGGCGAAGGCAGCCTGACCGCCGCCCTGGGGCGCAAGCTTCTGAACGATTATCTTTCCCCCATGCGCATCAGCAACGCCGTTCATGCCTTCCTTTTCATGAGCGCCTACATGGTGGGCTACACCTTCATCAAGAAGGCGATACCATCTGCGCACCCGTTCTCCTGGGACGGCTCGTTCGCCGTCTGGGACAAGACCGTACATCTCGGCCATAACCCCTATGAACTCCTGTCGTTCCTGAATGTTCCGCTGCTCACCTTCATCCTGAACGTGAATTACAACATCTGGTTCTTCGTGATGTTCAGCCTGTGGTTCTGGCAGGGGTTCTCAGGCCGGGACACACGCCTGCGCCTGCACTTCCTTCTGGGCTTCACGCTGACGTGGTTCCTGGGCACCTGTGTACTGGGCACCATCTTCTCGTCGGTCGGTCCGTGCTTCTATGGCCGCCTCCTGCCGGGGCCGGACCCCTATGCCCCTGCAATGGCCTGGCTGGCCGAAGCCAACCGGCACTATCCCATCTGGTCACTCAACGTGATGAATGAACTCTGGAAAACCTATGAAACGGGAACCGGCATGGTGAATGGCATTTCCGCCATGCCGTCGATGCACGTCGGCACCTCGGTTCTCTTTGCCATTCTCGGCTTTGCATCCGGCAAGCGCTGGCTGGGTTACCTGCTGTCCGCCTTTGCTTTCCTGATCCTTGTGGGTTCGGTCCATCTCGCCTGGCACTATGCCATCGACGGCTATGCCGGGGCCGCCATTGCCGTCGCCGGCTGGTGGCTGGCCGGCAAGCTCATCGACTGGGCAAGGCCGGACCTGAAGGCAGATTGAGTCATCCGCCCGCAAGCTGACGGACCAGAACGAGTCCGGCAAACAAGGCGCCGATCGACAGCACCACCGACCCGATGAGATAAATCATCGTTCCGGTCATGTCGCCGCGCTCCCACAGCAATGCAACATCGAGCGAGAAGGCGGAAAAGGTGGTGAACCCGCCAAGCACGCCGGTGGTGAGCAGCAAGCGCCAATGCTGCGATGCATCCCCCTTGAAGGCGAAGTAACCGGCAAGCAGGCCCATCAGCAGCGACCCCAGCACGTTCACCCCCAGCGTGCCGAAGGGAAAGCCGGTGCCGAACGCCCGTGCTGCCGCCACGTTGAAGCCGTGGCGCAAGGCGCCTCCTGCTCCTGCTCCCAGGAATACGATCAAGTAAGCCACGTCTCAGTTTCCTCTCATGGGCCCGGCCATGCCTCTGCCGGGCGGTTCACAGGGATCGGGAACGTGGCCGGTGATTGCACGCGCTCCCACCGGCACTCACGCACCCGGCAGGAGCCATCAGCCTTTTGGCGGTTGTCGGGGGACTCCATCCCCATCACACGTGCGCGACACTAGAGCAGATCAGTAAGGCGGTCAAAGGCAGTCGCACACCGGGGTGGAACGCATTTCGAGGGCGATGTCACGATGACCGCACCTTCGGCACACGGTGGACGTGACGTGAAGCAGGTGCAGGCCTTGCTCCCTGCTTGCAAAACCTTCACTTGCGCACCACGACTTTTTGGCGGGCAAGGCAATAGTTCATCACGATTTGGAAACGATCCCGGCCTTATGGATTTGCAGAATGCTGCTGCACGACGTTAGGTGATCAGGCAGCTTCACAGGGCATTCGCGCGATGCGAGACGACATCATACAGGTCGAGAACGTGCCATTCGGGCGGGGCCTGAACAGTCTCCGCGTGCGCTTCACCATCATGATTGCCGCTGCATGCGTCATCATTTCGGCGCTCGTCTATTTCTGGCTCGAAAGCCAGGACGAGCACGTCACGCACCACATCGGTGTTTCTGGCCTCGTGATCGTTGCACTTGCCACCGCCGCTGCCTCCGCCGTGACCTACCTGATGACGGGAAAGCTCACGCGCCCCATCGAGAACCTCAAGGTCACAGCCGAAGCCATCGCCAAGGGTGATTACGACAGGCTCATCACCGTGGACTGCAATTGCGAGGTGGGCGGGCTGGCTGACAGCTTCAAGAAGATGGTGGCCCGTCTCAATGACAACGTCGCCAAGATCAACACCCTCGCCTACGAGGACGGCGTGACGGGCCTTCCCAATCGCGCGGTGCTGGACGAAGTCATCCAGAACCTGCCCTCCACGGCAGGCCATGTGATGTTCATCGATCTCGACCGCTTCAAGCAGGTCAATGACATCTATGGCCATCAGGTCGGCGACACGCTGCTGCGCAAGGCCGCCCAGCGCATGCTGGTGCAGGGGCTTGAGATGGACACCGGGCAATTCCGCAACTGCCTCACGCCGGACCAGCTCCAGATCTCCGGCAATGAATGCCGGCTGCTTTTCCGTTTCGCCGGCGATGAATTCGTGGCCCTTATCATCGGTGATCACAGTGAGAGTGAGATCACGGCACTTGCCACCAGGGTCATAGACACGATCGGCGAGCCTTTCCTCATCGAAGACAGGAGCATCCAGATCGGTGCTTCGGTCGGCATCGTGAGCTTCGAGGAGAAGCCGAAGGACTCTCTTGAAATCATCAAGCGGGCCGATCTTGCGATGTATGAGGCCAAAAAGCAGGGCCGGGGCCGCTTTGCCGTCTTCGATGACACCATGCGGTCGAGCGTCATGGACCAGGGCGAACTGGAACGCGACTTCCCTGCCGCCATCGCACGCTCGCAGTTCGAGGTCCACTACCAGCCGAAGATCTCGCTGAAAGACGGCTCTGTCTGCGGCCTGGAGGCCCTCGTGCGCTGGCAGCACCCCACGCGCGGGCTCCTCTATCCGGCGCAATTCCTTCCTGTCGTGGGATCAATCGGTGCGCTCGACAGGATCGGGCGCGAGGTCATGCTCATCGCTGCAAGCGACATCCGGCTCCTCCGCAGCGTGGGTTTCCAACAGCGCATTTCCGTCAATGTCTGTCCCACCCAGTTTGCCGACGACGCCTTTGCGCGGAACCTGATCGCCTTTGTCGCCTCGCTGGGAGTCCAGCCCGCGGACTTCCAGCTGGAGGTCACCGAGAACATCGCCATGACCGATGTCGAGAAGGCGAACGAGCATCTCACGGCCCTGCGCACGGCAGGCTTCGAAATCGCGATCGACGACTTCGGCACTGGCTATTCAAATCTCGCACAGCTGATGAAGCTGCCCTATGACAGCCTGAAGATCGACCGGTCGCTCATTTCGGACATCGTGAGAAGCCACAATTCGCGCACCATCGTCATGGCGGTCGTCAATATGGCGCATGGCCTCGGCCACAAGGTTGTGGTGGAGGGTGTCGAGGATGCCGAGCAGCTCAGCCTTCTCAAGATGATCGGCTGTGACGTGGCACAAGGATACTTCACCGGCCACCCGATGGATCTTTCGTCCGTGGTGCAGTTGCTGCGACGCGTTGCGGCATTGAAGCAGCCGCACGATAAGCCCGTCCCGCTCTCTGCCTGACCAACATCAGCGGCTCCGTCATATGAGTCAGGCTCATTGATCGGTACCGCTTTTCATTTGACGGGCCTGTCTGCCCCCATACAACGTCTCCTCCCGCATTGTTGGATTGAGGAAACGTTCAATGGACATAGCGCAGATCCTTGCCCTGATCGCAACACTCGCAGGGACTTCCGGAGATAACCCCGCTTCCCTCACGTCCGCGCAGGCAGACACCATGCCGTTCACGCGGATTGTCTGCCCGAGGCCAATGCCCGCCAATGAGGTGGAAGGGAAGACCGTCCTGTGCGGCACCGTGCAAGTGCCTGAGGACAACGCCAAGCCGGACGGCAAGAAAATCCCGTTGAAATTCGCGCTATTGAAGGCGTGGTCGCAATATCCGGAGCCTGATCCTGTCGTGTTCCTGCAGGGCGGGCCGGGTGGCAGCGCGATCACCCAGATTCCGCTTTATGCCGGCACCTTCGAGGCCTTCCGCAAGACACGCGACATTCTTCTCTTCGATCAAAGGTCTGCCGGTCTTTCCGGAAAGTCCGTCAACTGCTTCAAGGCGCTGGCCCAGAACGCAAGCAGCGTCGCGAACAAGGATGCCCCGGCGGACGAAACGATCAGGGTGGTCACGGAGTGCCTGAAGGAAGTCGAGGCCGCGGGCATCGACATCGCAAAATACAATACCTACGA
Organism: Hyphomicrobiales bacterium; assembly: GCA_016792865.1. GTDB lineage: Bacteria > Pseudomonadota > Alphaproteobacteria > Rhizobiales > Aestuariivirgaceae > Aestuariivirga. The sequence continues at coordinate 2,463 of JAEUMJ010000020.1, read as the reverse complement.
GAACGCGAAGGACGTGCGGACCATCACGCGCTCGCTCGGATATGAGAACTACAATCTCTACGGCATTTCCTACGGCACGAAGCTTGCCCTTGAAACGATGCGTGTGGCACCCGATGGCCTGCGGTCCGTCATCATTGACGGCGTGGCCCCGCCATGGGTGCGCCTGTACGATTCCTTCGGCCTCAAGCTGGACGAACCGATCGAGCATGTGGTCGAGCAGTGCAAGGCGGACCAGACCTGCAACGCGACGTTCCCCGACCTCGACAAGGTCATCATCGACACATTGAAGAAGGCCAAGGCGGGAAAGATCATCCACCAGGGCAAGCCTGTCGATACGATGACGATCTTTGCGGCCTTCGATCAGCGCAATGCCAAGTACGGCAATCTCTCCATGACGCCCTATCTCCCGGCGTTCATCTATGAACTCCATCGCGGCAAGGACATGCCGACGGTGGACAAGCTGGTGGGCCGCAATTTCGTGATGCCAATGCCGGGCGACGCCGAAATTTCTGCCGCTTCCGCCAGCCTGCCGAAGCGGCAACGCGACCTCATCACCACGCTTGCGGACAATGCGGCCATTTCATCTCGGGTCGAGCGTTCGAACCAGAACGTGATGGAGGAACTCCGTGATGAACTCGACGCAACCAGCAACTACGGGCCGGTGGCAACGCTCTTCGACGCGGAACTGGAGATGGCATTGCTCGCCGCGAAAGGGCGCGACCCATCGCTGGTGAACAGGATGGCCGCCGACTATGTTGCGCTCCAGAACACCCCGCCCTCAAAGGAAAGCCTGAGTGCCTTCGTCAAGACCCACACTGCGGGCGAAGACGGCAAGCGCTTGCTCTCCCTGATTGACAGCATGACCGACGCGGAGCTTGCAGGCTCGTTCCGCATCATCCAGCGGGATGTGGCAACTTCCGAATTGGGCTTCTTCGAGAACCTCTATCTTTTCAACTATGCCTGCCAGGAGGACATTCCGTTCAACTCCCTCGACGGCTACCGGAAGTTCACTGCGGGCCTGAAATATCCCTTCATTGGCGATGCCTACGATCCGCTCGCCGAGTTCGTGTATCAGGCATGCACCGCGTTCAAGCACCATCAACGCGATAACTGGCAAGTCCCGGTGACGAGCGACATCCCGACCCTCTCCATTGGCGGGCTCTACGATTCACAGACACCGGCAAGCTGGTCAAAGGTCGCCGTGGAAAAGCTCAGCAATGCGCAAGTGTTCATGATTCCCGAAGCCGGTCACGGCGCAATCCTGTATCAACCCTGCGTCAGCGACATGGGCGTGGCCTTCGTCAACAATCCGCAACGCAAGCTGTCGGATGAATGCCCCAAGAGCATCACCGTCGAATTCCACATCCCCGACTGGGCCAAGGCTGCGAAGTGATCCCGGTCCCTATCCCCGCTGGAGGCAACCGTGCGTGACATGCCGCCAAGAGACCAGCCGCTGTGGCGTCGCGTGCTGAATGTCCCGTTGGTCCGGCTCGCGCTCCTGGGTCCGGTCTTCTTCCTGCTCATTGGCATCAGCAACGGATTCAGGATTCAGTTCGAGGCCAGACCGGAGTTGGCGCTGGCGTCGTCCATCGCGATGGTCCTCCTGGGGTTGCTGATCTACGTCGTCTTCGTGCGCCTGGTCGAACAGCGCCCCGTGCAGGAGCTTTCGACGCCCGGCATGGGGCGGGAGTTGGCCGCGGGCCTGGCGATCGGTGCGGCGCTCTGCGTCCTCACTGTGTCCATCCTCATGCTGCTCGGCGTCTACCGCGTGGAGGGCATCAACGCCCTGTCGGTCACGCTGCCTGCCCTGTCCATGGCGCTCAGCTCAGCCGTGCTGGAAGAACTGATGTGGCGGGGCGGCCTGTTCCGCATCGTCGAGGACTGGCTGGGAAGCTGGATCGCACTGGCAGTTTCGGCGCTTGTCTTTGGCCTCAGTCACTATGCTCCGGTGGACGGGGCCTTGTGGGGTTCGTTTGCCATCACCATGGAGGCGGGCGTGTTGCTTGCTGCTGCCTATCTGGTGACCCGCCGCCTCTGGATCTGCATGGGCCTTCACTTCGCCTGGAACTTCGCCCAATCAGGCTTGTTTTCCGGCATCGTCTCAGGTGCGTTCAATCAGCCGGGCCTCATCAAGCCTGTCGTCGAGGGGCCTGCGTTGCTGACGGGCGGTGCCTTCGGCCTTGAAGCATCGGTCCTAGCGGTCCTTGCCTGTACGCTGGCGGGAGCGATCATGCTGGTTGCAGCCAGGCGTCGCGGTCACATCCGGTCCCGAGGACTTCAGCATTCGCAGCCGACTGGTTGACGCTGCAATGGTGGCAGCGAGCCTGGTTACTTCCTCGTCATCGTCCCTCTGCTTCCACCGAGATGCTCTCGTATCGTCTGGTTCAGGAAATGAACCCAGATCACGTCAAGCTTTCATGCGATGTTCGCACCATCGTCCTTGCCGCCGCGGCGATCAACTTC
>JAEUMJ010000198.1 GCA_016792865.1 Hyphomicrobiales bacterium | reverse complement strand
GGCGTAGACCTTTCCCGCTTCCCCAAGCTCTCCGCCCACAAGGCGGCGATGGAACAACGCCCTGCCGTGAAGAAGGCCATGGCCAGGCTGTCCTGATCCGGAGTCCCGCGATGAACGCCCATGACCGCAAGTTCGATCCCGTTGCCGAGCTGAAGGCCAATGTCGCAGTGCCCTTCAACCGGGCCAAGGCCATGCCGAAATCGGTCTACACCTCGGAAGAATTCGCCGCCCGCGAAGTGTCCGAGATTTTCGCCAGGCAATGGTTCTCGCTGGGGCGCGCTTCAACACTGGCAAGGCCGGGCGACTATGTGACGGCGGAACTGGCGGGACAGCCCATCATGGTGATCCGCGACCGCGACGGAACCCTGCGGGCGCAATCGAATGTCTGCCTGCACCGCATGTCGGTTCTGCTGGAAGGTTCGGGCCATGTGAACGCGATCGTCTGCCCCTATCATGGCTGGACCTACGCCCTCGACGGCAGCCTGCGGGCCGCGGCGGCCATGAAGCAGAACGAGACTTTCGACCATCACGCCCTTTGTCTGCCGCAGGTGCGCTGCGTCGATTGGCTGGGCTGGATCATGGTGACATTGAATCCGGACATTCCGGAACCCGCCCGGCAACTGGCGGAGGTGGAAGGCCATATCGCCGACTTCGACATGGCGAACTACACCGAAGCCTTCCGCGAAGAGCATGTGTGGGACACGAACTGGAAGGTGCTGGCCGAGAATTTCATGGAAAGCTACCACCTGCCGGTCTGCCATGCGGGCACCATCGGCGGATTGTCGAAACTCGATGAGATGGTCTGCCCGCCCGGCCTCGCCACGTTCAACTATCACACCATCCTGAAGGACGACCGGCTGAAGATCGCACTCGCCCATCCGACCAACACGCGGCTGGTGGGCGATCGCCGCCGCATGACCTATCTGCTGGCAATTTATCCATCCCTGCTCATCACGCTGACCCCCGGTTACTTCTGGTATCTCTCGCTGCATCCGAAAGGCCCCGGCCAGGTGAAGATCATCTTCGGCGGCGGCATGTCGAAGGACTTCATGCAGGATGCCGACGTGGATCAGCATTTCCGCAATCTGAAAACGCTGCTCGATGAAGTGAACATCGAGGACCGCGGCTGCACCGAGCGGGTTTATCGCGGGGTGCTGTCGTCGCTGGCGGAACCCGGCCCGCTGTCGCATCTCGAAAGGCCGAACTTCGATTTCGCAACCTGGATTGCCGCACAGCTCTGAGGCGTTGGCAGCACTCTTTATCAAAGGCTGCTAACATACTGAAATAGCACATTAAAACTTCCTTCACGGGATTGACTGAAACTGATTCTTGCGGAAGTTTTCTCTTGCCTGAATGGAAAGGAGAATGTGCATGACGGCTTCGACGTGCAGTGACTTCGAAAAGCAGATGAAGGGCTGGAGCCTGACAACGGCCGAAATCCTCTACCGGATGCCGGACCATCGCAGCATCCTGCAAAGCTACGTCTGGCAGGACTACGACCTCGCCCCCAGGTTCCCCCGGCTGAAGGAGTTTCTCGACTTCTGGGAACGCAATCTCGACGGCCCGTTGCATAGCGTGCGCGTGGCCCATGCCTCCATCATCAAGCCTTCCGAGTTCCGCAATGTCGATGCGGAGTGGCGACTGCACTGAGAACGGTCTAACCTCTCCATCTTTCGGAGAGAGACAGCATGTGCAACGCCTGTTTGATGGAAAGTGTCCGGGCGTCGGTTCGCGCCCACCCCACGGCCTTTGAACGATCGGCAGCAACTGCCGCCACGGCAATGGCGGCAGGTGCGCTCACCGCGCGCGAAAACCTGGCGCGGAGTTCCGGTCGGGTCGTGGATCTCACCCACACCTACGACAGCGATTTCCCCACCTGGGACGGCAAGCCCGGCATAACCATGAGGCAGGTGAAGGAATTCGGGCGCGACATGTCCAACCTGTTCCACCTCTCGATCTATGAGCACACCGGAACCCATGTGGATGCGCCCCTGCACTTCTCTGCCGATGGCCCCTCATTGAGTGAACTTGATCCACAAAAGCTGCTCTGCCCGCTTTGCGTGATCGATATCTCGGCCAAGGCGCGTGATGACGCCAACGCCATGGTCACGCGCGACGACGTGGAACGCTGGGTTTCCACCCATGGCGAGATTCCGCAAGGCGCCTGTTTTGCCATGCATTCCGGCTGGGGCGCCAAGGCGCCCCACAGCACCTTCCGCAACACGCCCGACGGCAAGCTGGCCTTCCCCGGTTTCAGCAGGGCCGCTACCGACCTTCTCGCCGAAATGGGTGTGGCCGGGATTGGCGTCGATACGCTGTCGCTCGATCCGGGGAACTCCTCCGACTTCGCTGTGCATTATGCCTGGCTGGGCGGCGGGCGCTTCGGGATCGAGTGCGTGGCAAACCTCGACCAGTTGCCTGCAACGGGCACCACTGTCTTCGTCGGCGCGCCCAAGCATCGCGGCGGCACGGGCGGCCCTGCCCGCATTCTCGCGGTCGCCTGAGTGAAAAGAAAAAGGGCGGGAAACGATCCCGCCCTTCAAACCGTGTCGTGCCGAAGAGAAATCAGCGCGAGTAGTATTCCACCACCAGGTTCGGTTCCATCTGCACCGGATACGGGACTTCGCTGAGCGAAGGCACGCGGGTGAGCTTCACCTGGCCGCCGGCGACTTCGAGATAGTCGGGCGTATCACGTTCGGCGGAAGCCTGGGCTTCCTGCACCGAGGCCATTTCCTTGGCGCGATCAGAAAGTTCGATCACGTCGCCGACCTTGATGCGGATCGAGCCGATGGTGACGCGCTTGCCGTTCACCTTGACGTGGCCGTGGCTCACGAACTGGCGGGCGGCAAAAACGGTGGGCACCCACTTGGCGCGGTACACGATGGTGGCGAGGCGGCGCTCAAGCAGGCCGATCAGGTTTTCGGAGGAGTCACCCGTGAGACGGATGGCTTCCACGTAGAGGCCATGGAACTGGCGTTCCGAAAGGTTGCCATAGTAGCCCTTGAGCTTCTGCTTGGCGCGCAACTGCGTGCCGAAGTCGCTCATCTTGCCCTTGCGGCGCTGGCCGTGCTGGCCGGGACCGTATTCGCGCTTGTTCACCGGGGACTTCGGACGGCCCCAGATGTTTTCGCCCATGCGGCGGTCGATCTTGTATTTGGCGTTTGAACGCTTTGTCATTTACAGCTCTCAAAATGATGGAGATGCGAAGCATGGCGCGGGGGCGTCCCGGCCTTCTTTACAGCTCCAACGGGTTGGTTGGAGCCCACCCTCCTCTGGCACCGGTCTCCCGGCCGACAGACGCCTGAAAGGCGTCACGGGCAAGCAAAACGCAGGGTTTCCCCTGCGGTTGGCGGCTTACTAGTGGAAACCGGGGGCGGTGTCAAATGTCCGCCCCTCCCCCGTCCTTCTGAACGGTATCGAGGGGGTGATTTGATGAGCCTCCCTAACAATTTGATGACGACCGCTCCACCCCCGGCTACGGTCGGGCCCGACATGAAGAATTTGAAAGCACGGGCGCGCGATGCCGCCGCCCTCCTGATCGTCACGCTCTACGTGCTGCCCATCGTGTGGTGGGGGATTTCCGCCTTCACGCCCGCTGACGTGCTGCTCGACCTGCCACGGCTGCTCCGCCTGGATTTCTCATTCACGCTGTCCAATTTCGCCCTGGTCATCATGGGGGTGGAGGGCACCATCTTCGACTCGCGCCAGAGCCTGATTGACTCGTCCGTGGTGGCCCTTCTCTCGACAGGGATCGTGCTGGTCGCGGCCCTGCCCCTTGCCTATGCGCTGTCCCAGATGACCTTCCGCTGGCAGCGCGGCCTGCGCAACACGGTCATCCTGCAACGCTTCATGCCGCCCATCGCCATCGTCTTTCCGCTGGTGGGCCTCTATCACACGCTCGGCATCCTCGATACGCGGATCGGCGTGGCACTGGCCCACGCGGCACTCAACCTGCCCTTTGCCGTGCTGCTCCTGAAATCCTTTCTCGACGACGTGCCGCACGAGGTGACAGAAGCCGCAAGGCTCGACGGCGCCAGCCGCTTTGAAGGTTTCCGCCATGTCATCCTCCCGATGATGAAGGGGGGCATCGCGGCCACGGCAATCCTCTGTTTCATCTTCTCCTGGACGGAGTTCCTGCTCTCCCTCTTCCTCACGCAGAACCTGCGGCTCATGCCGGTGCAGGCGGGAGTGCTGGTGATGAACATGTGGGGCCTCATCTCAGCGCTCACCACCACGGCGCTGGTACCCGCCTTCATCTTCGTGCTGTTCGTGCAGAAGCATCTTGTGCGCGGCCTCACCCTCGGCATTTACCGATAGGGCTCACGCCGGAAGATCGATCACCATGTGAAGGGGAAAACCCATGACCCCATAGGCCGCCAGCGTTTCCGAAGCACTGCCCCTGGCGGAGGTCAGCACGACCGTGCCATGCGCGGGCACATCGGCATCCGGCCCCTTGAGCGGCGTTTCTTCCACAACGTCAGCGGTCCGGCGGGCAATGGCCGGAGCGGGATCGATGTAGGTGACGGGCCATGGCGCCACCTTGCGGATGTCCTCGGTGAGCAGCGGATAGTGGGTGCAACCCAGCACCACGACATCAGTCTGCCGGCCGTCCCGCTTGCGGAACACGGGCGCCACTTCCGCCCGCAACTCCTCCATGTCGATCGCGTGGCCCTTGAGCTTGCGCTCGGCAATTTCCGCGAGGCGCGGCGCACCGTGCAGCACCACCTTGCAGTGATAGGCAAAGGTGTGGATGAGGGAGTGGGTGTATTCGCGGCTGACCGTGCCGGGCGTTGCCAGGACGCCGATGACGCCCGACCTGGTTTGCGCAGCCGCAGGCTTGATGGCGGGCACCGTGCCGACGAACGGCACCTTGTAGGCGGCTCGCAGTTCAGCGAGCGCAATGGTGGAGGCGGTGTTGCAGGCAATCACCACGGCGTCGGGCCGGGTGAGATCGATCAGGCGGCCCAGCACAGTGACGATGCGCCTGACCAGATCCTGCTCCTTCCATGCGCCATAGGGAAATGCCGCATTGTCGGCGGCGTAGACCAGATGCGCATCCGGCAATTGCCGCGCCACCGCCCGCGCCACCGTGAGGCCGCCCATGCCGGAGTCAAACAGGAGAACACGCGGTTGGGTTGCCATGGTCCGGTCAGCTTTCGTTTCCGTCGGAACGCTTCAGCTTGCGCAACTCGTGCACCCGCGTGAGCGAGGAGATGATGCCGCGCAGCGTGCTCACCTCCTGCGCCGAAAGCGATGTGCGTGCGAAGATGTTGCGGATGTTGCGCATCATGCCGGGGCGTTTTTCGGCGGTCTTGAAGAAGCCCGCCTCCCAGAGTTCGCGTTCCAGATGATCGTAGAAGCCGTAGAGTTCTTCCTTGCTGGCGGGCCAGGTGTCCGGCATCTGGAGGCCGGGGCCTTCGAGGGCAGGCAGTTCCGGTGTGGCCTGGCCGAGGCTTGTGGCCTCGTGCCTGAACCATTCGTAGCCCATCAGCAGCACGGCCTGGGCGATGTTGAGCGAGGCATAGGCCGGATTGACGGGAGCCGTGACGATCACGTCGGCAAGCGACACTTCCTCGTTATTGAGGCCGAAGCGTTCCCGGCCAAACATCATGGCGACTTTCTCGCCGCGCTTGATGCGGGCGCGCATGTCCAGACCGGCCTGTTCCGGCGTCACCACTTCCTTTGTCATGCCGCGCGGCCTGGCAGTGGTCGCATAGACATAATTCACTTCTTTCAAAGCGTCTTCCAGCGTATTGTAAACGCTCGCTTTTTCAACGGTGACATGGGCTCCGGATGCGGCCGCCTCGGCCTTTTCGCGATCCCAGCCCACGCGCGGGTCCACGAGTTTCAGGTCGAAGAGTCCGAAGTTCGCCATGGCGCGTGCCGCCATGCCGATGTTCTCTCCGAGTTGCGGGTTCACCAGCACCACGGAGGGTGCGGGGCCGAACGCCTGTTCCTTGGTCTTGTCGGTACCAGCCATGGCCGGGGGGATAGCGCCTGAGCGGGCTGACGGAAAGGGAAAATCAGAACGTGGGCCACCGGTTCGCCTAACCCCGCTTGCGGCCCTTCACGGCATTGGCGAAGGCTTCGTAGGAGATGCTGCCGTCGGCGCCAGGCGGGAGGCTGTCCTGAAGCCGTTGCCGCAATTCCTGCTGCTGAGCCGGCAATAGCGATCTTATGCGTGCAGCCTGTGGACCGACGGGCAAGGTATTGGCGCTCCAGAAATCGTCAAAGTCGCTGAAGCGGACGGTGATGCGGAATTCGGTCATGACGACGTCATCCAGTCCCGCCGCGCGCCACAGCCGCTCCAGCGGTTCCCTTGCGGACACCTCGGCACTGGGC
>JAEUMJ010000185.1 GCA_016792865.1 Hyphomicrobiales bacterium | reverse complement strand
ACGGGCAACAGTTTCGCAACGGGTAGGCGTCCGGTCCGCTTTGGCAAGCAGCCTCCCCTCTGCGTTTGGCAGGGTGTTATCGCCCTCACACCACGGGGATGGACGGAACCATCCGGTGGGCCGAAAGAGTTCAAACCGCCTCCGGCACGCCAGGGGCAATAGTCAACGAGGGTCATGATCAACGTCCCGCACACGATCGCCGAAACGACAGGCCTGAGGGCATCGGCACAGTTGCGCTTGATCACACCCCTACACGCGCGCACGCGTCGAGCGGTCACGTCCACCTCTTGTCCGGACAGAGACCTGGATGCCTTCCGTTCCCGTGCCGCCGCAAGGAACATAGACCATGGGCAGCAAAATGCTCATCGACGCCAGCCATCCCGAGGAAACCCGGGTTGTCGTGGCTCGTGGCAATCGCATTGAAGAATTCGATTTCGAAAGCGCGTCGCGCAAACCTCTCAAGGGCAACATCTATCTCGCCAAGGTAACGCGCGTCGAGCCGTCGCTTCAGGCGGCTTTCGTGGAATACGGCGGCAATCGCCATGGCTTCCTCGCCTTCGCCGAAATCCATCCCGACTACTACCAGATTCCGGTTGCGGACCGTCTTGCCCTCCTCAAGGAACAGGAAGAGGAAGACGCCGAGGATGCGGACGATGAACTCGACAACGGCCATGCCACCGAGGCATCGGGCGGCGAAGGTGAAACCATCGAGGGCGAAGCCCACGAGGTCGAGGCAGGCGGCGATGACGCTCCTGCCCCGCTCCTGACACCGGAAGACGCTGAAGATCACCACGACGAACACGCCGAGGAAGCGACAGCCTTCGCGGACGTGACCGAAGCGACGGCAGAAGCGGAAGAAGATGAGGCGCCCGCCACCACGCTGGCGCTGGATGCCGAACCAGCCGACAGCATTTCCTCCGATGTCGTTGAATCCGCGGCGCCGGGCGAAGCCGCATCCGGCCCTGCCGGGGACATCGTTTCCATCGAGGAAGACGCCGAAAGCCAGAAGGTTGAATCGATCGGTGCCGAAGACGCGCTTGAGGAAGTGCCGCAGCGCCGCGCGCGCCGTCAGCCGCGCCGCCGCCAGTACAAGATCCAGGAAGTCATCAAGCGCCGCCAGATTCTCCTCGTGCAGGTTGTGAAGGAAGAGCGCGGCAACAAGGGCGCTGCCCTCACCACCTATCTTTCGCTGGCCGGCCGCTATTGCGTGCTGATGCCGAACACGGCCCGTGGTGGCGGCATTTCCCGCAAGATCACCGACGCCGGTGACCGCCGCCGCCTCAAGGAAGTGGCGCGCGATGTTGAAGTGCCGCAGGGCATGGGCCTGATCGTGCGCACCGCTGGTGCACAGCGCACGCGGCCTGAAATCAAGCGCGATTTCGACTACCTGATCCGCCTGTGGGAAAGCGTGCGCGACCTTACCCTGCAATCTCAGGCCCCCAGCCTGGTTTACGAGGAAGGCAGCCTGATCAAGCGCTCGATCCGCGACCTTTACACAAAGGACGTGGATGAAGTGGTGGTGGAGGGCGACGACGCCTACCGCGAGGCCAAGGACTTCATGAAGATGCTCATGCCGTCCCACGCCAAGAACGTGAAGCTCTACCGCGATACGCGCCCCTTGTTCTCACGCTATCAGGTTGAAACCCATCTTGATGGATTGCTTTCCCCCACGGTGACGCTGCCGTCGGGCGGCTATCTTGTGATCAACCAGGCGGAAGCCCTGGTTGCGATCGACATCAACTCCGGCAAGGCCACGCGCGAGCACTCGATCGAGGATACCGCGCTCAAGACCAACCTTGAGGCCGCCGACGAGATTGCCCGGCAGCTCCGCCTGCGCGACCTCGCCGGCCTGATCGTCATCGACTTCATCGACATGGAAGAGAACCGCAACAACCGTGCGGTTGAGCGTCGTCTCAAGGAAGCGCTGAAGAATGACCGCGCCCGCATCCAGGTGGGGCGCATCAGTCATTTCGGCCTTCTGGAAATGTCGCGCCAGCGTTTGCGCCCCGGCATCATGGAAGGAACTTTCCGCCCCTGCCCGCACTGCGAAGGCAAGGGCATCGTCCGCTCCGTTCCAAGCTGTGGTCTCGGCGTGCTGCGCATGATCGAGGATTACCTGCTGAAGCGCCCTGAGAACCTCACGGTCCGCTGTGCTCGCGAAGTTGCGTTCTACCTCCTCAACGAGAAGCGCGACAGCGTGCTGGCGCTGGAGCAAGCCCACAACATCACGATCTTCGTGGTGCCGGGTGGCGAAGAGATGAAAGGCACGCAAGCCATCATCGAAAAGGCCCACGACCGCGACATCGCCCCGCGCCGTCTTCCGGCTTCCGCCCCGGTCCGCATGGACTCGGCCTACGAGGACGAACCCGTCTCGGAGGAAACCGAAGCTGCCGACGAGATTGAAGACACCGAATCCGCAGAGGATGCAGAAGCCTCCGACGGAGGCGAGGAGCGCAACGGCGATGACCGCCCGCGCGAAGGAGGCCGCCGTCGCCGCCGCCGGGGCCGCCGTGGTGGCCGCCGTGGGGACCGGGATCTCCAGGGTGAGCGCAACGGGGAACCGCGCACAGCCTCCGAGACCGATGGTGACGTCGCCGACACCTCTGCCGATGACGAGGACGAATCGCCGAACGCGGACGCCGAGGATATGGACATTGCCGCCGCTGCCGAGTCGGATGACGGCGATGGCGCCGAGGAGTCCGCAGAGGCACAAGACCGCGAAGGCAATGCAGACGAGCGCCGCGATGACCGTGGTGATCGTGGGCGCCGGGGCCGCCGGGGCCGCTTCGGTCGTGGCCGGGGCCGCGACCGTGACCGCGGAGAACGCGGCGAACGTCATGAAGGCGGCGAACGCGTGGCCCATGCTGAACGCAATGACGACGACGATGCCGTTGCTGTCCGCGAGGATGCACCCGCCGGTGAAGATCAGGCGGAACAGGCCCAGGGTGCAGAACGTGCCGAACGGCCTGAACGTGGTGAGCGCCGCGAACGCCGGGATCGCGATGGCAACCGTGGCCGGGACCGTGGTGATCGCGGTGATCGCGGTGATCGCGGCCACCGCCCGCGCCGCGAATCTTCCGGACCGGAACTGGTCGCGCCTCCTCCTTCTCCCAAGATCGAGATTCCGGATTTCATTCCCGAACCGGAACCGCGCAAGTGGCAACCGCCGCAACCGACCGTGCAGGCCACCGAAGCAGCCCCGCGCAAGGCCGGCTGGTGGAGCAAGCGGACGACCGAATAAGGTTGCGAAACAGTAATTTGCAACACAGTGGGGCGGGCCTCAAACCCGCCCCATTTTCACGCGAAGAACCGAGGCTTCCGGAGGCGATTATCTGATGCGATGGTTCCATCGTGCCGCTGCACTTCTGGTCGCGGCGAGTCTTGTTTTCACACCCCCCGCCATGGCCCAGGCGCGCAGAGGCCCGAATCTCATCCGTGATGCGGAGATCGAGGGGCTGCTGCGTAATTTCTCGCGCCCCATTTTCAAGGCGGCAGGCATCAACGCCGGGTCGGTGAAGGTCTATCTGATCGCCGACGACAACATCAATGCCTTCGTGGCGGGCGGGCAGCGCATCTTCATTCACACCGGACTCATCACCAAGGCGAAGAGTCCGAGCGAGATCATCGGCGTGATCGCTCATGAGTCAGGCCATATCGCCGGAGGCCATCTCGCACGCCTGAACAATGAAATGGCACAGGCGAGCGCCGAGCGCATCATCGGCATGCTGATCGGTGCTGCGGCGGTGGTGGGCGGTGCTGCGGCGGGCGTGCAGGGTGCAAGCAGGGCCGGAACGGGCATCATGGCTGGAAGCGGCGGCATCGCCCAGCGCAACCTGCTGGCCTATCAGCGTTCCATGGAAGCCGCCGCCGATCAGGCCGCGCTCAAGTATCTGCTTGCCATTCAGGAAAGCCCGGCGGGAATGCTGACGCTTTTCCAGCAATTGATGAACAACAGCCTTGCCTCGATGGACAGGGCCGACCCCTACCTCTTCTCGCACCCGATGCCGCTCGACCGCATTCGCACCCTTGAAACGGATGCGAAGAAATCGCCCTATTACAGCAAGGCCGATGATCCCGGCCTGGTGCTGCGCCTTGCCCTCGCCAAGGCAAAGCTCTCCGGCTTCATGGAGCCGCCGCAACGGGTGTTCCAGCGTTACCCGACCTCGGACAAATCCCTTGCGGGCCGCTATGCCCGCTCGATTGCCATGTTCCGCCGTGGCGATATCCAGAACGCCATGCCGGTCATCGACGGGTTGACAAGGGACTTGCCGGAAAACCCCTACTTCTGGGAACTGAAGGCGCAAGCCTATATGGAAAACGGTCAGGCCCCGAAAGGCATTCCCGCCATCCGCAAGGCGCGCCAGCTTCTGCCCAACAACGGCCTCCTGACCCACCTGCATGCTGCGCTCCTGCTCTCGACAGAAGACCCGTCAAATGCCGACGAGGCACTGTCACTCTTGCGTCTCGCCAAGAAAACCGAGCCGGACATGCCTCAGATCTACAAGGACATGGCGCGGGCCTATGGCATGAAGGGCGACGCCGCGCGCGCCGACCTGGCGGCAGCGGAATACTCCTGGACCTCCGGGGACCGCGACCTCGCCCTCAAGAAAGCAAAGCTGGCCCAGCAACGCTTCAAGAAGGGCACCCCGGAATGGCTCCGCGCCAATGACCTTGTGATGTTCGCGTCCTCCAAGAAGTGACGGCGCTCACGGAAATGTCGTTTGAATCCGCCGCGCAAATCGGCCAAAACCTTCTTTTTTCATGAGGATATCCATGCGCAAACTGACTTCGCTCGCAGTGGCCGCCGCAGCCGCAGCCCTCCTGTGGACAGCGCCCGCTTCCTCCGCTTCGCTTGATGCCAAGCAGAAGGAGGAAATCGAACAGCTCGTTCGCGATTACCTGCTGAAGAATCCGGAAATCCTGCGCGAGATGAGCGAAAACCTCCAGGCAAAGGAACAGGCGGCTGCCGACCAGGCCCGCAATGCCGCACTTGCCCAGAGTGCCGAGCCGCTGTTCAAGAACGCGGGCGACCCCGTTGTCGGAAACCCGAAGGGTGATGTCACCGTCATCGAGTTCATGGATTACAATTGCGGCTGGTGCAAGAAGGGCCTCGCCGAGATCGCCACGCTCGTGGAAAACGACAAGAACGTGCGCGTGATCTTCAAGGAGTTCCCGATTTTCGGTGCAGGCTCGGAATTCGCGGCCCGTGCCGCCATCGCATCCAGCAAGCAAGGGAAATACTGGGAACTTCACCAGGCGCTGTTCAAGCATGATGGCCCGGTGACAGAAGAGGTGACGCGCCAGATTGCCAGCGAACTCGGTCTCGACATGGCAAGGCTTGAGGCCGACATGAAAGGCGAGAGTGTGAACAACACGCTTGCCGTGACCCAGGCGCTGGCGAACACGCTGCAACTGACCGGCACGCCCGCCTTCATCGTGGATGACAAGGTGTTTCCGGGCTACATTCCGCAGGAAGAGCTTCTGAAGGCGATTGCGCAAGTCCGTTCCGCCGGTTGCAAATTCTGCTGATCCGCCGGAAATCCGCTTTTCCACCGTGGGCCGCCGCCATGGTTTACAAAGGCGGCGGATTCCGCCATTTCTGGCAGGAAGCCAACGGCCATGCCACCCCGGACCACTTCCGGTACAACCTTGAATGAAGAGCCCAACATGCCAGCCAAGAAGCCGTCCAAGACCAGCGCATCGCCTGCTCCGACGTCACCTGAACTTTCCCTGATTTCCAGCCTTGCCGACATCCTGAACAACACCGGCCTGAGCGAGATCGAACTTGAGCAGAAGGGCGTGCGCGTGCGCGTGTCCAAGGGTGTTGCTGCGGTGGCCCATGCCATGCCGCAAGTGGTCCATGCGCCAGCGGCTGCACCTGCTGCGGCGGCTGCACCTGCCGCTCCCGCAACGGCTGCTGCGGCGGCCGACTCGCCCGGCGCAGTGAAGTCGCCAATGGTCGGAACGGCCTATCTTGCCGCCGCCCCTGGGGCTGCCCCCTTCGTTACGGTCGGTGCGCAGGTGAAGCAGGGCCAGACACTCCTCATCATCGAAGCGATGAAGACGATGAACCAGATCCCCGCGCCCAAGTCGGGCACGGTGACGAGCATCCTCGTCGAGAACGGCCAGCCTGTGGAATTCGGCGAAGCATTGATGGTCATCGAGTAATCCATGTTCGAAAAGATCCTCATCGCCAACCGCGGCGAAATCGCCTTGCGCGTCTTGCGCGCCTGCCGCGAACTCGGCATCCACACCGTTGCGGTGCATTCCACCGCCGATGCCGACGCCATGCACGTGAAGCTTGCCGATGAAAGCGTCTGCATCGGGCCGCCAGCGGCGAAGGATAGCTACCTGAACATTCCGGCCATCGTGTCGGCCTGTGAAATCACCGGTGCCGAAGCCGTGCATCCGGGCTACGGCTTCCTTTCGGAAAATGCCCGCTTTGCCGAAATCCTGACCGAGCACGATATCAAGTTCATCGGTCCTTCCGCTGAAAACATCCGCACCATGGGCGACAAGATCGAAGCCAAGCGCACCGCGAAAGCCCTGGGCATTCCCGTCGTGCCCGGCTCCGAGGGTGGCGTTGCCACTGTCGATGAAGCCCGCAAGGTGGCGCGTGACATCGGCTACCCGGTCATCATCAAGGCCACCGCCGGCGGCGGGGGCCGCGGCATGAAAGTGGCCAGGAACGAATCCGATCTCGAAGTCGCCGTATCCACGGCGCAGACAGAAGCCAAGGCGGCCTTCGGCAATGGCGACGTCTACATCGAGAAGTATCTGGAAAAGCCCCGCCACATCGAAATCCAGGTGCTGGGCGATGGCAAGGGCAATGCGGTGCACCTCGGAGAACGCGACTGCTCGCTGCAGCGCCGCCATCAGAAGGTTTGGGAAGAGGCCCATTCCCCTGCCCTCAATGCGCAGCAGCGTGACGAGATCGGGGGCCGCGTCGCCCGCGCCATGGCGAAACTCGGCTACGAGGGCGTTGGCACCATCGAGTTCCTTTATGAGAACAACGAATTCTATTTCATCGAGATGAACACACGCCTGCAGGTGGAGCATCCGGTGACGGAAATGATCACCGGTCTCGACCTCGTGCAGGAACAGATCCGTGTCGCCTCCGGCAGTCCCCTCGCCATGACGCAGGAAGACATCCAGTTCGCGGGCCATGCCATTGAATGCCGCATCAATGCGGAAAATGCACAAACCTTCACACCGTCGCCGGGCCGGGTGGACTCCGTGCATTTCCCCGGCGGCCTGGGCGTTCGGATCGACAGCGCACTTTACTCCGGCTATCGCATTCCGCCTTATTACGACAGCCTCATCGGCAAGCTGATCGTGTTCGGCAAGAACCGCACCGAATGCATGATGCGCTTGCGCCGTGCCCTTTCGGAGTTCGTTGTCGAGGGTGTTGAAACAACGATCCCGCTGTTCCAGCGCCTCCTGGCTGAAACCGATATCATCGACGGCAACTATGACATCCACTGGCTGGAGAAGTTCTTGGCGCGTAACGCGTCCTGAGTGACCCTGCCCTTCGGCGGATAGGCTTCGTGAGTCCCATCACCCCCCTCGTCCTGCTCAAGGCCTATGCGGCGGGCGTGTTTCCCATGGCAGAGAGTGCCACCGACTCCGCTCTTTACTGGGTCGAACCGGATGAACGCGGCATATTTCCGCTGGATGGACTGGTGATCTCGCGCTCACTGCGAAAGGTGGTGCGGCAGAAGCGTTTCGAGATCCGCATCGATACCGCGTTTGAAGAGGTGATGCGGCGCTGCGCCGAGAAAACCAGCGCCCGCAGGGAAACCTGGATCAACGCGCGAATCCTCAAGCTCTATGGCGAGCTGTTCCGCATGGGACATTGCCACTCCGTGGAAAGCTGGCATGAGGGAAAGCTGGTCGGCGGCCTTTATGGCGTGCGCATGGGCGCGGCCTTTTTCGGCGAGAGCATGTTCAGCCGCGAGACCGATGCCAGCAAGGTTGCGCTTGTGCATCTGGTGGCCCGGCTCAATGCCGGAGGGTTCCGGCTTCTGGATGCGCAATTCATGAACCCGCATCTCGCCACGCTGGGCGCAATTTCCATCAAGAAAGCGGATTATCTGAAAATGCTTCAGCCGGCCATTGCCGCCGATGCGGACTTTGCCCGCTTTACGGGCGACGGCGATCCCGAACTGGTGCTGACCTGGGCAGCGGGTCGGCACGCCTGACCCAGCTCAATCTTCCGGAGTGGCTTCTTCTTCGCTGTTCTGATCTTCGGGCGGTGTTGTCGTTTGCTCTTCCTGCGGCGGCGGTGGCGCATTCGGGTCACGGCAACCCGTCAGCCACACATCGAAGGTCGGATGCTCCACGGCGTTGAGGCCGGGGCTTTCCGCAAACATCCACCCTGAAAAGACCCGCTTCCTCTGCCCGGAGGCTTCCAGTTCATCCACCTGCACAAAACTGGTGGTCTTGGGTTCTTCGGTCACCGGACGTGTATAGCAGACGAACGGTTTCAGGATGAGGCCGCCGAACCTGTATTCCTGATCGATCGGAACTTCGAAGCTCGTGGTCACGCCGGTGATCTTGTCGAGACCGTTGAACAGCGCAAGCGGATTGGAAATGCGCTCGGCAAGGGCCGGGCTCACGGAAAGGGCCAGCGCAGAGATGAAAGCGCCGAGCTGAACGCTCCGCATGCTCAGGGGTTTCCCGTGGCCGGTGCTGCTTCGGGTGCAGGTGCTGCTTCAGGTGCAGGTGTTGCTTCGGGCGCCGGCGTTGCATCGGGCGCCGGCGTTGCATCGGGCGCAGGGGCGGGTTCACTGGAACCGCTGCCGCCGCTGCTCTTGCTGCCTGCCATGGCCTGGCCGATCAGGGCCCAGAGATCCACCGACCCCTGCGTATAGCTGAACTGGTCACCGGGACCGAGCCGCGCATCCGAACCGCCCGGTTCAAGGGCGATGAACTTGCCCCCCAGCAGCCCTTCGCTGGTGATCTTCGCCTGGGAGTCATCGGCCAAAGACACTTTCTTCTCGACCGTCATCTCGATCCGGGCCTGATAGCTTTCGGTATTCAGCGACTGGGCCGTGACGCTTCCCACCTTGATTCCGGCCAGGCGCACGTCGGTGCCGACATTGATGCCTTCGGCATTGTCGAATTCGGCGACCAGCACGTAGCCATCGGCTGACGACGTGCCACCCACCCCTGCCGTCTTGTAGGCGTAGGCGAAGAAAGCGACGGCCAGCGCCACCACTGCGGCGCCAACGGCTGTTTCAAGCGTTGTGGTTCCTGCGGACACTGTGAACGGCCCCCGTTTGCTGTGCGCGTGATGTTGCTGTGGCCGCTTATTCCGGACGCCACGCCTGATAGTCAGGCGCGGGCATCGCGGGCTTGCCGCCGACGGCAATGGACCCCGGCGGGTGATAGGCCCTCGCCGTGCCGGTCAGGTTTTCGTGGTGCGGTTTTTCCCAGTCGTGCGGCGCGTAATCGCCATCCTTCGGCGGGTTGTCAACGCGGTGATGGATCCAGCCATGCCAGCCCGGAGGCACCTGCGAGGCTTCCGAATAACCGGAATAGATCACCCAGCGGCGTTCCGGGATGGAATCGGGAATGGCCGACTTGGCCCGGTAGTAGCGGTTGCCATACTGGTCCTGCCCGACGAATTCACCCTTGCGCCACGTATAGAAGCGCGTGTTCCAGGTGGCACCATTCCACCAGGTGAAGAACTGTTTCAGGAGCTGCATTTTAAGGCTTTCCAATGGGTCTCGAAATTGCGCCGGAATATGGCGGAAGGCTTGCCCAAAATCCAGTTGGAATTTGGGCAGTGTCGTGCGTGCAGCGGCCTGATGCCGCTCACTTTCCGGGGCCTCAGTTGCCCGCCAGGATCACGGGCTTGTCGGGCGAATCCGGCAGCACGGTTCCCGACAATCCGCCGAGGAAGGCACGGATTTCCTCAGCCGTTGCCGGATAGGAGCGGGGAAGCGTGAAAAGCTTGAAGCGCGGGGCATTGTCCTCATGCAGGAGGCTGAGCACAAAGACAGGGCGGCTCTGCCCCGCCACGTCCACCGTGACGCCCGTCTTGAAGGCGCGCAGCACCAGCCGCTTGTCCTGGCTCGTCCTGTCCTTCAGCACGGCGGTGAGTCGGGCACCCAGACCTTCATGCAGCAGCGGCCTTGGGGGCACGGTGCTGAAGGCGGCATGGGGATCGGAATAGGCCAGCGCCGCCGACCACGACCAGGGCGGCATGATCTCGAAGCCATCCCCCTTCAGCTGGGCCTCAAGGTTCTCCAGCCCGCCCACCCACTGCGCCACGAAGGGATCACCCGACTTGCCCGACAGATCAACACGGCGCGGCGGGATATGCGCCCAGGCCTGCGTCTGCCACGTCGGCAGGTCGAAGCTGCGGCTCGCAACGGGAGGCGCATAGGCCGCTTCCCGCACCGCGCCATTCCATTCGATGTTGATGCCGGCGGCGAGAAGCCAGGCCGTCAGGGCCACACCGATCATGCCGAGCGGGCGAACGCGGGGAGCGGGCCAGGCTTCCAGCGTCACGCCGAAAGCAGTGGTGATGACGGCGGCGAGCGCCACACCTGCCAGCACGTCGCCCAGCCAGTGCACGCCGAGGTAAAGACGGGCGAAGCCGATCAGGAAGATCACCATGCCCGCCAGCGAATAGACCAGGGCCTTGCTCCAGCGGCCCATGGCATGCCCCGCGATCACCGCCAGCAGCCCGAACGAGAGCATGGCAAAGGCGGCGTGACTGCTGGGAAAGCTGTAGGCCATCTCATAGGCATCAGGCGGAAGCGCAATCGGCCGGGGACGCGCAAAGACGAGTTTCAGCAATGCCACCAGGGCCTGCTCCGCCGCGACCGCAACGACCACGGCGAGGGCTGTTCGCCAGGCACGGTGGATGAGCAGCCACGCCGCCATTGCGGCACAGAGCATCAGCAGGACCGGCGCTTCTCCCATCATCGAGATGCGCGTCATCAGCAGGTCGCCCGGCGCATTGCGCAGGTCGTTGAGAAGGCCAAAAACCGACTGATCGAGGTTGGAGGCCGCATCCAGCGTTCCCACTCGGATGAAGAGATAGACGACCACCGCGGCTGCGATCATCAACGACAGGACCATGGCGACAATGCGTGCCGCCTTGGGATGGTCCGGCGAGAGCTTGCGGCCCAGGCGATAGAACGGGCGGGACTTGCGCGCCTTGGCCAGCGTCGAGAGGCCAGCGAGGATTCGGCGGATGAAAGGCGTGAAAATCCCCGCCGACAGCAGCCGGATGGCCCAGCCCAGAACCCCGAGCGCGACCAGAAGCAGCACCAGCAGGAACGTGAGGCGCCCGCTGAACTCGCCCGCCAGCGCCAGCCCCTGCCCGATGAGGATACCGGGGAAGACATGCGCCGCGGCCCAGAAGATGCCGCTGGTGACATTCACGAAGACAAAGAAGGGCTGGCTCATGCCCAGCATGCCGACGATGCCGGGCACAACTGCCTTCACGCCGGGAACGAAGCGCCCGATCGCAATCGACTTGCCCCCGTGGCTCCTGACGAAATCCTCGCCCTTGGCCACCAGCGCGGGATAACGGCTGAGCGGCCAGAACTGTTTCAGGCGGTCACCGAAGAGCCGGCCCGCCCAATAGGACACCTGATCTCCCGCCACGGCACCCACGGCCGTGGCGAGGAAGACCGACCAGAAATCCAGGTGGCCGGTTCCGACAAGCGTTCCGGCGCCAACCAGAACCACGGTTGAAGGAACGAACAGCCCGATGATCAGCAGGGCTTCGCCGAAGGCAATCAGGAAAATGATGACGATGGCCCAACTCGGATGGGCGGAAAAATAATCGAGGTAAGGCTGGATATGTTCCATGACTCAGAGTTACATCACATGAATTCGTTAAACAAATCAAAGACGGCGTTCACATGACCTTCGATATGAGCTGGAACATTGCGCTTCTTCTGTTCGGGGCGGGTATTCTGGGCGGTGCAATCAACGCTGTTGCAGGTGGGGCGACCCTTTTCACTTTTCCAGCCATGATGGCAGCCGGACTTTCCCCCATATCGGCCAATGCTTCCAGTTCTGTCGCGTTAACTCCCGGTAACCTGTCGGGGGTGCTGTCGGAACGCAGCCAGTTGCCCGCCTTCGATGCAAAGATGTGGCTTCACATTCTCATCTCGGCGCTGGGGGGCGGTGTGGGTGCCGTATTGCTGTTGTGGACACCGGACAAGGTGTTCACGGCACTGGTGCCGTTGCTCATCGGCGTTGCAACGCTGATCTTTGCCTTCTCCCGGCAAATCCAGAATGCACTGCGTCCCGCCGATCAGGCCCATCATGACACGCCGATGGCGCGGCAGCTCACCCTTGTACCGACTGCGGTTTACGGGGGTTACTTCGGTGCCGGCATGGGCGTGATGTTCATGGCGGCCTTCAGCATGACAAGCCCGTGGGCAGTGCGCACCGCGAATGCCGTGAAGAACCTGCTTGGCGCTGCCGTGAACTGGACGGCCATCGTGATCTTCGTGGTTCAGGGGGTGATCGCGTGGCCACAGACACTGGTCATGCTGGCGGGCGCAACGGCCGGTGGCTTCCTGGGTGGCAAGATGCTGGCAATCGTCCCGGTGATCTGGATCCGCCGTTTCGTGATCGCCATGGGCACGCTGATGACGCTGGTTTACGCCTACCGCTACTGGCTGTGATTCACACCAGCCAGAGGCGTCCATAGGGGGCGATGGCAAGGGTGCCGTTCGGCGTGGGCACGTCTCCCCCGCCAAGAAGGTCACGGAACAAGCGGCATCCCAACCCGCGAATCTGGTCTGCGGAGATCGAGGTCCAGCTTTCCGTGAAGTTGAACAGCCCAAGCATCGTGCCGTCATCGGCTGGCCTGGCGAAGCAGAACAATGCGGGATTGCCCAGATTGATGATGCGCGTCGGCACGTCTGCCGCGATGTGCGGCACGGCCTTGCGACGACGGATGATGTGCTTCACGCCCGCCAGGAGACGTCCCTCCACCCCCTCGCCCCGTTGCGCCCTTGCCACGGCCTGCCAATCCATTTTCGGGCGGTGCAGCCAGCGATTGTCGTGCGCGTGTTCGGCCACGGTCGCGAAGCCGTAGTCATTCAGCAGGCCGATCTCATCGCCCATGTAGAGCAATGGCAAGCCGCCGAAAGAACAGATGAGTGCGAAGCCCATCAACATGCGCTGGATGGCGGTTTCCGCTGCGGCTTCATCATTCGCCGCGCGTGCCGCCTCCAGCCCCGCAAGGCTGGCGAAGCTGCCGCTGTTGCGGCGGTCGCCTGTCGCGGCATTCTCCTGGAAGACAGCACCACGGGCGAAGCTCTGCGGAAACCTGCCCGTGTAGAAGTCGGCGAGAAAGTTCCGGTGGCCCGGCCCTGACAGGCCGGGAACGGCGGCGGCATCCTCTTCGGTGATGGCCCAGCCGATGTCATCATGACAGCGGATGTAGGTGGCCCAGCAGGCGTGGCGGAAACTCTCCGGGAAATGCGTGCCGAGCACATGGGTCATCAGGGTCGTGTTGCGGCTGGCAAGCGACGACCAGTACTGCACCATGAGATTGTTATGATAGGCGAGATTGGCCTCGCGTCCGGCATGACGCCCCTGCCCCAGATACGGCACCAGATCACGCGGCGCGACGATCGCCTCCGCCTTGTGGATCAGGGCGGGCGCGGCGATCCGCGTTGCCGCACGAAGGGCCTGCAACAGGTCGTGCACTTCCGGCTGGTTCTGGCAATTGGTGCCGAGACGCTTCCACATGAAGGCCACGGCATCGAGACGCAGCACCTCCACCCCGCGATTGGCGAGGTTCAGCATCACGTCCACGATCTCCACGAACACGTCCGGGTTCGACCAGTTCAGATCCCATTGATGTTCATTGAACGTGGTCCAGACCCACTTGCCGATATCAGGATAGTAGGTGAAGTTGCCCGGCGCATCGGCGGGGAAAATCTCGACCAGATCCCGTTCATAGGCCTTGGGTTCGACATCGCTGTCAAACATCCAGTAATAGGCCTGATACTTCGCATCGCCCGCCCGCGCCTTCTGCGCCCACTCGTGTTCCTTCGCGGTATGATTGAGAACAAGGTCAATGCAGATGCTCATGCCCCTCTGGCGCATCGCAGCCGCGACCGCTTCAAGATCGTCCATGGTG
>JAEUMJ010000177.1 GCA_016792865.1 Hyphomicrobiales bacterium | reverse complement strand
TTGACGCCCGCCGTGTCGGCTTCGGGGCAGAGCGAAACAGCACAGGAGTTCCCCGCACGGTGCATCAGCTCCACGACATCGGTCAGGTAGAGTTCTCCCTGGGCGTTGGCCGGAGAAAGCTTGTGCAGCATCGGCCAGAGGTGATGCGAACCGATGGCGATGACACCGGAATTGCACAGGTCGATCTTGCGTTCGGCCTCGCTTGCATCCTTCTGTTCGCGAATGGCCGTGAGCCGTTCACCCTCCAGGATGAGGCGGCCATACCCGAACGGATTTGCCGCCCTGAAACCCAGAACGGCCATGCGCACGCCCGCATCTTTCACCGCCACGAGATCAAGCAGGGCCTGGGGCTGGATGAGGGGCGCATCGCCATAGAGAACCAGGACTGTCCCGGTGAAGTCTTTCAGCGCCGCCTCTGCCATCATGACGGCATGTCCCGTTCCGCGACGCTCGGCCTGCTCGGCAAAGCGCACATCAGGCAGGATGGCCTTGGCCTCGGCCTTCACCTGCTCTTGTGCGGGACCATGAACCACCACCACATGACGGGGGGAAACCGCCCTGGCGGCATGCAGCACATGGCCGAGCAGACTGCGCCCCGCGGCCTTGTGCAAGACCTTGGGCAATTCCGATTTCATGCGGGTTCCCATCCCCGCAGCGAGAATGACTACTGCAATGCCTGACATATGTCCCCGTTGGTCACTTCCTGCCGGGCGGGCCGTCATGCCCCGCCAGATTCGGCCTACATGAAACGGGTGATTAGTCCCTTAATTGTGGCAATTCCACCTGCTGCAAGCCCGCCATCCCCGCTTGACCCCCTAGCTGCCGCCCCTTAGAAGGGCCCCGCAAGTCCGGATTCTGCACCGGTCGGGCCCGTAGCTCAGTGGTAGAGCATCTGACTTTTAATCAGAGGGTCACGCGTTCGAACCGCGTCGGGCTCACCAATCTTTCCAGATACTTAGCGTGACAATCCGGCAGCACAGAAAGTCGGTGCCTCTCAGATTTCCGGTCGCGACAGGGCAAGATGCACCCCGTCAGGACCGTGACCGGGCATGCAACCGACACCCGACACCCGCGTTTATCCGGGCATGTCAAACATCGAACGGACAGCACGGCGTTACGGCATTCTTGGCAAGTATGCTTACGGCTGGCTCACGCTTGCATTCTTCCTGGTTTCATTACTGCTCCACTGGATCACCGGCTGGCACGCCTTCGTGGCGGAGAGCTCTTCGCACGGTGAGTTGCCCGATCTCGGCACCTATTCAATCGAAATGTTGCGCGACACCTTCGAGAACTGGCAATCGGAATTCCTCCAGCTTCTCTGGCAGGTCGTGGGCCTCGCCTATTTTCTCTACATCGGCTCTCCCGCCTCGAAGGAAAATGACGACCGGATGGAAGAAAAGATCGATACCCTGCTCCGCCGCATTGAAGGGAAAGACGCCGACCGGGTGATCGAGGAGATCGACCGCAGATACCTCCGTCATGGTGGTCACGCCCGACCTCACCGCTGACGCGCAACAGGCCGTGCTTGCACTCTCTCCTGGATTGCAATGCGCTGCCGCGCCGACCCGCCGCGGAACCATCACCCATGCGATTTGTTCTAGCACTCGGCAGGTCACCCCATTTCAAATGGAGAAAATCCCATGAAGAAACTCGCATACATGATTGCAGCCGCAGGCCTCCTTTCGTGCTCGCCTGCAATCGCGCAAGACTGGAAGTGCGATGAATCCAATCTCACGGAAATGAAGGGCTATGTCGACAAGCTCGACAGCAAGTCGCTGGAAGAAGGCTCCCGTGAATGGGAGGCCGCCAACGCGGCCATGAGGGCCAACAACATGGAAGAATGCACCTTGCGCATGACGAACGTGAACAAGCTTCTTGGTGGCAAGAACCTTGAACGCGCATTGGAAACCGCCAAGGACAAGAGCGACACCAACGACCCCAACAACGCCAATACCAACCAGAACCCCTGATCCACCTGACTTCGGCGCGAGCAGGCACGGGCCTGTTCGCGTCCCACCTTTGGGTGTCCGACAAGCGGCAATCCTTGCATGATCGCTTCCCAGAAGAGTTCCGCTGATCTCCGGCTGACGCCAAGGTCGCTCTTCCATCTCCTCAGGGACGCTGCCGTGAACTGGCTTGCGGACGGCGCACCCAGCATGGGCGCCGCAATCGCCTACTACACGATCTTCTC
>JAEUMJ010000151.1 GCA_016792865.1 Hyphomicrobiales bacterium | reverse complement strand
TGGCGGGGTAGATGCGATCGTCATCGACGATGATCACAAGTTGGTCCGGCGCTTCGCGCAAGAGTGTCGGGATGGCCTTCGTCGCCGGTCCCATGTCTTCGCATCGGGCGATCTCGACGGATTTGAGCTGGGACAGGAACTCTGGCACGACATAGGGCACGCCTTCGCGCTTGCTCATTCGAGGAAGGTTGAGAACAATTCGCTTTGGCGCACGCGTCTGCCGCATCAGGCTCTTGAGGGTCGGGGCCAGCAGCGAGATGCGGCTGGGAATGGTGGTGAGGCTGACCACGCAGTCGGAGCGGTTGCTGTTGCCCGCCCAGAAGGCATCGAGCGTCGCGAGATCGGTCCGGCTGAGGCGGTATTCGTCGATGATGTCGGCGATCAGCGTTTCGCCCTCGAAGAAGTCATGGATGATGACGGCCACGGCTGTCGTCACCGCCACACAGGCCATTGCCGCCAGAACGAGCCACATGATCAGGACACCTCCAGAAGCGGGTGCAGGGCGAGGCGTTCGACATCTGCGAGAAGTTGGCGGGCGGCCTCTTCGCTGGCGGCCTCCACGTAGCAGCGCAGGGCGGGTTCATTGCCGGAGGGCCGCAGGGCAACCACGGAGCCGTTGTTGAGGGTGACGCGGAGGCCATCGGTCCTGTCAATGGCAGTCACCCGGCCCACCGGCTGCAGAAATGCGGCAATGCCGGCGTCGTCCTGATTGAGGTACCCAAGAACCGTGGCGAGCGTACGCGGTGGCAGGTCTTCCAGTTTTGAAGAGGCCGTGGCCGGGAGATCCAGACCCATGACAAGCTCCGAGACCGTTTTCCTGCCTCCCGCCGCGAGACACAGCACGGCGGCAATGGGCAGGAAGCAATCCCGCGTGGGCAGGGCACTGAGTGCAACGCCCGCAACATGCATGCCGTCTCCGACCAGCACGCCGCCATTCGCTTCAAAGCCTGCAATTCCCGTCAGACCGCTCTGGCGTGCAGCATCCATTCCGGCGATGACATAAGGCGATCCGACGCGCGTGCGCAGCACAGGCCTGGCGAAGCACCTTTCGATTCCCGAATTGGACGTGACGGGTGTGACCAGCGTTTCCGCGCCCAGGAATTGCGCCGTGAGAAGGCCGATCACGTCGCCCTTGAGGAGGTGCCCTTGCTCATCGGCGATGAGCGGCCTGTCGCCGTCGCCATCGGCACTGACCAAGGCATCGAGGGCATGGGCCTTCGTCCATTCGTGTATTGTGGTGGCCGTTTCCGGCTCCACGGCTTCGGTATCGAGAGCAACAAAGGTTGCGGTGCGTCCCAGGCGCACAACGTGCGCCCCCAGCCTTTCCAGCATGAACCCCAGCAGGTCGCGGGCTACCGTGCTGTGTTCAAACACGCCGAGGCGGAGCTGGCGGAGCGGCTGGCCGGGAAGGCAACGCAGGATCCGCTCCAGGAACTCCATCCCCAATCCGGCCAGAGGTGCTGCCTCCGCAGGGGCACAACTCGAACCTGTGACGGTCCCGGCATGATAGGCGATGGCAGTTTCATCTAATTTGCTTATTTCTCCGCCGGGCAGATAGAACTTGAGGCCATTTCGCTCCGCAGGAATATGAGAGCCGGTGACCATGATGGCAGGCAACCCACGCGTGATCGCGGCTGCAGCGAGGGCAGGAGTGGGCAGGAGACCGCAATCGAGCGCTTTCAGGTTCTCTGCCGCAAGGGCGGCAATGACCTGCGACCGGATCAGGGGACTTGATTGGCGAAGGTCTGAGGCGACGAGAATGTTGCTGCCGGCCGTTGCGAGCGTCTGGCCGAGGATATGGCGGGCAAAACCTCTCACAAATCGTGCGGCGGTGCCGTCCGTCAGCCCGCTTGCAAGGCCGCGCAATCCGCTGGTTCCAAACTTGGCAGACATGGGCTCTCGCACCGGGACATTCGATTGCCGCGACTTACGTTGGGGAAATTCAAATAGGCAAATAAGAGAAATGGTTGAGTTGCATGCACTCTGAGAAGATCACGCCCATCATCCTTTGTGGCGGAGCAGGCTCGCGTCTCTGGCCCGCCTCAAGGGAAGCAAGGCCCAAGCAATTCCTGCCCTTGTTCGCGGGCGAGAGCCTGTTCGACCTCACCCTGAAGCGAATCAGCGATGACACGCTTTTCACCGATCCCGTGATCGTGACGGCAGGGACGCTTGCCCCGCTCGTCCTGCAAAGTCTCGGAATGGCGGGCAGGAGGGCGACGCTTTTGCTTGAACCCTGCCGCCGCAACACGGCACCCGCCATTGCGCTGGCAATCGAAACCTGTGACGCGGCGCTCCTGCAGAATCCCATGCTGGTCCTGGCTTCCGACCATTTCATCAGGGATGATGACGCCTTCCGCCGTGCCGTGCGGGAGACGGCAGAGGCGGCGAAGGCAGGGCGCATCATCACCTTCGGCGTGGAGCCGGATGCTCCGCATACCGGATACGGTTACATCGCGAAGGGTGCGCCCCTCGGTGGCGGCGTCTTCGAGATCACACGCTTCATCGAGAAGCCCGCGCAGGATGCAGCCTGCGCACTGCTTGCCGAAGGGTGCTTGTGGAACTCAGGAAACTTCATGTTCCTGCCGGGCACCATGCGGTCGGAACTCCGTCGCCTGAACCCGGGCATAATCGACGTTGTGAGTGAGGCCGCAGGTGCTGCCACGCGACAGGACGCGGGTGAATGCGCCGTTCTCACCACCCCCAACGCAATCTTCTCAAGGGCACCGAATATCTCGGTCGATTATGCGGTGCTGGAGCGTTCACATCTTGGGGCATGCAAGCCCGTCAGCTACCGCTGGTCCGACATGGGAACATGGAATGCCCTGTGGCAGCACCATCACAGGGATGAACAGGAAAACGCCGTCGTCGGCCCCGCGACGTTGCGCGACACCACAGGTTCGCTGGTGATCAGCGAGGCGCAACACGTCGCACTTGTTGGGATGAACGACGTTGCCGTCATCGTGACCGCCGATGCCATCCTTGTCGCGCCGCGCAAGGTGGGGGCCACACTGTCGGAGCTTGTCAAGGCACTGAAGGCCGATCCCTGGACAACGGGGCTTGGCTGAATCTGAAGGCGGCTAGGCCGGGATCTTTTCCAGTGAGGGATCGTCCCGGTCTTCTGGCGGCTCCGGCACATGCTGATCCGCCTCATGATGGCCGACGGGCGTCATGTGCACGAATTCGGCATTGGCATTCATCCGGTTCCAGGCATCAAGACCCGCAATCTTGTAGGCCTCGGCAAGAGTCGGATAGTTGAAGGTGTTGTTGACGAAATAGTCCACCGTGCCACCCAGATTGATCACGGCCTGACCGATGTGGATGAGTTCAGTTGCACCTTCGCCCACGATATGCGCTCCGAGCAGGCGCTTGGTCTTGAGGGCGAAGATAAGTTTGAGGAAGCCCGAATTCACGCCCATGATGTGCCCGCGAGACGTTTCGCGCAGGCGGCAGACGCCGCATTCATAGGCAATGCCCGCGGCTTGCACCTGCTCCTCGGTGAGGCCGACGAAGGAGATTTCCGGCACGGTGTAGACGCCATAGGGGAAGCATTCCGGTACGGGCGGAATGGCCATGTTGAAGGCATGGCAGGCGGCGATCCGACCCTGTTCCATCGATGTCGAGGCCAAGCTGGGGAAACCGATGATGTCGCCGGCGGCGTAGATATGAGACTGGCTTGTCTGCATCGTCTGCGGATTGACGGGAATACGGCCCTTTTCATCGACGTGGATTCCCGCCCGTTCGAGATCGAGACCCGCCGTGTTGGTGGTGCGTCCGGCGGCGTAAAGCAGCATGTCCGACAGGATCTGGCGGCCATCGGTCAGGGTCACTTCGATGTTGGCGCCCTTCTTCCTGATGTCCTTCACTTCGCACCCCAGCCGCACGGTAATGCCCCGGTCGCGGAGCTGGTGTGAGAAATCGCCGATGATCTCGCGGTCAACGAAATCAAGGTAGGTGTTGCGTGAGTCGATCAGCGTCACGCGGATATCCAGCGCCGAGAAGATCGTCGCATATTCGACGCCGATCACGCCCGCACCAATCACGGTGATGGCGCGCGGCAGATACTTGATGTCGATGATCTCGTCGCTGTCGAGGACCTGCCTGCCATCGAAGGGAACATTGTCAGGGCGGCTCGGCCTTGTGCCCACGGCAATCACGGCCCGGGCAAAAAGGATTTCGCTTGTCTCGCCCGCATCGGTCGTGAGCGCCAGCTTGTTGGGGGACAGGAACCGGGCTGCGGCACAGATGCGATGGATGCCGTTGCGCAGGAACTGGTGCTGGAGAACCTCAACCTCATAATCGAGCACCTTGTGAAGGCGCGACATCAGGTCTGCGGCGGATATCTCTTCCTTGGCGCGGTGGCTCTGGCCGTAGAAGCTGCGTTCCCGCCAGCCTGAGAGATTGAGCACGGTTTCGCGCAGCGTCTTGGAAGGAATGGTGCCGGTGTGAACCGAAACGCCGCCCAGGCGTCGGCCCCGTTCAACCACCAGGACTTTCTTGCCGAATTTCGCCGCCTGCACGGCGGCTCTGCGTCCGGCAGGCCCGCTGCCGATCACCACCAGGTCGAAGGTTGTCATTGTCGAGATAACCGCCTGAAAACAATAAAGGAATGACACCGGCAGACGTGACGGCGATTCAAGAATCCGTCGCCACTGGCCGGACGGAGCGCATGGTGGCAGCACTTTCCTGCCCAAAGCTGACCAATATCAGCCCCCGGTTGCGCCGGGATCAGGGGCAGTGCTGCCCCAGCGGGGCAAGACGTAAGGGGGCTCATTCCGCCTGCGGGCGGAAGCGGAATCAGGTCTCCGATCCGAAACGGGATACGAGCCAATCCTGATAACAGCGTACCACCGGCGCCACGAGGCTGTGGGTGCGCCCCAGAAGCTGCAACTGCCAGCCATAGGTCACGAGGAACTTGCCCCTTTCGGCAGAGCGGACCAGCTTGGCAGCGACGGTATCGGCCGAGAGCAGGTTGCTGCCTTCGGCCAGCTTGCTTGTCACCTTGGGCCGGATGGGCAGTTCCTCGGTATGTTGTGGCGTATTGGTGTCTCCCGGACACACAAGGCTGACACTGATGCCGTTGGATTTCAGCTCAACTCGCAGACATTCGGCGAGCGAACGTACCGCGAATTTCGACGGGCCATAGGAACTGTAGCCGAAGAGGCCGACAAAGGCCGCGCCGGATGAGATGAACACCAATCGTCCTGCCCTTTGCTCCGCCATGTGCGGGCATACCGCCTTGGCGAAATAGAGGGAGCCGAGGTAGTTCGTCTGGATCTGTTCTTCATAGGCATCGATGGACTGGCGCAGGAATGTGCCGGGCCGCACGATCCCTGCCGAGGCAATGGCCCAGGTGGGAGGTCCGAAGCGCTCGATCGCCTCGGCAATGACGATGGAAAGGCGCTCCCGGTCCCGCACGTCACAAGGATAGATTTCGACGTGACCGCCATTGCGGGCGATGGCGGAGACGGTGCGCCGTGCCGCCTCCAGCCGCTCCACGTTGCGTGCGATCAGGCTGACGGACACGCCGCGCGAGGCAAGCAGCTTGGCCGTGGCAAGGCCAATGCCGCTGCTTCCCCCAGTGATGATGGCATGTTCTGCCAAGAAATGTGGTCCTTCCTCAGCCAGCGAAGGCGAGGAGCCTGTCATAGGCTTCGCTGTCTTCGATCTGCTTCGGCGGGTGCTTGAAGAGGAAGGCCGATGCGTCCGGAACGGCGCCTTCCAGCTTCCTGTCGAGGGCAATCTTGGCGCAACGGATTGCGGCCAGCGCCATGGCGGCGGCATTGGGTGAGTCTTCCACCTGCAGACGCACTTCAAGGCTCATGGGCACTCCACCCAGCAACCGGCCTTCAAGGCGCACATAGCCGACCTTCTGGTCGTTGAGCCACGGCACGTAATCAGACGGGCCGATGCGGACATTGTCCTCTTCCAGGCGGGTGTCGAGAATGGATTGCACGGCCTCGGTCTTGGACTGGCGCTTCTGGACGAGGCGGTTGGAGTCCATCATGTTGAGAAAGTCGGTGTTGCCGCCGACGTTCAACTGATAGGAGCGGTCGAGTTTCGCGCCGCGCAGGTCGAACAGCTTGGCGAGGGTGCGGTGAACGATGGTGGCACCGATCTGTGCCTTGAAGTCGTCTCCCAGGATGGGGAGATGATGCTTGGCGAACGCCGCTGCCCACTTGGCATTGCTGGCCAGGAACACGGGGATGGCATTGACAAAGGCCACGCCCGCCTCAAGGGCGCAGGTGGCGTAGAACTCGCTGGCCGCCTGGGAACCGACCGGCAGGAAGCTGATGACGATTTCCGCACCCGACGACTTCAGCACCTTGGCCACTTCCGCGGCGCTCAACTCGGTTGCCTTGCTGGATACGAAGCTGCGATGTGGCGCCTGGTTGCGCATGAAGGCCGTGACACCGTCGAGATCGGGTCCGCGATGGACGCGCGCCGGTGAGGCGGGAAGGTCGGAGAAGAATGTCGCGGTGCAGTTCGGTGCGGCGAAAATTGCTTCGTTCACGGAACGGCCGACCTTGCGCTCGTCAACGTCGAAGGCGGCGACGATCTCGATATCGCTCGGCTTGTATCCACCCAGGATCGGAAAGGGCACGCCAATGGCTGCGTCGCCGTTTTTCCTGCAGTAGTGAATGCTCTGCACAAGCGAACTTGCGCAGTTGCCGAGACCGACGATGGCAGTACGTATCATTCTATCCTCAAGGTGGTTGTGGGTTGTGCGGATCCCAATAGACAGTATTATTCAATTCGACAATGTCATATGTTGTCATTTAAACTGATTTGAACTGTCTTGCTGATAAGATGACAAGTAAAACTTATAGTACAATAAGCGCGCTATGCGCGTATGTTTCTTCTTTCATCGTGATTGCTGCGGTCCTCGCTGCCCATGCTTACGGCTTGGTCTTCACGCCGGGAGAATATGAAGCGGCACCGCCGACGGTCAGTCGCTTGCTTGTGGACCCGGTTGTGGCCGGTCCATTCGCGTTGGCGATGATTGTGGCAGCGCTCTTTCTCACCTTCGCCGTGCTTCGGATTGTGGCGACCTTGAGCGTTTTCATCAGCCTCGGCGCAGGTGGGCGCCGCATCCGCTGGGCGTTCCTCGCAGTGATGCTGGTCAGTGAACTGGTGGCAATCGCAGGGATGATCGTGCTCAGCCAGTACACGGGCGGTGTGGATTCGAGAATGCACGATCGGGGCAGCTATATGTTGTTCTTCGGACATGCCATTGGCATTGCCAGTGGGGGA
>JAEUMJ010000146.1 GCA_016792865.1 Hyphomicrobiales bacterium | reverse complement strand
TCCTGTTTCCCGCCATTTGCGCCCGCCCTCATTTGCCGCTAGGGCACCGTGCATGACACGCGCCAATCCCATCTGTGTCGCCATCGACACGCCAGACCTTGCAAGGGCCCGAGCCCTCGTCACTGCCCTTCGCGGCAGCGTGGGCTACGTCAAGCTCGGCATGGAGTTCTTCTATGCCCAGGGTGCCGCCGGTTACGCCGCCATCGCCGGTGCGGGCATCCCTGTCTTTCTCGACCTGAAGCTGCACGACATTCCCAACACGGTGGAGCAGGGCCTGCGCTCGCTGATGGCTCTGGCACCGGCACCGGCCATCCTCAATGTCCATGCCACGGGCGGCCTCGACATGATGACGGCCGCACGCAGCGCCGTGCCCGCCAGCACGAAGCTCATTGCCGTCACCATCCTCACCAGTCTCTCGGATGACAACATCCGGGCGGCGGGATTCGATCCCGCGCGGCAAACGGCGGCCCATGCCCTCAATCTCGCCCGCCTGGCTGGGCAGGCCGGGCTTGACGGCATTGTCTGCTCGCCGCTTGATCTTGAAGGCGTGCGGAAGGAACTGGGGCGCGATTTCCTCACCGTGGTGCCGGGCATCCGTCCGGCCGACACGGCAGCAAACGACCAGAAGCGCATCGCCACGCCGCAAGCGGCCATGGCGGCGGGTGCCGATATCCTCGTGATCGGCCGCGCCATCACCGGCGCAGCCGACCCGGCGCAAGCCGCACGGGCCATTCTGGCGGACCTGTCGTGACGGTCGCGGTCAAGATCTGCGGGCTTTCCACGGCGGAGACACTGGCCGCCGCCCTTGCTGCGGGCGCGGATTATGTGGGCTTCGTGTTCTTCCCGAAAAGCCCGCGCAATGTCACCCCTGCGCAAGCTGCGAGCCTTGCCGCCATGGCGCGGGGCCGCGCCCGGATCGTGGCGCTCACCGTGGATGCGGATGACGCGCTGCTGCGGGAGATTGCCCGCGAGGTGAAGCCCGACCTGATCCAGGCCCATGGCGCGGAAACGCCGGAGCGGATTGCCGCAATCAGGGCCGTTACGGGCGTGGGCGTGATCAAGGCCTTGAAGGTGGCGGGGGCGGCCGACATCGCCGCCGCACGGGACTATGCTGCCGTGGCCGATCTCGTGCTGTTCGACGCCAAGGCTCCGGCCTCCCTCAAGGATGCCCTGCCGGGCGGCAACGGCCTTTCCTTCGACTGGTCGCTGCTGAGCGATGGCAAGGGCGGGCACCGTTTCATGCTTTCGGGCGGGCTTACCCCGGAAAACGTGGCCGAGGCCATTCGGGTCACCGGGGCAGGGATGGTCGATGTCTCGTCGGGAGTCGAATCTTCTCCCGGAAACAAGGACATTGCACGCATCCGGAAATTCATTGAGGCCGTAAGGACCACAGGCTAGACCACCTTCATGACCCAGGCACCCACACCCAATTCCTTCCGCACCGGCCCCGACGAGAAGGGCCTTTTCGGCATTTACGGCGGCCGTTTCGTTGCCGAAACCCTGATGCCGCTCATCCTTGAGCTGGAACAGGCCTACCGTGACGCCAAGGCCGACCCCTCGTTCCAGACCGAGCTGAACAGTTTCCTCACCCACTTCGTCGGCCGCCCGTCGCCGCTCTACTATGCCGAGCGCCTGACCCAGCACCTGGGCGGGGCCAAGATCTATTTCAAGCGTGAAGACCTGAACCATACGGGCGCCCACAAGATCAACAACGTGCTGGGACAGATCATGCTGGCGCGGCGCATGGGCAAGAAGCGCATCATTGCCGAAACGGGGGCGGGCCAGCATGGCGTTGCCACCGCCACCGCCTGCGCCCGCTTCGGTCTGAAATGCGTGGTCTACATGGGCGAGGTCGATATCGAGCGGCAGAAGCCCAATGTCTTCCGCATGAAACTGCTGGGGGCCGAAGTGGTGCCCGCCCTGTCCGGCTCGCGCACCCTCAAGGATGCGCTGAACGAGGCGCTGCGCGACTGGGTCGCCAATGTCGAGGACACGTTCTACTGCATCGGAACGGTTGCGGGGCCGCATCCCTATCCCGAAATGGTGCGCGATTTCCAATGCGTGATCGGCGAGGAAACCAGGAAGCAGATGCTGCATCAGGAAGGCCGCCTGCCCGACTCGCTGGTCGCGGCCATCGGCGGCGGGTCCAACGCCATGGGCCTGTTCCACCCCTTCCTCGATGACACGTCGGTCGAGATCCATGGTGTCGAGGCGGCAGGGCTTGGCCTCAAGACCAAGACCAAGCACGCCGCTTCCATCACCGGCGGCAAGCCCGGCGTGCTGCACGGCAACCGGACCTACCTGCTGATGGATGACGACGGCCAGATCATCGAGGGCCATTCCATTTCCGCCGGTCTTGACTATCCCGGCATCGGGCCTGAGCATGCCTGGCTCAACGACATCGGCCGGGTGAAATATGTCTCCGCCACCGACAAGGAAGCCCTTGAGGCATTCCAGCTCTGCTCGGCGCTGGAAGGCATCATTCCCGCGCTGGAACCTTCCCACGCCATTGCCCATGCCATGAAGATCGCGCCCAAGCTGCCCAAGGATCACCTGATGGTGATCAACATGTCGGGTCGCGGCGACAAGGACATCTTCACCGTCGCCGACATCCTGGGAGTGAAGCTGTGACGACCCGCATCGACACCAGGTTCGCCGCCCTGAAGAAGGAAGGCCGCGCCGCGCTCGTCACCTTCATCACGGCGGGTGATCCCGACTACAAGACCTCGCTCAAGATCATCTCCGGCCTGCCCAAGGCGGGAGCCGACGTGATCGAGTTCGGCATGCCCTTCACCGACCCCATGGCCGACGGCCCCGCCATCCAGGCGGGCGGGCTTCGTGCCCTCAAGGCGGGTGCGACGATGAAGAAGACGCTCGCCTTGCTGAAGGACTTCCGCAAGGGTGACGACACCACGCCGGTGGTGCTGATGGGCTATTACAATCCGATCTACGTCTATGGTGTCGAGAAGTTCCTGAAGGATGCAAAGGCCGCAGGAGCCGACGGCCTGATCGTCGTGGACCTGCCGCCGGAAGAGGACGATGAACTCTGCATCCCCGCCATGAAGGCCGGGCTGAACTTCATCCGTCTCACCACGCCCACCACCGACGACGCACGCGCCCCCGCCGTGTTCACGAACACCAGCGGCTTCGTCTATTACGTTTCCGTGCTCGGCATCACCGGCACCAAGGCGCCCGACCTCAAGAGCGTGAAGGCCAATGTCCGGCGCCTCAAGAAGCACACCAGGCTGCCCATCTGCGTCGGCTTCGGGGTCAAGACGGCGGAGCAGGCGAAAGCCATCGCCGCCGACGCCGACGGCGTGGTGGTGGGGTCCGCACTCGTCTCGGCGGTGGCCGACAACCTGACCCGCACAGGCAAGCCCGGTCCCGGCACGGTGGACGCCGTGCACAAGCTGGTGAAGAAGATCGCCAAGGGCGTGAGGAGCTGAGTCATGAACTGGATCAAGAATTTCGTTCGCCCGAAGATCCGTTCCCTTCTCGGCCAGAAGCGCGACACGCCGGAGAACATGTGGATCAAGGATCCCGAGTCCGGCCAGATGGTTTTCTACCGTGACCTGGAAGCAAACCAGTTTGTCTTTCCGGGATCGGGCCATCATCACCGCATGCCCGCCGATGCCCGCATGAAGGCGGTGTTCGACGGCGGCGAGTGGGAGAAGATCGCCTTCCCCGCAGTCAGCGTCGATCCCCTCAAGTTCCGCGACGAGCGCAAGTATGCCGACCGCCTGAAGGAAGCCAAGTCAAAGACCGAGACGGACGATTCCGTGCGGGCCGGTTTCGGCAAGGTCGATGGCCTCGACATGGTTGTCATGGTCCAGGACATGAGCTTCATCGGTGGCTCGCTGGGCATGGCGGCAGGAGAAGCGATCATTGCGGCCATGCGCCATGCCGTGCAGAAGAAATGCCCGTGCGTGATCTTCGTGGCCTCCGGCGGCGCCCGCATGCAGGAAGGCATTCTCTCCCTGATGCAGATGCCGCGCACCACCATCGCGGTCCAGGAAATGCGGGCCGCCCGCCTTCCCTACATCGTGGTGCTGACCAATCCGACAACCGGCGGCGTCACCGCGTCCTATGCCATGCTGGGCGACGTTCACCTCGCCGAGCCCAACGCGCTGATCGGCTTTGCGGGCCAGCGCGTGATCGAGCAGACCATCCGCGAGAAACTGCCGGAAGGATTCCAGCGCTCGGAATACCTCAAGGATCACGGCATGGTTGACCTGGTGGTGCACCGTCACGAAATGAAGGCCACCATCAGCCGCATTGCCCGCATCCTCATGAAGGCGCCGGTGCCGCTGACCCAGACCGCGCTGGTTCCGGCGTAAGCCACCATGGCCGTCAGCGACGCGATCCTGACGCGGCTTCTGGAGCTGCATCCGAAGATCATTGACCTGTCGCTCGACCGCATGGAACGGCTGCTGGCCCGGCTCGGCAATCCTGAACGCAATCTGCCGCCGGTCATTCATGTGGCCGGGACCAATGGCAAGGGTTCGACCGTGGCCTTCTCGCGCGCGATGATCGAAGCGGCGGGACTGACGGCGCATTGTTACACCTCTCCGCATCTGGTCCGCTTCCATGAGCGCATCCGCCTGGCAGGCGAGCTGATCGGCGAGGACCATCTCTCGGCGCTGCTGGAGGAATGCGAGGTGGCGAACGGCGGCGAGGCCATCACCTTCTTCGAGATCACGACCGCTGCCGCCTTTCTCGCCTTCTCGCGGGTGAAGGCGGATTATCTCGTGCTGGAAGTGGGACTGGGGGGCAGGCTTGACGCCACCAACATGATCGACCACCCCCGCGCCACCGCAATCACCTCGATCGGTCTCGATCACCAGCAGTTCCTCGGCGAGACGATCGAGGAGATTGCGCGTGAAAAGGCGGGCATCCTGAAACACGGCGTGGTCGGCGTCATCGGGCGCATGCCGCCTGCGGCGCGGGCGGCAATCGAAGCCGTGGCCGAACGCGTGAATGCCCCGCTTGCCGTCGCCGGGCAGGATTGGGACTGCTTCGAACAGCATGGCCGTCTCGTTTTCCAGGATGGTGACGGCCTTCTCGACCTGCCGCTGCCGGCACTGAAGGGAGCCTATCAGATCGGCAATGCCGGCAATGCCATTGCGCTGATGCGGGCGCTGAAAGACCCGCGCATCGGAGAGGCGGAGATTGCCAAGGGCCTCGCTTCGGCACGCTGGCCCGCCCGTTTGCAGCGACTGAAGGGTGGCGCACTCTCCGGCCTCCTGTCGCAAGGCTCCGAACTGTGGCTTGA
Source organism: Hyphomicrobiales bacterium (assembly GCA_016792865.1). Taxonomy (GTDB): domain Bacteria; phylum Pseudomonadota; class Alphaproteobacteria; order Rhizobiales; family Aestuariivirgaceae; genus Aestuariivirga. Next base: position 3,468 of record JAEUMJ010000146.1, on the reverse strand, counting down.
CGGCGGGCACAATGCCGATGCGGGCGTGGTGCTGGCGCAGTCACTGTCGGAGATGGCGAAGCGCGATCAGCGTCCGCTGGTCCTGGTCTGGGGGATGCTGAACACCAAGGATGCCAGCCAGTTCTTCCGCCCGCTTGCGGCACTGGCGCAGCATGTGGTGACGCTCACCATTCCCGGTGAGCCCAACGCCATTGCGGCGGAGTCGCTGGCCGCGACGGCGCGTGCGCTCGGCGTTTCCGCCAGTGTGGCTGACGGTGTCGAAAACGCCGTGAGGCAGGCCGCTTCTTCCGGTCCTGCCTCACGTATCCTGATCTGTGGTTCGCTTTATCTCGCGGGCCATGTGCTGGCGGCGGAAGAGCAAACGGCAATGTCGGTGGTCAGCGGCGCAGCCCGCCGCTGAGCCTGTGCTCAGATCGACTGCTCGATCCAGCTCTGCAGGGCGCCCTTGGGAGCCGCACCCACCTTGGTGGAGGCCACCTTGCCGCCCTTGAACACCATGAGCGTGGGAATGCCACGCACACCATACTTCGACGGCGTCTGCGGGTTTTCGTCGATGTTGATCTTCACGATCTTGGCCTTGGGGCCAAGCGACGCCGCGATCTCTTCCAGCGACGGGCCGATCATCTTGCAGGGGCCGCACCATTCCGCCCAGAAGTCCACAACCACGGGAGTGTCGGACTTGATGACATCCGCATCGAAGGAAGCGTCGGTGACTTTGATCGTGGCCATGGTCGGGAACTCCGGTTTGTCGATGGGTGGAGAGGTAGTGATGCGGAAGCCTCCGGTCAAGGCGATCCGGCGCCGCGTTCCCGCCGCAGGTCTTCAAGAACCCGTGAAAGGTCTGTTTCCGAAAGGTTTTCCGGCGCCATATCCTGTGTCCATAGCAGGGCAGCCCTGAGTTTGCGCCTGGGGAAGGCGGCAGCGAGGAGGGCCGCATACTGCGCCATCTGGCGGACATGCGACTCATGGGCAGGACCACCCCGCTTCCCCGTCTTGAAGTCGAGAAGCCAAAGCCCGTCGGACGTGATCCGCAGCCGGTCGAGCCGCCCCTGCACCGCGCCCACGCCCTCCAGGGTTCCGGCGATGGCGGCCTCGCTCAGCGCACCTTCGGCGAAGAAGCCGGCGGTGTCAGGCCGGGTCAACAGTGCATGGAGGGCAGGCGCGAGATCGGGGTCCAGCTTCTGGCGGGTGAGGCGGCGGGCGAGGGTCTCGACCGTATCGCCCGCCTTGCAGAGTTCGAGCACGCGGTGCAGGGCCGTACCCCTCCGCGCCGCCTCGCGGTCGAAGATCATGCTGCTGCGGGCCGCAACGCGGGTGATGGACTCCCAGGCATCTCCCGCGCCTGATGCGGGTGCGGGCGTGGTGGCCCATGCCGGAAGCGGCAGCGCAGGAGTCCGGGCCTCGCCGGGGCCGCCGTCGAGCCATTGCGGATCGTCACCGAAACGGCGCACCGGCTTGGTGAAGGCAGGATCGGCGACCTCGCGCGTCGTGTGCCTGTTGCCCGGAAGGTCGAGGCCCTTCTCGACCAGCGCATACCAGCTTTCCTCCGGTGCAAGCCGTGAGCGCTTGCCCAGCGAGCCGCCGATATAGAGTTCATCGCGGGCGCGGGTCATGGCGACATAGAGCAGGCGCTTGCGTTCGTCCTGCTCCCTGTCGGCACTCACGTCCTTCCAGTTCCGGATGATGGCGGGCTTGATCCCGGTGGGCGCATCGAAGAAGGGAAGAACGAGATTTTTCTCCGTGTGCGGAACACCAAGCAACACAGGGCGGCCGCGCGAACCGGGCAGGTCCGCCGCGTCGGGCAGGATCACGATGTTGCCTTCCAGGCCCTTGGCCCCGTGCACCGTCATGATCCGCACTTCTCCTGCGGCGCCTTCCAGTTCGCGTTTCACGTCCTCGTCGCGTTCGCTGAACCAGTGCAGGAAGGCGGCAAGGGATGTGCCGTGCTCACGCTCGAAGGACAATGCCGCATCGAGCAGCATCGACGTTGCATCAAGGGCCTCGTCGCCAAGGCGTGAGGATATGGCGGCCCGCGCCCGGTTCAGCACACGGGCGAGGAAGGCATGCGGCCCGGCAACAGGCGCGAGCGAGAGCTGCTCCTTCAGGAAGGCATGCGCTTCCGCGTGCGCGTCCGATCCGGCAAGGGCCGCCCAGAGACTGCCCTTGCGTCCCGCCGCCAGTTGCACGAGGTCATCGTCATCGAGCGGCGTGGGCAGCAACGGGCTCTTGAGAACGCAAGCCAGAGAGAGATCATCGGCAGGCAGCAGGCAGAATTGCGCCAGAGCCATGAGATCCTTCACGGCCAGGTTTTCCTGGAGCTTCAGCCGGTCGGCCCCGGCAACGGGAATGCCCTCGGCACGCAGGGCCGACAGCAGCGCCTCGAAAAGCGTGCCGCGCTTCTGCAGGAGGATGAGGATGTCGCCCGCCTGCACGGTGCGGCCTTGCGAGGGCAGCAGGCGCTTGCCGAGCCAGCCCTTGATGCGCGAGGCGATGATCCGGGCAAGCTGCACCCGCGGCGAATCCTCGCTGACCCGGTCCACCGGCGCATCCCAGGGATCAGGATTGCTGCCGTCAGCAGCTTCGATGAGCGGCCAGAGTTCGAAGGTTCCGGCTCCTCCGCTGTCACGGCTGGCGGCATGGCCACCGTCGCGCTCGTCCTGGCGCAGGCCCCGCGTGGCGGGCGCATCCTTCGCAAAGACCGTATCCACCATGTTGAGCACGGCGGGCAGGCTGCGATACGAAACCGTGAGGTTGATCTCGGCGAGCGGCATTCCGGTGGCGGGAACCGTGGCGCGGAACAGGTTGCGTGCCGCTGCGAAGGTGTCGGTGTCGGCGCCCTGGAAACTGTAGATCGACTGCTTGATGTCGCCCACCACGAAGATGCTTCGCGGGCTCTGGTTCGCTGTTTCTCCTGAGAAGAACTCCTCGGCCAAGGCAGTGATGATCGACCATTGCGCCGGGCTTGTATCCTGGGCCTCATCGACAAGGATATGGGACAGGCCGGAGTCCAGCTTGCGCAACACCCATTGCGCCGCACCGGAACCGCGTAGCAGCCTGCTGGTCTGCACGATGAGGTCGTCGAAATCGTAGAGGCCGCGTTCCTGCTTCAGGGCGCGGAAATGCGTGGCGATGCGCGAGAGCAGCCGGAACAATGCCGCCGTTGCCTCGATCTTGCGGGACAGCGCATGGAGCGAGAGAAGGTGGATCACCTCCTCGCATTCGGCATCGAACCAGGCGCAGGTTTCGGCAAAGGCCTTGCGGGTGGCGACCGAGAACAATCCCTGCTTCCCGCGTTCGCCCTGCGCCGTGAACAATGTCTCGGCGAATAGGCCGATCAGTTCGGTCGCGTCGGCAGCCTTGTGCACGCCGTGGAAGAAGGCGCTCGCATCCTTGTGATGGAAGGGGGGAACGCCCTTGAGGGTGAGCGAGGCAGGAAGATATTGCGAGCGGTCGCGGGCGAAGATTGCC
>JAEUMJ010000136.1 GCA_016792865.1 Hyphomicrobiales bacterium | reverse complement strand
AGATGGTGATGATCTCCGCCTCGTCCGCCACCGTGCGCAGGACGGCGAAGGCGCGGATGCCGCCATCACGCTCGGCCACCAGCGTCATGGCGCCGGGCGTGGCCATGCTCTGGCGCAGGCTTTCTTCGCTCCAGCCCGCCTCGAAGCAGATCCGGTGCAATCTTGCGAGTGCCGGCACGTCATCGGCCTTCGCCAGCCGGAGCGTTTCTGGCACGAAACCCGCCTGCGGCTTGGCATCAGGCTCGCGCAGATAGATGGGTTCGGGCAGGCCCTGCGCCAGGGGAAGGTCGGCCCCGAATGCGGCAAATCCTTCCGCACACGGAAGATCGTGGCCCTCCATGCGCCTGAACCTGCCGGGCGCCAGCGCCAGGATCGCATCGGCAGCGCTTCCGATGACATGGGCACCCTCCGGCGCGAGGGCCATGACGGCCTCCGGCGTATCGAAGGTGAGCGGGCTTGCCAGCGTGCCGTTGCTGAACAACGCCGCGTAGCACTTGCCTGTCGCCCCTGCCTGATGCACCACCAGAAGCCGCTCCACTTGCCTGAGCAGCGGCGCAGCCGTGGCCGTGAGGGTGTCGATCCCCACCACCTCGCATCCCAGAGCCACGCCCATGCCATGCGCCAGAGCCAGCCCGATGCGAAGGCCGGTAAAGGTGCCGGGGCCGGTGGTGACCACGATGCGGTTGATGTTGCCCGGCCAGATGCCGGACTCGCGCAGGGTTCGCTGCACCATCGGGGCCAGCGCCTCGGCATGACCCTTGTCCATCAGCATCTGTCCGGCCGCCAGCATCCGCCCGGCCCCGGCGTCGAACAGGGCCGCGGAACAGGAGGCTAGTGTCGTATCCAGCGCGAGAATGATCATGCCGCGCTGGCCTTAAGCCCATGGGCGCGAGGGTTGCAAGGGTGGTGGTATTCCGGGGTGGTGGTATTCCGGGGTGTTGGTATCCCGGGGTTGCGGTCCCCTTCAGGCCGTCTCCTTGAACAGCACGTCCCGGTCGGCCATGAAATTGGCGAAGAGCGGAAGGCTGGCCGCGCCGAGTGCACGGGCGTCCACGCCGATCGTGCCTTCCTCGATCGCGAAGGGCGTGATGCCGTCCATGTTGAGCAGGTGCGCTTCCGACCTCGTTGCCTCCACAAGGCGGCGGCGCACGCCGGGTGGCATGGCCCCGTCGATGATGATGGCGGGGCAATCGACGACGCTGGCAATGCTGGCGGTGGCGAAGGCCAGGCCCTTGGCGGCTTGTGCAATCCAGGCCGACACCTGGGCCTCGGCGCTTGACCAGTCATCGCCCGCCCGCCACATCAGCCCGGCTTCGCCGCCCGTTTCACGCAGCGTGCGTTCCAATCGGTAGAGCGAAGCGGAGTGAATGAGCTGTTCGCTGCCGCCGCCTGCCCTGGGCACGGGCAGGGAACCGAAGGCGGCCGCATTGCCGGTTGGCCCCTGATGCAACTGCCCGTTCAGGACAAGGCCGCCACCGGCGAAATAGCCGACATAGAGATAGGCGAAGTCGCGATACCGGTGCCCGGTGCCGAACAGCAGTTCTGCCGCACAGGCCGCCGTTGCATCGTTGCAGGGCATCACCGGCCAATCGCAGAGCTGCATGATCTCGGCGGTGAGGTTGAATTCCTTCCATGCGTCCATCACCTCCTGCGGTGCGCCGATCTCCTCGCCCCAGTTCCACAGCTCGAAGGGCGCGGCGATGCCCAGCCCCGCAATGCGGCGGTGAAGGTTGCGCGGCAGCGCAGCGAGGATCTCCTTCATCCCCGCCCCGGCAAACCCCAGGAATTCGCGCGGGGTGGGAAAGTGGTAGGGCATGTGCACTTCATGGCGCTTGCGTCCCGCAAGATCGATCAGCACCAGGTCGCCGGAGCGCCGGCCCACCTTGAGGCCCATGGCGAAGGCACCATCGGGATTGAGCGAATAGGGCTGCGAAGGCTGGCCGACACGGCCTTTCACGGAAGCGCCCTTGAGCACGAGATGGTCCCGTTCCAGCCCGCGCACGATCACCGAAACGGTTTGCGCCGAAAGGCCGGTAAGGCGGGCAATCTCCGCTTTCGAAAGCGAACCGTGGGTGCGGATCAGCGACAGCGCCAGGCGCTCATGATAGATGCGCACACCCGTTTGCGTTGTGCCGCGCCGGGCCAGGCCGAAGTCTGTTCCGGACTCGTGGCCCAGGTCAGTTCCGGAGACGAGTCCGGACATTGGCCCTGAGATTGGCCCGGAGTCCTGCGGTTTTCCCGCTGTCTCGGCTCGCTTTTCGCCTGAATTGTCCAGATCGGAGTGCACAGTGCCATGTCCCGGAAGTCGTTCCTGCCTATGGTTTCAGCAGGGAGGCCCGCCTGTCAATAATAAATCATTCCGATTTACTTATTGACAGCAGGCAAAAATCGATTCCATCATCGCACCAGTGCAAGAGGCTGGACGCCCTTCTTTCCATGGGCACACCGGCCGCTGGCGCGAACAAGAACGTTCGCCCGCCACAAGGCGGGAATTCATGGGAGGATCTGAACGTGAAAGCTCTTTTGAAAACAGCACTGCTCGGCGCTGGGCTTCTGGCCCTCGCCTCCACCTCCGGCCAGGCCGCCGGCATCGGCGCCTGCCTGATCACCAAGACGGACACCAATCCCTTCTTCGTGAAGATGAAGGAAGGCGCAACCGCCAAGGCCGCCGAACTCGGTGTTGACCTCAAGGCCTATGCCGGCAAGGATGACGGCGACAACGAAGGCCAGGTGGCTGCCGTTGAAACCTGCATCGCCGACGGCGCCAAGGGCATCCTGATCACGCCCTCGGACACCAAGGCCATCGTCCCCTCGATCAAGAAGGCCCGCGACGCCGGCATCCTCGTGATCGCCCTCGACACGCCGCTTGAACCCATCGACGCTGCCGACCAGACCATGGCCACGGACAACTTCCAGGCCGGTTTCCTGATCGGCGCCTATGCCAAGGCCAAGCTGGGTGACGCCGCCAAGGACGCCAAGATCGGCTTCCTCGACATCAACACCAAGCAGGTGACGGTGGACGTTCTGCGTGACCAGGGCTTCATGAAGGGCTTCGGCATCGACATCAAGGATCCCAACGTGATCGGTGACGAGGATGATCCGCGCATCGTCGGCCACGACTACACCAACGGCAATCCGGAAGGCGGCCGCAAGGCCATGGAAAACCTCCTGCAGATCAACCCTGACATCAACGTGATCCACACCATCAACGAACCCGCTGCCGCCGGTGCCTATGAAGCACTGAAGGCTGTGGGCAAGGAAAAGCAGGTGCTGATCATGTCGGTTGACGGCGGCTGCCCCGGCGTCAAGAACGTGGCCGAAGGCATCATCGGCGGCACCTCGCAGCAGTATCCGCTGCTGATGGCCTCCATGGGCGTGGAAGCGATCAAGAAGTTTGCCGACAGCGGTGAAAAGCCGAAGGCCACCGAAGGCAAGAACTTCTTCGATACCGGCGTGAAGCTCATCACCGACAACCCGGTGGAGGGAGTCGAGTCGATCGACACCAAGAAGGGTCTCGAACTCTGCTGGGGTTGATCCCACAGGGTTTCCGTACAATGATCACATGAGACGGAGGGCGGCCTCAGTGCCGCCCTTCTGGCAACACGTCCAAAAGCAAGAGTGCAGCAAGCACCGGACATCATTCTCTTGGGAGGGGATACCATGGCAAGCGCGCAGGAGTTCGAGAAGGTTCTCGACCAGAGCGACAAGAATGTTGCGTCATTCGAGGAACAGGATTCGGCGCTCAAGCGCTTCCAGCACTTCCTTCATTCCAGCCCTGCCGCGGTTCCGCTGATCGTTCTCATCCTCTCGGTTGCGGCCTTCGGCGTGCTCGTGGGCGGCAAGTTCTTCAACGCCTATTCGCTCACCCTCATCATCCAGCAGATCGCCATCGTCGGCATCGTGGGGGCGGCGCAAACCCTCGTGATCCTCACGGCGGGCATCGATCTCTCGGTGGGCGCCACCATGGTGCTCTCCGCCGTCATCATGGGGCAGTTCACCTTCCGCTACGGCATACCCGTTCCGATTTCCATTCTCTGCGGCCTGGCCTGCGGCTCGCTGTGCGGCTTCATCAACGGCTGGCTTGTGGCTCACATGCGCCTGCCGCCCTTCATCGTGACGCTGGGCACATGGCAGGTCTACAATTCGATCAAGTACATCTATTCCCGCAACGAGACCATCCGCGGGCAGGACATCGAGGAACAGGCGCCGCTCCTGCAACTGTTCGGGGCGCAGCTGAAGGTGGGCGGGGCCGTGTTCACGCTTGGCGTGATCTTCATGGTCGTGCTGGTGATCTTCCTCTGGTACGTGCTCAACTATACCGCCTGGGGACGAAGACTTTACGCCGTGGGCGATGACCCGGACGCAGCCGATCTCTCGGGTGTTCCGGTGAAGCGCATGCTGGTGATGACCTATACGCTTTCCGGCTTCATCTGCGCCATCGCCGGCTGGGTTCTCATCGGCCGCATCGGCTCGGTGTCGCCCACATCGGGTGAATTCGCCAACATCGAATCGATCACTGCCGTGGTGATCGGCGGCATCTCGCTCTTCGGTGGCCGTGGCTCCATCCTCGGCATGATCTTCGGCGCCCTGATCGTCGGCGTGTTCTCGCTGGGCCTGCGCCTCTTCGGTGCGGATGCACAATGGACCTACCTCCTGATCGGCGTCCTCATCATCGCCGCCGTCACGGTGGACCAGTGGATCAGAAAGGTTGCGGGGTAAGACCATGGCAAAAACAGCAGCAGCTCCGACTCCCGCCCTGGAACCGATCCTCACCACCCGCAACCTCGTCAAGCGCTACGGCCGCGTCACGGCGCTCGATCACGCCAATTTCGACCTCTATCCCGGTGAAGTGCTGGGGGTGATCGGCGACAACGGCGCCGGCAAGTCCACCCTGATCAAGGCGATCTGCGGTGCAGTGACGCCCGACGAGGGGGAGATCAGGCTGGACGGCCAGACCCTGCACTTCCGCACACCCATGGATGCGCGCGTGGCGGGGATCGAAACCGTGTACCAGAACCTCGCGCTCTCGCCGGCCCTGTCCATCTCGGACAACATGTTCCTCGGCCGTGAGCTGCGCAAGCCGGGCATCCTCGGTTCGCTGTTCCGCATGCTGGACCGCAGCGCCATGGAAAAGGTGGCACGCCAGAAGCTGACCGAGCTTGGCCTGATGACCATCCAGAACATCGGCCAGGCGGTGGAAACGCTTTCGGGCGGGCAGCGCCAGGGTGTGGCCGTGGCGCGGGCAGCGGCTTTCGGCACCAAGGTGCTGATCATGGACGAGCCCACGGCAGCGCTGGGTGTGAAGGAATCGCGACGGGTGCTTGAACTCATCCTCGACGTGAAGAAGCGTGGCCTGCCGATCGTGCTCATCTCGCACAACATGCCGCATGTCTTCGAGGTCTGCGACCGCATCCACATCCACCGGCTGGGCAAGCGCCTCTGCACCATCAACCCGAAGGACTTCAGCATGTCGGATGCCGTGGCCCTGATGACGGGCGCGAAAGCCCCGCCGCCGGAACTGCTGGGCTGACACGCGAATGAACCTTCCTGACCTGCAAGCGGATATCCTCAACCGGGCAAAGGGCCATGACCGCTTCATGGTGGCGATTGCCGGGCCGCCCGCATCGGGCAAGTCCACCACCGCCCACGAGCTGCAAAAGGCGTTGACGGCAGCGGGCGAGAGCGCCGTCGTCGTTCCCATGGACGGCTACCATTTCGATGACGCGGTGCTGAATGCCCGCGGTCACCGCCCGCGCAAGGGCGCTCCCTTCACCTTCGATGCGGCGGGCTTCGCTCATCTCCTGCGTCGCATCCGCGCGCGTGAGCCGGACATCGCCATTCCGGTGTTCGATCGCACCATGGAACTTTCCCGCGCCGCCGCCGACATTGTCCGGGGCGACACGCGCTTCATCCTCATCGAGGGCAACTACCTTCTGCTCGATGAAGAACCGTGGACACGGCTGAAGCCGCTCTTCGACTTCACCGTCTTCATCGACGTGCCCCACGAGGAGTTGCGCAAGCGCCTCATCCAGCGCTGGCTCGATCACGGTTTCGACATGGACTATGCCCGCAACTGGATCGCGTCCAACGACGACCTCAACATCGCGCATGTCCTGGCCCACCGCGCGCCTGCCGATCTGGTGGTGCGTCAGGACTGATCAGGCCGCCGCGAGATCGGCAAAGCGAACGTCGTAGGCCCGCCCGAAACCCGCCACGATATGCGCCCGTTCCGGCGCCATGCGCCAGAAGGCGAAGTCGCCAAAACCGGCATAGAGTCCGGCATAGGGATGGCGCGCCAGGAACGCTTGTGCGGCTTCACCCGCATCGGCATCGGCGAGCTTTTCGAAACGCCCCGACAGGGTGACGCGGAGGGCGGTTTGCGGATCGCCGCCGGGCGGGAATGCATCATGCAGCATGAGGCTGGCGCGCGGATCGGCCGAGAGGCAGCGGGTGTGCAGCGACAGTGCGGAAATGAGGATCAGCGGTCGCAAGCCCGCATCGACGGCGGTGTTGACCATCGTCACCATGGGGCCTCCGCCCGTGCTGTCCAGCACCGCAAGGGCACCGGTTCCCCCGGCCCGCAACAGCCCGGCAGCGGCGGCCATTCCTTCACGTTTGGGCGAATCCATCTAAAAACCTCGCAATTCCAGCCAGGACCATCTATATCAGGTGCCACATTTTGTTCCACTTTCATACCTATGCGACAGGAGGCTACGAAAGGAATGAACAAGAAGATGCCGACGATTGCCTTGGTCGATGATGACCGCAACATCCTGACCTCCGTGGGCATGACCATGGAAGCCGAGGGATATGCCGTGCAGAAGTACAATGACGGTGCCGCCGCCCTCCAGGGATTGATGGACAATCCTCCCGACGTTGCCATCTTCGACATCAAGATGCCGCGCATGGACGGCATGGAACTGCTCCGCCGCATCCGCCAGAAGACCGACCTTCCGGTGATCTTCCTGACGTCGAAGGATGACGAGATCGATGAACTCTTCGGCCTCAAGATGGGGGCCGACGACTTCATCAAGAAGCCCTTCTCGCAGCGCCTGCTGGTCGAGCGCGTCAAGGCGGTCCTGCGCCGTGCCGGTGCCCGCGATGGTGCCGCGCCGGTGCCCGAAGCCAACAAGGTGATCGAGCGCGGCAAGCTTGCCATGGACCCGGACCGCCATTCCTGCACCTGGGACGGCAAGCCGGTGACGCTCACCGTCACCGAATTCCTGATCCTGCAATCGCTTGCCCAGCGCCCCGGCATCGTCAAGAGCCGCGACGCCCTGATGGATGCGGCCTATGATGACCAGGTCTATGTCGATGACCGCACCATCGACAGCCACATCAAGCGCCTGCGCAAGAAGTTCAACCAGGTCGATGAAGCCTTCGACGGTATCGAGACGCTGTATGGCGTCGGCTACCGCTTCAAGGAGCAGTAATCCGGCATCGCCGCCCGGGTGGGGCCAGACATGCTGGACAAGCCGAAGGACATCGAGACGGACCGCAACGAAACGGACGAGGCGCTGGAAAGCGAGAACCTGTCCGAAGCTGCCGTCCGTCCGCCGCTTCTCACGCGCCTTGCACCCACCAGCCTGACGGCCCGCATTGCCCTCATCAACATTCTCGGCCTTCTCGTTCTCGCCTTCGGCATTCTCTACTTCAACCAGTTCCGGCAGGGGCTGATCGACGCCAGGGTGCAAAGTCTCACCACCCAGGCGCAGATCATTGCCGGGGCCATCGCCGGTTCGGCCTCGGCGGATACGGGCAACATCGTCATCACGCCGGAATCCCTCGACGATTTCTCGGAGAACGCCCAGAGCGACATCAACCCGGTGGAAGGTCTCGACTTTCCCATCGATCCTGAAAAGGCCGGCCCGGTGCTGCGACGGCTTCTCGCCAACACCAAGAACCGTGCCCGCATCATCGACCCCGATGGCAACCTGATCGTGGACAGCCGCTTCCTCATGGGCGGCAGCGACCTGATCGAATCCGAAGGCCCGGTGACGGTGCCGCCACCCAATGCCTTTGCCCGCTGGTGGAACAGCCTGTTCGACTGGGTGTTCGGTTATGACTATCCCGTGCACAGCGAATATGGCCTCGACGGCAACAAGGATGCACCTGAAGTGGCCGCCGCCCTCAACGGCGCATCGGTGAGCATCGTGCGCCTGAACGACGACGGCCAGATCATCGTTCTTGTTTCGGTTCCGGTGCAGCGCTTCCGCGCCGTGCTGGGGGCGCTGGTGCTTTCGAACCGGGGCGGCGAGATCGACAACGTGGTGTGGGCCGAGCGCCGCATCGTGCTGCTCACCTTCGGCTTTGCCACGCTGGTGGCGCTTCTCCTGTCGGTGGCGCTTGCCTCCACCATCGCGAAACCGATCCGGCTCTTGTCGGCGGCGGCACAAAAGGTGCGGCGCGGTGTCAACACCCGTGTGGAGATTCCCGACTTCACCCGCCGCCGTGACGAGATCGGCCATCTCTCCGGTTCCCTCCGCGACATGACGGGGGCGCTCTACAAGCGCATCGATGCCATCGAAGCCTTCGCCGCCGATGTGAGCCACGAATTGAAGAACCCGCTCACCTCCCTGCGGAGCGCGGTCGAGACCCTGAACTTCGTGAAGACGGACGAACAGCGCCAGCGCCTCATCGACATCGTGAAGCACGACGTGAAGCGCATGGACCGCCTGATCACCGATATCTCGGATGCCTCGCGCCTCGATGCCGAGCTGTCGCGCAGCGAATCCTCGCCCGTTGATATCGCCAAGCTGCTGGGGGCCATCGTCATCCTTGCCAATGAGACCTCCAAGGCGGGCGATGCCGAGGTCATGCTGGTGGTGCAGCCGCCCGGTCCCGGCCTGCGGCAGGACATGGCCTATCGCGTGCTGGGACAGGACTCACGCCTCTCGCAGGTGTTCCGCAATCTCATCGACAACGCCCGTTCCTTCACCGTGTCCGGCACGAAGATTTTCGTCCGCATCCGCCGCAGCGGCGGCGACATCGAGGTACGGGTCGAGGATTCCGGCCCCGGCATCCGGCCCGAAAACCTGGAGCGTGTCTTCGAACGCTTCTATACCGACCGCCCGGAACAGAGCTTCGGCAAGAACTCCGGCCTTGGCCTTGCGATCTCGCGGCAGATTGTCGAAGCCCACAAGGGCCGCATCTGGGCCGAGAACCGCGAAGGCCGTGAAGGTGCCGACGGCGTGCGTCCGGTGCTCGGTGCCCGCTTCATCGTGCGCATTCCCATGCTTGCGGCGGATTGGGTACCGCCGGTGCGTCCATGACGCCGTTCAACATCCACGCCACCACGGTTGCGATTCGCGATCAGGCGGGCGTGGATCACGGCATCCTCATTCGGGGCCGTCCCGGCAGCGGCAAGTCCGAACTGGCCTTGCGCCTGATCGATGCGCCGGGAACGGGCAGCGGCGACATTCCCCTGCGGGCGCGTCTGGTGGCCGATGACCAGACCATCCTGTCAACGGTCGATGACCGCCTGATTGCAGCCCCGCCCGAAGCCCTTGCCGGGCTGATCGAACTGCGCGGGCAAGGAATCCTGAGACTTCCGTATCTTGCCTCCGCGGCGGTGGCGCTTGTGGTTGATCTCCGCGACGGGCACGAAATCGAGCGGATGCCGGAAGAGCGGCTTCTCGCCACCGAAATTGCCGGCGTGGCAATTCCCCGCATGGCTCTCGACCGGGCCCAGCCTGCCGCTCCGGCCATGATCCGCATGGTGCTGACGGCCCGGATCTGGGGCCACGCGCAGGGATTGCCCGGAGGGTGAAAAAAGTCGTAAAGAGCCTGACTTTCGCGAGCCCGATGGACAAGGAAGAATGACACAGATGGAAAGGCAACAAGGCGCATGATCGGTCTGGTACTGGTCACCCATGGGCGTCTTGCCTCGGAATTCATCCATGCCGTCGAGCATGTCGTGGGAAAGCAGGAGCAGATCGAGGCGATCTGCATCGGCCCCGATGACAAGATGGATATCCGTCGCGCCGATATTGCCGCCGCCGCCAAGCGCACCGACAGCGGCGAGGGCGTCATCATCCTCACCGACATGTTCGGTGGCACACCATCGAACCTGGCGATTTCCCTGCTTGAGGAAGGCCGTATCGAAGTGGTGGCGGGCCTGAACCTGCCCATGCTGGTGAAGCTGGCGCGGGTCCGCCGCGACACCAACCTGCACAAGGCTGCAGCAGCGGCACAGGACGCGGGACGCAAGTACATCAACATCGCCAGCCAGGTGCTGGGCGACTGACGGCAGGTAAAGGGAACCGGGACGGAACTGGGTCACAACGGGGACGGCAAGGGGCAAAAGGCGGGGCACAACGGAATGGCAACTCTCCAGCGCGAGATGGCAATCACCAACCAGCGCGGGCTTCACGCCCGTGCCTCCGCGAAGTTCGTGAAGTGCGCCGAGGGCTTCAATGCCGAGATCACGGTCTCCAAGGATGGCCAGACCGTTCCCGCCACCTCGATCATGGGATTGATGATGCTCGCGGCCTCCATGGGAACATCGATCAGGGTGGACGCATC
>JAEUMJ010000101.1 GCA_016792865.1 Hyphomicrobiales bacterium | reverse complement strand
CAGTTTCCTGTGGGGTGAGAAGGTGGGATTGTTCCGCTGGCTGCTGATCGCTCTTGGCCTTGCGGGTGCGATGCTGGTGGCCCAACCCGGAAGTTCAGGCGCCTCACCTTACGCCTTGCTGGGGTTCATCACGGCCTTTGCATCGGCTGGCCGCGACCTTCTCTCGCGTTACGTTCCAGATGACACGCCGGGCATGATCAACACGTTCAATATCGTCGTGGCAGTGATGCTGGTGTCCTATGTCAACACCAGCCTGTTCGAGACATGGACGCCGGTGACCACGGAGATTGCGATCTACGCGTTCTTTTCAGGCATGTTCGTGATGCTGGGACACTTGTTCGTGTTCCTGTCGTTCCGGCTTGCCACGGCGCGAACGGTCGCGCCATTCTATTACTCGGTCACCATCGTGGCGACGACGTTCGGCGCGTTGTTCTTCAATGAATGGCCGAACAGCCTGGCCCTGCTGGGCATCGCCCTCATCATCACGTGTGGCCTCGGCGTCCTGCTGTTCGAGCGCAAGGGCTCCCCGGTCCCCGGACCGGAGAGCGTAGACGCGCTCTAGGCGCGATCACTTCAAGAGCTGGCCGCGAATTTCCCCATCGGGGTACTTCGCGGTGTGGATGTTCACGTAAGCCCTGCCTGCCTGGATGTCGGCAAGCTGCTGGTCCGTGACGGTGCCTTCACCCTTCATGATGCCGGCCGACAGATCGATCATCGGCGGGGCGTTCTTCCCCGTTTCGGCGGGGCCATGGATGTGGGCTGCGGTTGCATCGCCTGTGAGATCCTTGACCGTGGTCTGCCACGTCACCTTTTTCGTCTCGGTATCGATCATCACGGTTGCCTCGCCGGAGCCCTTGCTTTCAGCGGCAGGTGGAACCTCGCTGCCAGGGGTCATGTCGGCCTTGAAGGTGAGCATCTCGGCCCGCGCGAAGGCGGTGCCGGCCATCAGGATACTGCCGGCGAGGATAAGTGTGGTTGTTTTCATGGGAACCTCCGTTGGGTGTGCCGCCCCGAAGGTTGGGTAACTCCACAGCAGGTGGCATCGTTCCAACTTTACGGTTTCCCAATTGGGGCATTCCCGTTAAGCAGGACATTCTCGTGACTTAACCGGATCTACTCCCTTCATGAATTTTGCTTCCGATAATGTCTACGGCGTTGACCCCCGCGTCTTGCAGGCCCTGGTTGCCGCCAACTCACGCCTTACCGATGTGTCGTACTGCCATGATGATGGCTCAAGGGAGGTGGAAGCGAAGCTCTCGAAGATCTTCGAGCGGGAAGTCCGGGCCTTTCTGGTTGTGAACGGCACGGGCGCCAATTCGCTTGCTCTCTCTGCCATCTGCCCGACCTTTGGTGGCGTGTTCTGCCATGACATGAGCCACATCAATACCGATGAGTGCAATTGCCCCGAACTCTTCATGGGCGGCGGAAAGCTCATCACGATGGCAGGCAAGGATGCCAAACTCACGCCGGGGACAGTGGCTGAAAAACTGACCCAGTTCGGACATGGCGAGCATGGCGCGAAGCCGTCGGCCCTGTCCATCACCAATGCGACGGAACTCGGGACGGTCTATTCGCCGGCAGAGATCAAGGCCCTTGCAGATGTGGTGCGACCGCGCGGCATGAAGGTGCACATGGACGGTGCCCGCTTTGCAAACGCACTTGTCTCGCTGGGCTGCACGCCTGCGGAAATGACGTGGAAGGCCGGTGTCGATGTGCTGTCTTTCGGCGGCACGAAGAACGGCGGCATGATCCTGGAGGCCGTGGTGTTCTTCGACACATCACTGGCCGATGATTTCCTGTATCGCCGCAAGCGCACGGGCCAGCTTGTGTCCAAGGGTCGTTTCCTTTCGGCGCAAATGCTTGCCTACCTGGAGGATGATGTCTGGCTTGCCAATGCCCGGCGGGCCAACACGCTGGCGCAGACATTGGCCAAGGGCATGGAGGCATCGAACCGGGTGCGGCTCTCGACGCCCGTTCAGGCGAATGAAGTGTTCGCGATCATGCCACGACCCCTGTTCGAGACGTTGCAGGCGAAGGGTGCGCATTTCTATGACTGGCCGTGGGAAGGACTGGCGGAGGATGAAATCCACTGTCGTTTCGTGGTTTCATTCGCGACTCCTTCCGAGCATGTGGAGCAGTTCCTCGGCTTGCTGCGGGAATGCGCCTGATCAGCGAGCTTCCGGCCAGGTGTCGCTGACCTTGTATCCGTCGGGATAGGGATCGTCCGGATCGAGGAGGAGCGTGCTCTGGCCGCTGATCCAGGCGCGGCCTGTGATGAGTGGCACAATGGCCTTGTGATTACCGACTGTTGTCTCCGAGGCAATCTGGCCAATGAACTGGGAGTCGATCACGCTGCGGCCGATATAGGTTTCGCCCACTTTCATCAGGCCCTTGGCATGGAGAATGGCCATGAGGGCGGAGCAGCCGGTGCCGGTGGGCGAGCGATCAAGTTTGCCCGGCCTGACAACGCAGGCGTTACGCGATGAGAGGGTGCCGTCGCGCCGCTCAAGCCGTTCGCGCATGAAGCAGAAGGAATAGTGCCGCCACTCCGGCAGTTCCGGATGATGGAAGGGCAGTTGCGCATCGGCAGCCTTTACGATCCTTCGGCCCAGCTCGGCGATCTCGCGGGCCGTGGCGGGCGTGATGGACAGGCCAAGATCGGCAACGTCCGCCATGACGAAACTGTCGCCGCCGAAGGCCGTGTCCACCCTCAGCTTTCCATAACCCTCGACGTCGAGGGTGGCACCGAGATGCTGCGCGAATGACGGCACGTTGGTGAGCGTGATGCTCTCGGCCTTGCCATTCCGGCAGGTTGCGGAAACCTCGATCAATCCGGCAGGAGCTTCGAGCGTGAGTCGTGTCACGGGTTCGGTCATCGGTATGATGCCGGAGTCGAGCAGCACGGTCGAGACGCAGATGCAATTCGATCCCGACATGGGCGGCGTGTCTTCCGGCTCCATGATGATGAAGCCCATTTGTGCCCGCGGATTCTTGGGGGGCACAAGAAGATTGACGTGGCGGAAGACCCCGCCACGCGGCTCGTTGAGGACAAAGGCCCGGAGCTTCCCGTCGCTGGCGATGAAGCGGGACTGTTCCCAAACCGTGTTGCCGGGAGGAGGGGGCACTCCACCGACGATCACATCACCGACCTCGCCCTCGGCGTGGCAATTGATGATGTGTACCGCCTTGGTGGAGCGCATGTCTTGTCCTCACAGATCCCCGGTGACGCACTTTCTCGCGAGAGCCTTGTACTGCTTCTCGCTGAACTGGATGGGGTTGCCGCCCGCCGATGGATCCTTCACGGCCATGGCCGCCACCTCATCAAGCCGCTTCGTATCGATGCCGATATCCTTCAGCGCGTGCGGAATGCCGACTTCCTTGCGGAGCGCCAGCACCCACTTCATGAAGCCGTTGAAGCCGCCCTTGATGCCGAGATAGGCGGCTGCGCGCTCGATGTCCTTTTCAATCTTCTTGCGATTGGCCTTCAGCACGTAGGGCATGATGATGCCGTTGAGGAGGCCGTGGTGCGCGTCATACAGGCCGCCGAAGGGATGCGACAGCGCGTGGATGGCGCCCAGGCCACGCTGGAAGGCTGTGGCGCCCATGGTGGAGGCGACCAGCATGTTGCCGCGGGCATCGATATCCTTGCCCTTCTTCACGGCCTTGGCGAGATTGTCCTTCACAAGGCGCATGCCTTCGAGAGCCACACCCGCCGCGAGCGGATGATAGAAGGGGGCCGAATAGGCTTCGAGGCAATGCGCGAAGGCATCAAAGCCCGTGGCGGCGGTAAGCTTGGCCGGAAGGCCCACGGTCACTTCAGGATCGAGCACGGCAAACCGCGGCATCACATCAGGGTGGAATATGATCTTCTTCTCGTGGGTCTTGGGATTGGTGATGACGCCCGCCCGGCCCACTTCCGAGCCCGTTCCTGCCGTGGTCGGGATGCAGATGTTGGGGGCAACCTTTGTTGCGTCGGCGCGCGTCCACCAATCCCCGATGTCTTCGAGGTCGAAGATGGATATTTTCTGGCTGTGCATGAGCGCAACCATCTTGCCCGTATCGAGAGCCGAGCCGCCGCCGAAACAGAGCACACCGTCATGACCGCCGTCCCGGAAGGCCTTGCATCCTTCGAGCACATTGTCTTCGGTCGGGTTGGGGCGCACGTCCGAAAAGACACCGGGGTTGAGGCCCGCCGATTTCAGATTGGCGAGAATGTCGGCAACCATCGGCGTGTTCACGAGGCCCTTGTCCGTGACAAAGAGGGGCCTGGAGATGTTGGCAGCCTTGCAGAAGGCCGGCAGTTCCTTCACGCGGCCCGCGCCGAAGCGCACCGGCGTGGGAAAGCCGAAATTGCGGTTTGGAATGGTCATGTCGTTCTCCTTGGGTGGACGGCTCAGGCCGTCTTTGTCCTGAAATGGAAGCTCTTGGGCCGGGTCAGCATTTCGTAACCGACGGTCGAGAGGGTTGCGCCACGGCCCGTGTCCTTGACACCCGTCCAGGCCAGTGCCGGGTCGAGGTAATCGCAGCGGTTCATGAATACGGTACCGGTTTCGATGCGTTCGGCAATTCCACGCGCCGCTCTGGCGTCCTCGGTCCATAGCGCGGCGGTCAGGCCGTAGGGCGAGTCATTCATCAGCGTGATGGCCTCCTCATCGGACGACACCTTCATGATTCCGACGACGGGGCCGAAGCTCTCATCGCGCATCACGCTCATCTGGTGGTTTACGTTCGTAAGCACCTGCGGGGCCATGTAGGGCGTGCCCTTCCTGTCCATCGGGAAGTGCCTGGGTTCGATGTGGGCCTTGGCCCCGGCCCGCACGGCACTTGCGACCTGCTTGCGGACGAAGGCCGCAGCTTCCGCCTTGATCATAGGGCCAAGCGTCGTGGCTTCATCAAGCGGCGAACCGAGCACATATGTTCTGGTCAGTTCGACGAAGCCATCGATGAAGGGCTTCCACACATCCTTGTGAACATAGATGCGCTCGATGCCACAGCAGCTCTGGCCGGAGTTGAAGAAGGAGCCATCGACAAGGTTTTCG
>JAEUMJ010000098.1 GCA_016792865.1 Hyphomicrobiales bacterium | reverse complement strand
GACAGGCAGTGGGCCTTGGGTTGGTTGCGGGAGCCAGATTTGAACTGACGACCTTCAGGTTATGAGCCTGACGAGCTACCGGGCTGCTCCATCCCGCGTCAAAAAGCGCAATCGCGCTGAGGGGTATCTATGCGGGCAGGCACGGCAAAGCAACCCCCTGATGACACTATTTTTTACCGCTTTGAGCCGCTTCCGCACAGGCCCGTAACCACTTGTTCATACAAAACTTTATTTTGGAAACTGTTTCGAAACCACGTGCGCCTAGTCTCAATGCCACGACACGCGTAACCCTGAGCGGGGAAGTGTCCGGGAGAGATCCGGGATAAGGTATTGCGTACCTGGGTCGCCAGTTTGTGATGGGGAGCATCCGGAAACGGAAGCTCCCCATTTGTTTTCAGCCCCGGCGCGCTTCACCACGCGGCAGCAGGAGGCGGAACGGTGCCGTTGTGAGCACCCAGAACCTGCTGGTCGAAGTCGATGATGGAACCGGTCATCAGTCCTGATTCATCGGAGCAGAGGTAGGCGCAGGCCCGCGCAACTTCATCGGGTTTCAGCAGGCGGCCAAAGGGGCGACCGGCTTCGGCCTTCTGCAACCATTCCGCGTCGGCGTCATGATAGGTCTTCATGATGCGGTCTTCACCGGGCGTATCCATCCAGCCGATGTTGAGGCCATTCACGCGAATGCGGTAGTTCATGACAGCCGCAGCCACGTTGCGGGTGAGAACGGCAAGCGCCCCTTTCGAGGTGCAATAGGCCGAGAGGAAGTCCTGGCCGCCATGGCCCGACATGGAGAGGATGTTGACGATGGCACCGCTCACCTTCGTCTTCCTCATCAGCTTCAACGCATCCTGCATCAGGAAGAAGGGCGCCTTGACATTGGCGTCCATGATCTCGTCATAGCGGGCTTCTGTCGTGTCCCAGATGGTGCCGCGGTCGGTGAGCGCCGCCGCGTTCACCAGTGCATCGATGCGGCCGAAGGCCCTCTCGCAGGCAGGAATGATCGCCCGCACGTCAGCAAGCCGGGTCAGGTCGCCTTGCACGTAAACCGCCTTTGCGCCCTTCGCTTCCAGCGCGGCCTTCACCTTCGCACCGCGTTCGGCGTTGCGACCCGTAACCAGGATGGCGGAACAGCCGCGCTCCACGAAAAGATGGGCGATGGCCTCGCCCAGTCCCTGTGTCGAGCCGGTGATGACGGCAACCTTGCCGTCCATTGACAGTCTTGCAAGCGATTGCGTCTGCATGGTCACACCTTCACGGGCTTTCCGGTTTTCCAGCTTTCGGTGGCGGCATCGGCGAGGATCTGTGCCTGCAACCCGTCGAAGCCATTGGGCTTCGGGTCGCGATTGCCGGTTTCGACCGCCGTGATGAAGGTGTTCAACTCGTTGGCATAGGCCTGGCCATAGCGTTCGAGGAAGAAGTTCTGGATCGGGTCTGACTGCGTGCCCTGCCCGTTGTGCAGTTCCACCGTGGTGTTGTGGATGTTGCGGGCCGAAAGCATGCCCTTCGCCCCATGCACTTCCATGCGCTGGTCATAGCCATAGGTGGCGCGGCGCGAATTGGTGATGACGGCGATGCGGCCCGACTTCGTCTGCATCTGGACGGCGGCGGTATCGACATCGCCCGCCTCCCCGATCGCCTTGTCAACGAGGGCGGACCCCAGCGCGTTCACCACAACGAACTCCTCCCCCATCAGGAAGCGGGCCATGTCGAAGTCGTGGATCATCATGTCACGGAACAGGCCGCCCGAGCCCTTCACGTATTCGGCAGGCGGCGGAGCGGGATCGCGGCTGATCACCGTCACCAGTTCCACTTCACCCACGGCTCCCGCACGGATGCGGCGCTCAAGTTCGGCGAAGTTCGGGTCGAAGCGGCGGTTGAAGCCGATCATCAGGGTGGACTTGTTCTTCTCCACCACCTTCAGCGTCTGGTGAATGAGATCGACCGAAAGCGAGACGGGCTTCTCGCACATGATCGACTTGCCGGCGTTGGAGGCCGCCTGGATCTGCTCGGCATGGAAGCCGGTGGGCGAGCCGATGAGCACCGCATCCACGTCTTTCGCCGCCATGATGTCATCGACGCTTGCGACCTTCGCACCATGCCTGGCAGCAAGGTCTTCCGCCGCCTTGGGCATGGCGTCCGCGACATAGGCGAGTTTCGCCTTGGGATTTGCGGCAATGGTGGCCGCATGCACCTTGCCGATGCGGCCAGCGCCAATCACACCAAACTTGATCATCTCGTCTCTCCGTTGATCTCTTGAGTCCTAGCGAATGAGTCCCTTGAGCGGCTGTGCCGGATCGGCAAGCACGTCGCGGGCGGGCTTGATGCCCTTCGCCATCATCATCTCGGCCATCTTGATGTCGCGCGATATGGCGTTGCCGGGGCCAATGCCGCTGGCGCCCATCAGGCTGCCATCTTCGGCAAGATGGAACAGCACCAGCGTATCCGGATTGATTTCACGGGCAACCGTCACCGGCCCCATGTCGGCCATGCCCGCGATCTGGAGGCCCAGCTCGTATTGGTCAGACCAGAACCACGGCACGGCGATGTTCTTCTTCGCCCCGCCCAGCATGTTCTCGGCGGCAGTGGCAGCCTGGTCCTGGGCCGAACGCCAGGCTTCGAGACGGATGCGGCGGTTGCCCAGCCTGGCATGGATGAACGATGCGCAATCGCCGGCGGCAAAGATGTCCGGATCGGACGTTCGCATGCCTTCATCACAGGCAATGCCGTTGTCGATCACGAGACCTGCGTCCCTTGCCAGCGTGACCTCGGGAGAGGCGCCGATCCCCGCAATGATGGTGTCGGCGGGCAGCACCCGGCCATCGGCAAGATGCACGGCATCGGCGGTGAGATGCGAGAGGCCCGTCGCAGTCAGCAGCGTGACGCCCGCCGCCACATGCCGGTTGTGGATGATCTTCGCGATGGCTTCCGGCACGCCCCGCATGAGGATGCGCGGCTGCGCCTCCACCAGTGTCACGTTGCAACCCTTCTTCGCGGCAGAGGAGGCAAGTTCAAGACCGATGAAGCCGCCACCGATGATGACGATGTTCTTTCCCGGCACGAAGCGCTTGCGCAACAGCATCGTGTCTTCCTGATTGCGCAGCAGCAGGGCGTGCTCGCCGCCCGGAATGGGCAGCTTGCGGGGCTTGGCCCCCGTCGCGATCAGCAGCTTGTCGTAGGGGAGCCTGCGCCCATCGCTGAGCGTCACTGTCTTTGCGGCCCGGTCGATTGCGGTTGCACCTGCCCCCAGGATGACGTCGGCCTTGAGCGACGCCACGATGCCCTCGTCGAGCAGCCAGACGGGATCAGGATCGGCCTCGGCAAGAATGGAAGCTTTCGACAGGGGCGGGCGATCGTAGGGCAGGAGCTTCTCTTCTCCCACGAGGGTGATCGCCCCTTCATAGCCGTTGGCCCGGAGATTGATGACGGCGCGGGCACCGGCCATGCCGGCCCCGATGATGACGATGCGGGAAATGGAGTTCATGTCTTTGTCCTTCGGAGTGCCGAGAAACACCTTTCAGGGCGTCCTGTCCACAGGCCTGACATGAAGGAGCATCGGAGAACCGTCTCCGGGCGACACCCCCGGCACCGGAGGCAACGGTCTATCGTCTGATGCGACATGAATGGAATTTATGTTCCTTGAACTAGAAATCACAGAACGATAATTCCACGGCATCGTCAAGGCAAGGATTCCGCCGCCGCATGCAAAAGGCTATGCGTTTCCCATGACTCTCGTCCCTCCGGCTTTCCGATGACTGGTTCTGTGCCTCTCGGCATCTTTCTTGTTGCCATACCGGGACTGGAATCCGCCCTTGCCCAGGAGGCCCGCGCGGCGGGCTTCACCGTGACGGGTCAGGACCATGGCGGGGTTTCACTGGCGGGAAGCTGGGCGGATGTCTGGCGTGCCAATCTCGATCTGAGGGGCGCAAGCCGGGTGCTTGTCCGCTTCGCCTCCTTCCGCGCCAGCCATCTTGCCCAGCTCGACAAGCGCGCCCGTGCCGTGCCGTGGCGCGAGGTCTTGCGGAGGGACGTGTCGGTCGCCGTCGAAGCCACCTGCCGCAAATCGAAAATCTATCACAGCGGAGCCGCCGCAGAGCGCATTGCCACCGCCATCCGCGAAGAACTGGGGGCTGCCGTCAGCGATGACGCCGATGTCGTGGTCAAGGCCCGCATCGAAAAGGATGTCTGCACCCTGAGCGTCGATACGTCGGGCGGACTCCTGCACAAGCGCGGTTCGAAGCAGGCCATGGCAAAGGCGCCGCTGCGCGAAACCATGGCAGCGCTGCTGCTGCGTGAATGTGGCTTTGATGGTCGCGAGCCTGTGGTCGATCCCATGTGCGGTTCGGGCACATTCATCATCGAAGCGGCGGAATGGTCGCTGGGGCTGGCCCCGGGACGGAACCGCAGCTTCGCCTTCGAGAGGCTCGCCGGATTCGATGCAGTCGCGTTCGCTGCCCTCAAGTCCCGTCCGGTGAAGCCGCTGGCTGCAGGTCTGCGCTTCCATGGCTCTGATCGTGACGCGGGGGCCATCAAGTCTGCCAGCGCAAATGCCGAACGCGCCGGTGTCGCCGCCGCAACGACATTCTCCTGCAAGCCGGTGAGTGACCTTGCAGCACCCGATGGCCCGCCCGGCCTTGTCATCGTCAACCCGCCCTATGGCTTGCGCATCGGCGAAAAGGCCCCGCTGCTCGATCTTCATGCCACGTTGGGCAAGGTGCTGGCCGACCGGTTTCCGGGCTGGCGGGTCGGCCTCTTCACCACCGATCCGGCCCTGGCCCGCGCCACGCGGCTTCCCTTCTCCGGAAAGCCCCTGCCCGTGCTCCATGGTGGATTGCGCGTGTCCCTCTACAGGACGAAGCCGCTTCCGTCGGCCCGCTAGCGGCAGTTGGAGGGCGCAGGCAGCCCGGAAAAGCGTTCGGCAATCCACTGTACCGCCTCGGCGCTGCCGAACTGCGATGCGGTGCTGTGCCCGCGTCCCGCAAGCGAGACATATTTCACCCGTGTCCCCGCCCGGCACGAGGCCCGCACCGTGTCCAGGGTCACATTGGGCCGCACGATGTCGTCACGATCCCCCTGGATGACAAGCGCAGGCATGTCCACGGCAAGTGACGTGAGCGAGTTGTCGCGCAACGCCGTGTTCCACCCCTTCACCGTTCCCGGATCATGGAGCAGGAACTCCCGGCCCAACTTCTTCTGGGCTTTCAGCACGCCGATCTGGCCTTCCACCGTATCGATGCACTGCCGGTTGATTTCGAGAATGGCGGAGAGCGATTTCTCCGTGGCGATGTCGCGCATGGAAAGGCCGTACTTCACAGCCCATGATTGCAGCGTGAAGCCCGCCAGCACGCGGCCCTCCACCGATCCGATGTTGGCAAGGAGAAGGCGGCGAAGGTCCGTCGGCGGAGCAATCGCGGCAACACCCTTGATGTCATAGGCAGGGGCATATCTGCCCGCCAGCAGCGATGCGAAGATGGCGGCGTGGCCGCCCTGCGAATAGCCGAACAGCGCCACATCCGTGCCGGTTCCGTGATTGGGCAGTTGCTGCATGGCACGCACGGCATCAAGCGTCGCATAGGCTTGTCCCTTGCCCACCAGATAGCCCGTCGGCCCCGGCGTGCCGAGGCCCGGATAATCCGTCGCCACGACGGCATATCCCAGGCTCACGAATTCATCGATGCCGAGAATGGTCTTGTGCGGGTTCTTGGCAAGGCTTGGCGCACAGGCGCGCTTCGTGCCCGTCGTCGGATGCGCCCAGGCCACGATCTTGCGCGGCCCCGGCTGGCGCTGCGCCACGGTCGAGATGATGGCCATGCCGGAACTGACGATCGGCCGTCCGAAATAGTCGCGCGTTGCATAGAGGATGTGCCACGCCCTGGCGCGGTAGAGCGGCGGCAGCACCATCCGTTCCGCCCGCAGCAATGTTCCCGGCGGGCGGGCCGCATCTGCGAGCGAGGCATCGAAGAAGGCGGCCTGTGGAGATTTTCCCTCCGCAGGAGACAGCAGCACCATGCAAAGGCAGATCATCCAGGCCAAATAACGTAATGATGAATTCATCCCGGCCCGGAATGTGCTATCGGTCTTTCCGGGTAACATGAATTGCGCAGTGGACGGCATTCCATCTGCACGAGGGATCACGTTGAACATGCAAGCCGGACTGAACAACAAGCAGAAGATCTCCATTCGCAGCCTGCAGATTTTCGAATGCGTGGCGCGCACGGGTTCGACGATCAAGGCCGCAGAGGAACTTTCGGTAACACAAAGCGCCATCAGTCACCAGATCAAACAACTCTCGCAGGCGCTGGGCGAGGCGCTGCTTGAGAAATCCGGACGTTCCCTGAAGCTCACTGAGCGCGGTGCCGAACTGGCCCAGGAGCTGACCAAGGCATTTTCCAACATCGGTGAATCCGTCAACACCATCATCGGAACGAACCGCAACCGTGTGCGTCTTGCCGTGTGCAGCAGTTTCGGCACGGGCTGGCTCGCGCAACGCATGCCGCATTTCCTGGAACACCACCCCGACATCAGTTTCGACATCCAGAAATATGGCGACGACCCCGACCTGAGCGACACCGTGGCCGACGCCTTCATCACCGCCAAGCCGGTGATCAGCGGTTTCCAGTCCATTGACCTTGTTGAGGAACGCCTCATTGCGGTGGCCGCGCCCGCCTATGGCCAGCGTTACCGCGGCAAGCAGCCCCCCTGCCTGATTTCGACAACCGTGGGCGAGCCGATGCGCGGCACCGATTGGCTCAATTTCCTTTCGCTGTCAGACTCTGAGCAGGTGGTTTGGCAACGCTCGCGGGCGCTCTATTGCTCCCACTATGTGACGGCGCTTTCCTTTGCGGAAACCGAATGCGGGGTTGCCCTCATTCCCGACTTTCTGGCCGAACGCGCGCTCCGCGACGGCAGGCTCATGCGCTTCTTGGATGGCTCCATCAAGACAGGGCGCACCTATCGTTTCTGCGTGAAATCCTCCCGCATCCGTGAACCCGCACTCGCTGCCGTGCTGGCGTGGTTCACCGGTCCCGTGGCCCAATCCCACGTCAAGGCGGCCGAATAGGACGGCGACGAGCGGAAAGGGAAGTAGTTCCCGTTCCGGCGGATACCTGAACCCACTTCAAGTGACGTGCATTGCCATTCATTTGTCGGGGGTTTTTCCATCGTGCAGTATCTCGGACCGGGACATCAGCTTGCAAGAGGTCTTCACCCGTTGTTCAGCCGCCGGCGCTTCATCAAGACAGCACTTGCCCCCCTCGTAGCCGCACTGCCGGTGCCGTCGGCACGGGCACAGCTCGTCAACAAGTATGCCGAGGACTTGAAGAATGGCGAATTCAACTGGTTCCCGGAACGCTCGGCCGCAGGACCGGTCGTCCTGATCGTTTCCATTCCCGACCAGAAGGTTCACGTCTACAGGAACGGCATCCGCATCGCCGCCTCAACCTGTTCCACCGGCAAGCCCGGTCACACAACGCCAACCGGCGTGTTCAAGATCCTGCAAAAGGACAAGCATCACCGCTCTTCCACTTACAGCGGTGCACCCATGCCCAACATGAATCGCCTCACCTGGTCCGGGATTGCGCTTCACGCCGGAAACCTGCCCGGCTACCCGGCCTCCCATGGCTGCGTGCGGTTGCCCATGGCATTTTCCGAACGCCTGTTCGAGGTCACGCGGCTGGGAATGACGGTGGTGATCGCCGACGAGAATTCGTCGCCATCGAGCGTCGTTCATCCCGGTCTTGTGCTGGGGGATTATGCGCGGCGCGAGTATGCCGCCGTCGATCTGTCCATCAAGTCGAAGCAATATGCGGCGGGTCATGCCGCCAGTCCTCCCGATACCGGCATTGTGGTGAGCAGCGCCGAGCGCAAGCTCTCGCTCTGGAACGGGGGTGAGCTTGTGACCGAAGGCGAGGTGACCATTTCCAACCCGAAGCGCCCGCTGCCCAATCGCGTCTACACCCTCACGCGCACCGACACTGCCAAACAATCGCTCGAATGGACAGTCACAGGTTATGGTCGTGGCGCGCAGGCACGCCGCGCCTCTGCCGACCTGGAACGCATCAAGGCGGAGCCCCGGCTCCGTGAACCGCTGCGCCAAAGCCTGCATCACGGTGCCACGCTTGTGACAACTGGCGAGCGCAACAGCCCGGCGAAGCGTTCCGGACCCGGGTTCGTTGTCATCGACAGCATCTATTGAAGACATGCATTTCAGCTTGGTTCAGGGAGACCTAAAATGAAAAGACTCTGCTTCCTCTTCGTCTCGTTCCTGCTGCTGGCGGTCATGCCCGCCGCTGCAGAAGACATGGCGCGCAACCTGCGCTTCAGCCCCGGCAGCAGCGGTGCCGTCGTATCGGGCCGCATCCAGGGCTACGACACCGCCACCTATTTCATCGACGTGCGCGGCGGGCAGCGCCTGATCGTGGCACTGGGCGCCAGCAATCCGCAGAACTACTTCAACATCGTGGCACCCATGGGCAACCAGATCTTCGACAGTGCCATGGGGGACGACAATTTCTCCAGCACCGTGCGCCAGACCGGAACCTATCGCATACAGGTCTACCTGATGCGGGCAGCCGCACGGCGCGGAGAGGAATCCCGCTACAAGCTGTCGGTCACCGTCCCCTCCTCCGGCGGTGGCGGCTATGATGATGATTTCGCCGATGGCAATGCCGGCGGCCCCGACAACTGGATCGTGCGCGGCGTGCCGCCGGGCGATCGCCTGATGATGCGCAACGTGCCGCGCCCCTCTGGTGTGGTTGTGAGCACCCTCAGGAATGGCGCAGTGGTGCGCAATCGCGGCTGCCGCTTCGCCAGTGGCGGTCGCTGGTGCCGCGTCACCAAGAACAACGGCGTCACCGGCTGGGTGAACGGCCGCTTCCTCCGCGAATACTGATAACGAAGAAAGGCAAGGATCATGGGTATCGACGCATCAACGAATCGCCGGTTGCCCGTGGCCCTTGCCATCTATGTGGGCTGGGTTCTCATCACCCTGTTCATCGGCCGCCTCTGGTCCGATGCGAAGGAAATGTCGCTGGCCGACAGCATTTCGCATGGCGTGGGCTGGAACATCGCGCTGGCCCTCGCCTTCCTGCTGGCCGTGAAAACCGTCATGGGCTGGCGCGACCTGGGCTTCGTGAAGCCCGATCTCATGGGCTCGCTGAAGCTTCTCTGGCTGCCCGCCATCTATCTCGCGCTGTTTCTGGCCCTCGCGATCATTCTGGGATTGCCCCCGCTGTCGGTTGCGCTCTTCGTCTTTCTCAACACGCTGATCGTGGGCTTCTCCGAAGAGATCATGTTCCGTGGCGTGCTGTTCCGCGGGCTGTTGAGCAGG
>JAEUMJ010000088.1 GCA_016792865.1 Hyphomicrobiales bacterium | reverse complement strand
GGCCCGGAGGAGACGGCACCCAGATGGCCCTCCTTCCCGGCGGCAGGGTTCACGCCGTCCACCACAACGTGGCCCGGCAGGAACGGTGCCAGATGCGCCTTGACGCCGATGGGGCCCATGCCGGGTCCACCGCCGCCGTGGGGAATGCAGAAGGTCTTGTGCAGGTTCATGTGGCAGACATCGGCCCCAAGCTCGGCCGGGCGCATCAGCCCCACTTGCGCATTGAGATTGGCGCCATCGAGATAAACCTGCCCGCCATGGGCATGCACGATGGCGCAGATGTCGATGATCGCTTCCTCGAAAACGCCGTGCGTCGAGGGATAGGTAATCATCAGCGCCGCAAGGCGCGAGGCATGCTGCTTCGCCTTGGCTTCCAGATCCTTCACATCGACGTTGCCCTGCGCATCGCAGGCCACGGCGACAATCTGCAAGCCCGCCATCGCCGCTGACGCCGGATTGGTGCCGTGGGCGGAAACCGGGATGAGGCAGATATCACGCTCATGGTTGCCCCATGATTCATGATAGCGCTTGATCGCCAGAAGCCCCGCATATTCACCCTGCGAACCGGCATTGGGTTGCAGGGAAATGGCGTCGAAGCCGGTGATCTCGGCCAGCATCTCCTCCAGTTCCTCGAAGAGCTGCTGGTAGCCCTGTGTCTGCTCCAGCGGCGCGAAAGGATGCAGCATGGCAAATTCGCGCCATGTGACCGGGATCATCTCACTCGTGGCATTGAGCTTCATGGTGCAGGAGCCGAGCGGGATCATGGCCTGGTCGAGTGCCAGATCCTTGCACTGGAGATGGCGCAGATAACGCAACATCTCGGTTTCCGAATGATACATCGAGAACACCGGATGGGTGAGGAAGGCGCTCTTGCGTTGCAGGGCGGGCGGAATCACCTCTCCGATCCGGCTGTCGATCATGTCGATGTCGGCGCTTCTCTCAGCATCCGACTTGAACACGGAAAGCAGCTTCATCATCTCCTGGCGGCGCGTGGACTGGTCGAAGGAAATGCCCAGGTGATTGGCATCGACGAAACGCAGGTTGATGCGCTTCTCCTTGGCCTTGGCCCACAGCATGTGGGCACGTCCCGGCACATGCAGCGTCACCGTGTCGAAGAAGGCTTTCGTCTGCACCTCGTAGCCCCAGGACGCCACCGCCGCCGCAAAGACCTCGGCAAAACGATGGGTGCGCTCCGCGGTTTTGCGAATGCCCTTGGGTCCGTTGTAGACGGCAAACATGGAGGCGATGACGGCCAGCAGCACCTGCGCGGTGCAGATATTGCTCGTCGCCTTCTCGCGGCGGATGTGCTGCTCGCGCGTCTGCAACGCCATGCGCAAGGCACGATTGCCCTTGGCATCGACCGAAACACCGATCAGCCGCCCCGGCATTGTGCGCTTGTATTCGTCGCGGGTGGCAAAGAAAGCCGCGTGCGGGCCACCAAATCCCATGGGCACGCCAAAGCGCTGCGCCGATCCGATGGCAATGTCCGCCCCCAGCTCGCCCGGCGTCTTGAGCAGCGCCAGCGCCAGTAGGTCGGTCGTCATCACCGCCAGCGCACCCGCGCCATGCAGTGCCGAGATCACGCCACTGAAGTCACGCACCTCGCCCGATGAGCCGGGATAGGAGAGCAGCGCGCCGAACACTTCGCCCGCCTTCAGGTCTTTCAGCGGATCGCCGATCACCAGTGAGAAGCCGAAGCCCCTGGCGCGGGTTTCCATGACGCCGATGGTCTGCGGATGCGTATCGGCATCGACAAAGAAAGCGTTGGCGGATGATTTCGCCACGCGCTTTGCCATGGTCATGGCTTCTGCCGCCGCCGTGCCTTCATCGAGAAGCGAGGCATTGGCAATGGGCAGGCCCGTCATGTCGACGATCATCTGCTGGTAGTTGAGCAGGGCCTCAAGGCGGCCCTGGCTGACCTCCGCCTGATAGGGCGTGTAGGCCGTGTACCAGCCGGGATTTTCCAGGATGTTGCGCAGTATCACCTTCGGGGTGACGGTGCCGTAGTATCCCATGCCGATCATCGAGGTGAACACCTCATTCCGGCTGGCGGCTTCGCGCAGGTACGACAGCGCCGTGCGCTCTGGCATCGGCCTTGCAAGGTCGAGCGGTCGCTTGGCGCGGATTTTCTTCGGCACGACCTTGTCGATGAAGTCGTCCAGCGACGAGGCCCCGACGGTCTTCAGCATCGCTGCCGTTTCGGCATCATCCGGGCCGATATGGCGCCGGATGAAGTTGGCGCCAGGCTCCAGGTCCTTCAGCGCAATACGCTTGTCCATGTTCGCTGCCTC
This sequence comes from Hyphomicrobiales bacterium, assembly GCA_016792865.1. Taxonomy (GTDB): domain Bacteria; phylum Pseudomonadota; class Alphaproteobacteria; order Rhizobiales; family Aestuariivirgaceae; genus Aestuariivirga. Next base: position 9,349 of record JAEUMJ010000088.1, on the reverse strand, counting down.
ACTTGCCGACGAACTTGTCGTAGGCGGCGCGGTCCATCATGCCGTCAAGCTGTGCAGGGTTGGCGATCCTGATTTTCATGAACCATGCCCCGCCCTCCGGGTCGCTGTTCACCAGCGATGGTTCGTCGGCAATGGAGGTGTTCACTTCGACGATCTCGCCGTCGATGGGGGCATAGACTTCGCTTGCCGCCTTCACGCTTTCGACAACGGCGGCTTCCTTGCCCTTCTGCACCGTCTTGCCGATGGCCGGAAGGTCGACAAACACCACGTCACCAAGCTGCTCGGCAGCATGGGTTGTGATGCCGACGGTGGCAACGCCACCTGCGACCGTGATCCATTCGTGTTCTTCGGTAAACTTGACGCTCATGGTTTTCTCCTTCAGCGCTTGAAACGGTTGGGAACAAAGGGAAGCTTGACGACCGTGGCGGGGATGGCCTTGTCCCGCACCACAAGGAACAGCGGGGTGCCCGGCGCGGCGTGGGCCTTGTCGACGTAGCCCATCGCGACAGGTCCGTTCACTGTCGGGCCAAAGCCGCCGGACGTGACCCTGCCGATCTCGCGACCGGCTGCATTCTGGATGACGCTGCCCTCACGGGCAGGCAATCGGCCTTCGGGCCTGATGCCCACGCGCTGCCGCTTGAGGCCGGACGTGAGTTCGTTCTTGATGCGGTCATGGCCGGGGAAACCGCCCTCCTCGCGACGCCGCTTGGCAATGGACCATTGCAGCCCTGCCTCGATCGGCGATGTCGTGGTGTCGATGTCGTGGCCATAGAGGCAAAGCCCGCCTTCGAGGCGCAGCGAGTCGCGCGCTCCAAGACCGATGGGCTTCACCCGCGCGTCGGCCAAAAGCGTGTTCCACAGCTTCACCACATCGGCGGCGCCAAGCGACAACTCAAAGCCGTCCTCGCCCGTGTAGCCGGAGCGCGAGACATGCACGTCCCTGATCCCGGCGATATCGAGCAGCCTGAACGACATGAACGGAATGTCACGCACCTCTGGATTGAGGGCGGCGAGAACGTCTTCCGCCTCCGGTCCCTGCAGGGCGAGCAGGGCCTCGTCGTCGAGCCGCTCCAGCTTCACGTCGGCAGGAAGGTTGGCGGCGATATGGGCAAAGTCGGCCTCCTTGCAGGCGGCATTCACCACCACATAGAGCCTGCCCGGCAGCGCCGAGCGCGAGATCATCAGATCGTCGAGAATGCCGCCGTCTTCAGCCAGCAGTTGCGAATAACGCTGCTGCAGGGGCGCAAGACCCAGAAGGTCGGCGGGGACCAGGGCCTCCATGGCCTTGGCCGCGCGTTCGAAACTCTCGGCCGCAATGAGGCATTGCCCCATGTGCGACACGTCGAACAGGCCCGCGTGTTCGCGCGTCCAGGTGTGTTCGGTGAGAATTCCTGTGGGGTACTGCACCGGCATTTCGTAGCCGGCGAAAGGCACCATTCGGGCCTTGAGCGCAACATGCGCATCGTAAAGCGGTGTGCGCAGGATCTTTTCGGTCAATTCAGTCACTCCTGAACATGGGTTGCCCGGCATGCCGGAATGGCAAGCCGCGCCCCCTCTGTCAGGAACCTGAGAGTTTTCGCCTTCCCGTCACTCCGACACGGGCCGGCTTTCTCCTTCGGTGAGCGATGCCGTTTGGGCACCCCTGCTCTCCAGAGTCGTCTTCTCCGCTGCGCGGTCCTTCTGCCTGAGAGTTTCCGGGGCGGTTGCTCCTTCGGCGCCGGGGATTTGCAGCCCCGGTCTCTCCCGCGCTGGGGAGTCGTGGCCGGAGACTAGGCTCGCCCAATCGAAAGTCAAGCTGCCGTGCAAACAAGCAAAACGCGCCCCACCGGGTGGAGGGGCGCGTCCTGTCGGACCACGCGCGATTGCGGGTCCGGGTAGCTGGTCATGCCTCAGAAGCTGAAGCGGATGCCCATGGTGACCTGATGTTCCTTGGTGTCGGAACCGGACACCATGATGTCACGGAAGCGATAGCCCGTGTCGAGGGCGAGATTGTTGGTCAGGTCAACCGAGACACCGGCAGCGGCACCCACGGCGAAGCCATCCTTGTCGGAGGCGGTACCGGAGCCGTTCACCCAGCCATAACCGGCACCCACGCCGATATAGGGTGTGAACATGGTGTCGTTGGCCCAGTCGAAGTAGAGGTTGCCGAGAACCGTGGTGGTCGAGATGTCCGCGCCCGGTGCGACCTTGTAGTCACCGCTCCAGTCGGCCGTCACATCGGCACGCACGTTGTCCGAGAAACGATAGCCCACGCCGCCGCCGGCGACGAAAGCATTGTCGTCATCACCACCGCTCCAGTTGAGCCACGACCATCCGGCATCCGCGCGGAGGTAGAGACCCATCATCTGCGGATCAGCAGCAGGCACATCAATGTCGGCAGCCTTTGCGCTCAGTGCTGCAGGAGCAAGCATCACGCCCGCCAGCAGGATTGTCTTGATCATCTTGTTCATCGTGAGACCTCGTCCCTTCCGGTTGTTCGATGAATGCAAGATGGTCGTTGATCCCGGCGTGAGCCGGGCTGAAAGAAGGCACCAATGTGACACATCCGATTTGTGGTATCTGGGCCACACCAAATCGTGCGAATCCCACGCAATTTATTGAGCAGACATTAAGGTTAACGGCCGAACCGACACATCATGCCCTATCGCATCACCCCTTTTGATTGGCTGCTTCTCGCAATCCTCGTTGTCTGCTGGGGAACGTCTTTTGCGATGAGCAAGATTGCGCTTCAACACGTGACACCGGAGTGGATCGCGGCATCGCGTCTCGTCGTCGGTGCTGCGGTCCTGCTCTTGATCGCACTTGCGCAAGGAACTGCGCCGCCACTCAATCGCAGGTTCATCCGGCAATACCTGTGGCTCGGACTCATCGGAAACGCCGCGCCCTTCTTCCTCATCACCTGGGGCATGCAGTCGATCTCCAGCGGCGTGGCGGGCCTGCTGATGGGCACCATCCCGCTCATCATCATCATCATGGCGCATTTCACGCTGCCGGGTGAACGCATCACCCTGTGGCGTGCTGTGGGGTTCATTCTCGGCTTTGCCGGCATTGTCGTGCTGATGGGGCCGGAGAACCTTCTCAATCTCAAGGCGCACGGGCAGGAACTCATCGGTGAACTTGTCGTGGTGATGGGCTGCCTGATGTATGGCGTGAACGCCATCAGCGTGAAGAAATTCAACCTGCCCGGAACGATTGCCGTGTCGGGCGGCGTTCTTGCGGTGGGTGCGGTTCTCGCCACCCTGGCCGCCTTGCTGCAATCCCCTCTTCGCATTGCCGAGGCCCCGCCGTCCGCGCTGCTCGCCATGGTGGGCCTGGGGCTGTTTCCCACCGGCCTCGCAACCGTGGTCTGGTTCAAGGCCGTGGAACGCACCAGCCCCACCTTCACCACCATGTCGAACTACCTCGTCCCGGTCTTCGCCCTGTCTTTCGGTGCACTGTTTCTGGGCGAGCACATCGGCTGGAACGTGCTCGTCTCGCTTCTTCTTGTTCTCGCAGGTATATTCGTCAGCAGATTTGCGCCGCGGAAAGCTTCCCCATGAAACACTTGATTCTCGTTTGCCTTGCCCTGTTCCTGATCGCGCCGGCCAACGCCGCAAGCTGTGACCTGACGCAGGCAGAAGCCTTGCTCCGGCAGCCACGGCCGGAAAAGCCGGACCGGCAATTCGATGTCCTGGAACAGCAGAGCGTGGAAGGGGGAGCGTGGACCATCTACAATGGCCCGAACGGAAAGCCCGGCCGCATCATCCGCACCGACTATGGGGAGATGGGCCGGAGCGAGCAAATCCTCGCCGCCACGGACCGGGATGGCTTCATCATCCGCGAGACCCAGTTTCACTACTCGGTTCCGCTCTTTGCGACGGGCAGCGCCGTGGTGCGTGAGGAAACCGTCTATTACCGCTTCTGCGAGGGCGAACTATTGCTTCCCTCCGACACCGAAGGCGAAGACGGTTACATGAAGGCGGGGCGCGAAGCGGCGAACGAATTCTTCGCCGCCCAGGAGATCGCGGACGCGATCAAGGCAACCGGCCTCAAGCCGCCGCTTTCGAAATGACGCCGCACAGGTCATCGACAATCGACGCCACCAGCTTTCCGTCATCGCCCTCCGCCATCACGCGGATCAGCGGCTCGGTGCCGGACGGACGAATGACCAGACGCCCCTGATTGCCCAGGCGTTCCTGCGCATCACGGATTGCCTCTTTCACCTGGCTGTCATCAAGCGGGCTGCCGCCCTTGAACTTCACATTCTTCAGGATCTGCGGCAGCGGCTGGAACAGGTTGCAGACCTCGCTCACGGGCTTGCCCCGGCGCACCACTTCCGCCAGCACCTGCAAGGCCGCCAGCAATCCATCACCCGTTGTCGCATAATCCGACAGGACGATGTGGCCGGACTGCTCGCCACCCACGTTGAAGCCATGGGCACGCATGTGTTCGACGACGTATCTGTCACCCACCTTGGTGCGGGCCAGTGTCAGCTTCCGGGAGTCGAGAAAACGCTCAAGCCCAAGGTTCGACATGATGGTGGCCACCAATCCGCCACCCTTCAGAAGCCCGCGTTGCGCCCAGCTTGTTGCCACCAGCGCCATGATCTGGTCGCCATCGATGACCCTGCCCTTCTCATCGGCAATGATCACACGGTCAGCGTCGCCATCAAGCGCGATGCCGATATCGGCGCGGAGTTCGCGCACCTTCTCGCACATCACGTCCGGATGGGTTGAGCCACACTTGTCATTGATGTTGGTTCCGTTGGGATCGTTGCCGACCTCGAAAATCTCCGCACCCAGTTCCCACAACGCGGTGGGTGCCGTCTTGTAGGCGGCACCATTTGCCGTATCGATCACGATCCGCATGCCGCTGAGATTGCTTTCACCCGGATAGGTGCGCTTGGCGAATTCGATGTAGCGGGCACCGGCATCCTCGATGCGCTTGGCCCGCCCGATCTCGGCCGGTCCCGCGAGTGAAACCTTGCCGGGGTTGTCGATCAGGTCTTCGATCTTGAGTTCCTGGTCATCGGAGAGCTTGTAGCCGTCAGGCCCGAAAATCTTGATGCCGTTGTCGGCGAAGGGATTGTGCGAGGCGGAGATCATCACCCCCAGGTCGGCGCGCATGGACCGGGTCAGCATCGCGACTGCGGGAGTGGGCACCGGCCCCAGAAGGAACACATCCATCCCGGAGGCCAGCAGCCCGGCGGTCAGCGCCTGCTCGATCATGTAGCCGGAAAGGCGCGTGTCCTTGCCGATCACCACGCGATGGCGATGGGCGCCCTTGCCATAGATGTGGCCTACGGCCATGCCGATCTTCATCACCACATCTGCCGACATGGAACCGGCATTGGCGCGGCCGCGCACACCGTCAGTGCCAAAATACTTGCGTGTCATAGCGTTCCCCAAAGGTGAGGTCCTCTTACCAAGAGAAGTCTAAATGTCCGCTGAATCGGGGTGAAGGGCGGCGGTGAACACCGCGAGCGCCTCCCGCGTGGCCCGCACGTCATGCACGCGCAGGACATGGGCTCCCGCCATCGCGGATTGCAGTGCACCCCCGACCGAGCCGTAAACCCTGTTTCCGGCAGTCTTTTCTCCCGTCAGGGCCCCCACGAAGCCCTTGCGGGAAAGCCCCATCATCACCGGCAGGCCAAGTCCATGGAAGATGGCAAATCCGGAGAGAAGAACGAGGTTCTGGCGGAAGGTCTTGCCGAAGCCGATGCCGGGATCGACGCAGAGCAGCCGACGGGGGATCCCGGCGGCCTCTGCCTGCGCCACCCGGTCTTCCAGACCGTCGAAGACATCCAGCAGCACGTCATCGTAACGCGGCTGGAGCTGCATGGTCTTGGGTTCGCCCTGCGCATGCATGAGCACAACGGGGCAAGCCGCTTGCCGCGCCACGATGGCACTTCGCGGGTCGTGACCCAGGGCCGAGACATCGTTGATGATGCGGGCACCGGCGGCAAGCGCCTGTTCCATGACCGCCGGCTTCCGCGTGTCCACGGAAACAAGATGCGCCTGCGACAGCGCCGCAATCACCGGAATGACGCGCGCCAGTTCTTCCTCGTCAGGCACCGTATCGGAGCCGGGCCGGGTCGATTCACCACCCACGTCCAGAATGGCCGCGCCTTCGCTTGCCAATTGCTCGCCATGGGAAATTGCCGCAGCGTCCGACGTGAGCTTGCCGCCGTCGGAGAAACTGTCCGGCGTCACATTGACGATGCCCATGATGCAGGGGGCGGAGAGGTCAATCCCGGCGAAAGCAGGCCGTGCGGCCGACAGGCGATCAAGTGCCGCGGAATCATCCACGCCGCTGATCCTCTGCATGTCCCGCTCGACAACACCCTTGTGGCGGGTGATCACATCCACATGGGTAAAGCCCACATGGGCAAGCCCGGCCAGCGGCAGGGCGTCGCCGTCACGCACCATGCGTGCAACATCGGCACCAAACACAAGCCCGGTGGGGCGGTAGTAGGTCTTCATTCTTTCCCCGTCAGTGCCATCCCGATATGGCAGACCCCGGTTTGCCGAAGGCCACCGGGGTCCAAAGCTTACGACAGCCGAAGCTCAGCGGCCAATCAGCCTTGCGGCTGCGGTTCAGGCTCAAGCCCACCCCGACCGCCGCGCTTGGCGCCCGCACGCGGCACGCTTGTGCCGCCCTTTTCGGAACGCTTCGCCGGCTTGTCGTCACGGTCGATCGACTCGCCCCTCAGCACACGCGCCACTTCCTCGCCCGAGAGGGTTTCATATTCGAGCAGCGCCTTGGCCAGGACATGGAGATCGTCCCGCTTCTTCTTCAGGATGGTCTTGGCCTGTGCCTCGCCTTCATGGATGAGGCGGCGGACTTCATCGTCGATGATCTGGGCCGTGCCTTCGGACACATTCTTGCTCTGGGTCACGCTGTGACCGAGGAACACTTCCTGTTCGTTGGCGGAATAGCGCACGCGGCCAAGCTTTTCCGACATGCCCCATTCGGTGATCATGGCGCGGGCCAGCTGCGTTGCCATCTGGATATCGCCCATGGCACCGTTGGTCACGTTCTTGTCGCCGCCGAGAATGAGTTCGGCCTCGCGTCCGCCGAACAGCACCGCCAGCCGCGCCTCGCACCATTCGCGGGTGCGGCTGTGGCGATCACCTTCCGGCAGGTTCATGGTCACGCCCAGGGCGCGGCCACGCGGGATGATCGTCACCTTGTGGAGCGGATCATACTTCACGTTGAGGCCCACGATGGCATGGCCCGCCTCGTGATAGGCGGTGTTGCGGCGTTCCTCGTCGCTCATCACCATGGACTTGCGCTCGGCGCCCATCATCACCTTGTCCTTGGCATCCTCGAACTCGTTCTGGGTGATCATGCGCTTGTTGCGGCGGGCAGCGAGAAGCGCGGCCTCGTTGCAGAGATTGGCGAGATCGGCACCGGAGAATCCGGGCGTGCCACGCGCCAGAGTCCTGGGATCGATATCAGGGGCCAGCGGCTTGTCCTTCATGTGGACCTTGAGGATCTGCTCACGGCCCTTCACGTCGGGATTGCCAACGGTAATCTGGCGGTCGAAACGACCGGGGCGCAACAGCGCCGGATCGAGAACGTCCGGGCGGTTCGTGGCCGCGATGATGATCACGCCTTCATTTGCTTCAAAGCCGTCCATCTCCACGAGGAGCTGGTTCAGCGTCTGCTCGCGCTCGTCGTTGCCGCCGCCAAGGCCGGCACCACGATGGCGGCCCACGGCGTCGATTTCGTCGATGAAGACGATGCACGGGGCATTCTTCTTGGCCTGTTCGAACATGTCGCGCACGCGGCTTGCGCCGACGCCCACGAACATCTCAACGAAGTCGGAGCCGGAAATGGTGAAGAAGGGAACATTGGCCTCGCCGGCGATGGCGCGGGCAAGCAGCGTCTTGCCGGTGCCGGGGGGGCCGACGAGCAATGCGCCGCGCGGAATCTTGCCGCCGAGCCGCTGGAACTTGTGCGGGTCCTTGAGGAAGTCCACGATCTCGACAACGTCGTCCTTGGCTTCATCGACCCCGGCCACATCAGCAAAGGTCACGCGCCCCTGCTTCTCGGTGAGGAGTTTCGCCCTGCTCTTGCCGAAGCCCATGGCCTTGCCGGACCCTGCCTGCATCTGGCGGATGAAGAACACCCACACGCCGACAATCAGCAGCATCGGCAGCCAGTAGATCAAAGCGTTCGACAGGAAGGAGTCGGATTGCGGCGGGCGGAACTCCGCCGTCACGTTCTTTTCGCGGATGGTCTTGAGGAAATCCTCGGAGACGGGCGCATAGGTGGTCAGCGTGCGGCCATCTGCCGTTTTCGCCACCACGTCACCGTTCATCGAAGCGGTAATGCTGCTGATCTCGCCATTGTTGATCTTGGCGAGAAAATCCGAATAGCTGATCTCGCTGCTGTTGGCGCGCATGCTCTGGCCCTGGAACAGGCTGAACAGGGCAAACAGGAGCAATGCAATCACAATCCAAACGGCGAAACTGCGGAACTGGTTCACGTCGATCCTCAATTCTGGAGGCCAGCTTGCCTGGGCCTCCGAAATCCATCCCAAAACTGGAGCCTAACATAGGTCCGGGATTCCCAGAATCCAAGCTCGGCAACACTGTAAATACGAGACTAAAGGCAAAATCGTTCACCAAGCTGGAGGCCGAACCCCGGTTCCCGGTCAAAATGCGGGAAAACCAGCCGTCCTGCGGCATTTTCAAGCACGGGCAAGCCCTCCTGCACGAAGGCCGGAAGCCCGCGCCCGCCACCATGGCGGCGGCCAAGGGCGGGGCGGAGCACGAATCCGGCGGGAGCCTGAATCATGAAGCGGCCATCCCAGAGCAGACCACCGGGCGGCACGCCGACTGCAACGGCAGCAATCCTCCCCGGTTCCCGGCCCAGCAAGACTTCGCCCGTCCGGGCGGCAATCAATGCACCGCCCAGGCTCCGCCGGAATGGGCCCCGCTCATTCAGCGCCGCGAGGATGCGCATCACCTCGGCCCGCTCCGGCGTCTTTCCGCCACAGGCATGGACGAGGCGCGACAGGATCCGGAGCGCCACTTCGTCTCTTGTCCCGATGAGCAGCCCGCGCGGCACGGTGATGTGTCCCGTTCCGTGCACGCAAGCATGGACCGAAAGCCACTGCTGCGCGGCAGCCGCATCAGCTCGACTCCGCGCCAGCGCCGCCGCCGCTTCCCCGCCCAGGGAGGCCACGTCGGCACTGCGCAGCGCCCGGCGGATGCGCACGCGCTCGAAACGGTCGTTCTCGTTGCTGGGGTCGTCCAGCCAGCCCTGGCCATCCCGCTTCAGGGCGGCACGCAAGGCGCAACGGGAAACGTTCAGCAAGGGCCGGATCACGCGGATGCCGTTCCACACCGTCTCCGGCCAG
>JAEUMJ010000064.1 GCA_016792865.1 Hyphomicrobiales bacterium | reverse complement strand
GCCCATGCGCAGCGACTTGGCGACAACCCTGCGTTCGTTGGTGACGGGCACCCACGGCGCATCTGCCATGATGTCGGTGAAGATCTTTCCCCAGGCTGCCTGACGCTCTGCCGCCTTGGCAGGGTCGGACATGGAGTCGGCAGCGACGGCGCGCTTGTCGATGTCCTCGTTGCAGTACCACGACCAGTTCCAGCCGCCCTGCACCGCACCGCCACAGCCCAGGATCGGACCGTAGAAGTTCGACGGATCGGGGAAGTCGGCGATCCAGGCCATGCCGCCGGACCAGATCATCGGTGCCTCGCCTTCGGTGCCGCCCGCGGCAATCACGTTGGACTGGGCCAATGAGCGCACTTCTGCCTTGATGCCGACGGCAGCGAGATCCTGCTGGATGGCCTGGGCGATGCGCGGTTGGGGATCGGTGTTGGTGGAATAGAGCACCGTTTCGAAGCCATCGGCCATGCCTGCCTCGGCAAGCAGCTTCTTGGCGCCCTCAACATCATAGGCATAACCGGTGAAACCCTTGTCGTAGCCGGGCATCAGCGGCGGCAACGGCTGGCTGGCAGGCGTGGCGCGACCGTTGAGGATGCGCGAAATGCGTTCCTTGTTGATCGCCATGTTCACGGCCTGGCGGACCTTGACGTTGTCGAAGGGTTTCACCTTCACGTTCAGCGTGATGTAGCCGGTGTGCAGTTGCTCGCCATCCACAAGGATGTTGGCGCCATCCGGGCCATTCTTCACTTCGAGGAACTTGGCGGGCGGCACGCCGTCACCGGCAATATCCACCTCACCCTTCTGGAGACGGAGCAGTGCCACCAGCGGCTCCTGCCCGATCTCGACGGTGAAGCCGTCGATGTGCGGAGTGTCCTTCACGAAGTAGTCGGGATTGCGGGCAAACACCATCTTCTGGCCGATCACCCAATCCTTCAGGATGAAGGCGCCCGAACCCACGGGCTTCTTGCCGAAGTCGCCAGCGGCAGCTTCCACCGCTTCCTTGGGAACGACGGAGGCGAAGTTGATGGCGAGCACGTGCAGGAAGGTTGCATCGGGCCGGGAGAGCTTGAAGACCACCGTATGGTCATCCGGCGTTTCGATTCCGGAGAGCGTCTCGGCCTTGCCTCCGGAGAGGTCTTCAAAGCCCGCAATGGCACCGAAGAAGCCGGCACCCGGTCCCTGCGTCTTGGGATTCACGGCGCGTTCGATGGACCACTTCACATCGGCAGCCGTCACTTCGCGGCCATTCGAGAACTTCACGCCCTTGCGCATCTTGAAAGTGTAGGTCAGCCCGTCCGGCGAGACCTCGAAGCTTTCGGCGAGCGAGGGGACAAGGTCGGCTGTACCCGGCGTGTAATCCATGAGACGCGAGAACAGGCTCTTGATCATCGACCAGTTGGTCCAGTCGTAGCCGATGGCGGGATCGAGCGTGGCGATGTCGTCCTTGTAGGTCACCACGATCTCGCCGCCCTGCTTGGGCGCGTCCTGCGTCCACGCCGGAAGCGGCATCATGGCAAGCGCGAAGGCGAAGACCGAATACTTCAGCATGTTTTTCATTGGGCTTTCCTCTCTGTTGAACTCATTGAACACGTATGCGCGGATCGATCAGGGGCGCGGTGACATCGGCGACCAGATTGCCAGTGACGATGGCGAGGGCCGAGACAAGGGTCACACCCATGATGATTGGAATATCGACCTGCTGGATGGCCTGCCAGGCAAGTTGCCCGATGCCCGGCCAGCCATAGACCGCCTCGACGACAACGACGCCCCCCATGAATTGCCCGATGTCGATGCCGATCATGGCGATGATGGGAAGAAGCGCGTTGGGAAGCGCATGGCGAAGGAGGATGCGCGGCGCCGAAAGCCCCTTGGCATTTGCCGTTCGCACGTAATCCTGCGCCAGCACGTCGATCATGGTGGAGCGTACCATGCGGGCATACCAGCCCGCTCCGAGAACACCGAGCGTGGTTGCGGGGAGGACGACATGAGCGAGCGAGCCATAACCGCTCATGGGGAACCACCCCAGGGTAACGGCGAAAACATAGAGCAGCAGCAGGGCCACCACGAATTGCGGCGCGGATACGCCCACGAAAGAGGCCATCATCACCGCACGGTCCACAAGACCGCCGCGCTTCACGGCAGCCGTGATGCCCAGCACCAGGCCGAGCGTGACTTCGATCAGGATGCCCGCCGCCATCAACACGAGGGTTGCCGGGAGGCGGGAAGCGATGAGGGTCGCCACTTCGGTTTTCTGGGCATAGGAGCGGCCCAGATTCCCTTGCATCAGGCCGGTGAGATAATTCCAGAATTGCGCCGGCAGGGGCAGGTCAAGCCCCAGCTCGTGGCGGATGTTGGCCACGGTTGCAGCGGTGGCGCTCCGCCCCGCGATCATGCGCGCCGGGTCGGCAGGCATGGCATAGAGCAGCACGAAGGTGATGGCTGCCACGCCCAGAAGGATAAGGGCCGATTGCATCAGGCGGCGCACCAGGAGCAGCGGCATCAGCCCCTCCCCCGTTGCGTGGGATCGAGAATGTCGCGCAGCGCGTCACCGAGCAGGTTGAACGACAGTGCCGTGAGCAGGATCACCGCGCCCGGAATGAAGACCAGCCATGGCGCCGACTGGAAGTAGCTCTGGCTCTCGAAAATGATGTTGCCCCAGCTCGGCTGCGGCGGCTGCACGCCGATGCCGAGGAAGGAAAGGGTGGCCTCAAGAAGAACGGTGGTGGCAATGCCGAGGGTTCCCCAGACAATCGCCGCCGGCATGAGATGGGGCAGGATATGGTGCACCAGGATGCGGGCATGTCCCGCCCCCAGCGACCGTTCGGCGAGAATGAAATCCCGTTCCACGAGCGAACGGGTTTCGGTGAAGACGATACGCGCCACCTGGACCCAGTTCACCAGCGCGATCACCAGCGCCACGATCCACAGGCTTGGACGCAGCAACGCCGCCAGCACGATGGCGAGCAACAGGGCCGGAAAGGCCATCATCAGGTCGGTGAAGCGCATCAGCAGGTTGCCGGGCCAGCCCCGCAGGTACCCTGCCATGGTGCCGACGAAAAGGCCGATCAGCACAGCCGCGCCATTCGCCACGAGTCCGATGAGGAGCGAGGTCCGCGCCCCGAACAGCAGGCGCGAGAGCAGGTCGCGGCCCAGCGTGTCGGTACCGAGCAGGAATTGCGCGGATGGCGGAAGGGGCGCACCCTCCAGGCTCAGGCCGTCGAACATCTGCTCATCCGGGCTGTAGGGCGCAAGCAGGGGCGCGGCAACGGCAAGCAACAGCACCACGCCGACCACAACGAGGCCGAACAGCGCCGAAGGTCGCGCCAGCATTTCCCGCAGCACGCGCATCAACCAGCCTCCGGCAGCGAGAATGTTCCGGCTGCAATCGCAACGGCGATGGCTTCAACGGTTTGGCGCTGCTTCATCGCGGCTGTGCGCAAGGCGGCAAAGGCCTCATCCTCGCTCATGCCGCGCTTCTGCATCAGCAACCTGATTGCGGCGTGGACCACGGGCCGCAACCGCACACGCTCTTCCAGGTGGCGAAGGCGCTCGCGCATTTCCAGCCGTTCCTCATGCCGGGCATGGGCCAGCACCAGCGCCGGAAAGACGGCGGAGGTGTTGACGGGCTTCGCGAGAATGGCACCCGCGCCGCGTTCCAGCGCCCAGGCAATGCGGCTCGGCGCTTCGGTACCGAGCAACGCCACCACCGGGCATGGCGCTTCCTCACCGCTTTTCCACGGCAGCAAGCCGTCCCAGCCCTGATCTGCGTCCACCAGCACGATGTCGGGAAGCGCGGCCTCTGTGAGGGGCTGCCAGGCGATCTCCACCAGAAGGCCCAGCAGCTTCAACTGCCGTACCAGCCTGTCGGTGTTGGAGTCGGGCCTGTGCAGGAGAAGCGCCCGGCGATGGGAGAAATTGGGCGTGTGCTTCATGACACGATCCTGAGCCGTGGCCGCGCCGCACTGCGCTGCCCGGCAAGATAGGGATCGGCGGAAATGGCCGGGCGCGATGCGATCACATCGAAGCCGCCCGTCCGGTTGATGCGGCCAAGATGGAACGGAAGTGCCGCATGGTTCGTTGCGGCGTCGATGCGGAGCGGCCCAAGAACGGTCTGGGAGGTGGTGGAATAGAGGTGCTGGCGCACGGCACGCGGCTCGTCGTCGCCGATGGCATGAATGGCTTCGATGCAGAGCGCCGCCGCCGCATAGGTCGCCGCGAAGATGGACGAGATGCGGCGGCCACTGCCGAAGGCCCGCACGACCTCGCCGCGGAGGGCCGCGTCCTCGGAACCTGCCATGCCATCGAAGTAGCAGGCTGCGGACATCTGCCCCACCGCCACATCTCCCGGAAGATGATCAAGCTCGCATTCCGTTAGGTCACAGCTCACGACCGGGCAACGCTCCGGGGCAAAGGCCGGATCGCGTCTTGCAAGGGCGTGCATCGCTTCAAGGAATGCGTAGCTCGCAGGCCCGATGAGGTTGTTCAGGATGAAATCCGGCCTCTCCCGCTCGATGTCGGCGATCAGGAGATCAACCGAAGTCTCTTCCAGCGGCAGGTAACGCTCGCCCGCGATCTCGCCGCCCGCCGCATTGATCAGCTCGCGGGCAAGCCGATTCATTTCCCACCCCCAGACGTAATTGGCACCGGCCAGGTAAGGCCGGGTGCCAAAACGCGGGAGCAGGTAATCGAAGAGCGGAAGCAGGTGCTGGTTCGGGCAGGCCCCCGTGTAGATCACGTTCGGATTGGCTTCGAAACCTTCATAGGGACAGGTGTACCACAGAAGACCGTCGTGCTTTTCGACAACGGGTATGATCTCCTTTCGTGCAGCAGAGGTTACGGTTCCGATGATGTGACGACACCCCCGGTCGCGCAGCATCGTGATGGCGCCTTCCACATAGCCTTTCAGGCTGGCACCGGGATCGACATGAACAGGTTCCACAAGACCGGGCATGACGGCGCCGTACTGGGCAATGGCGAATTCGGCGGCATCGCGGCAATCGCGACCAATGGCGGCATAGGGTCCGCTGGTCGAATAGAGAATGCCGATCCGGTGCGCCTTGCGCATCGCTCTCCCCAAAACACAAAACCCCATGATGCGGGCAGCGGGATTGCTGAGCACCATGGGGCCACATCGCCCATCGACCACCAGGGGTCATGTCTTCTTCCGGCTTTGCAGCCGGCAAGCGTTTATCAATGTACAGCTTTACGCGGAAGTCAAGGCGCTTGGATGCTCACCGGCGCGGAAGAAAGCTTGCCGCCTTGCGCCTGATGCCGTCTTGATCCCGCTGCCGAAAACCCCGGCACGGTCAGCCGCAAAATTGGACGCAGCCGCCACGAGAGGGAAACCGTCCCCTCGCCACGGCGTGGACGTCCTGCCGAAGTACAGAACAGCCGCTATCCGCCCCCGACTGCAACACGGCTTCCGTCTTGCGTCGGTGCATCCGGCACCTGAACGGTGGCCAGCAAGACTTCCGTGACCTCATGCGGTGACAGCGCGGATGACCTCCTCTCCGGCGTCACGTCGGACGGATGCTTCGCCCAGGCGACCGAGTGCACCTTCAGGGTCTCTGCGGTGCTGCCGAAGCGCGAACGGATGCGGCGTTCGAGGTAACGTTCTCTGGTCGCCGAGGGCGCATCGAGATGGCAGATCAGGACGGTGCGCACGAAAGGTGGCAGCGTTCCGGCCCGGCTTGCCAGGATGAAATCCTGCGGCAGCATCCGGCAACGAACCCCCCGTTCCCGGAGGAAAGCCGATAGGGCGAGAGCGGCGGCGAAGTTCAATGAACCATTTGCGGCAACCAGGCCGATGGGCGCGGTGGAATCCGGTGAGGTTTCGACATCCTCGTCAAACACCTCGTCCAGGGTTTCCGAAAAGGTCTCGGTGATGAGTGCTGCCTGTTCCCGCGTCAACACGCCCCGGCGCTCGTCTTCGAGTGCCAGCATCAGGCCCGGCACGGCGACATCGCGCAGGAAGGCGAGGCGCGATCCTTCCGCCTCGTTCGACTCCGCCTGCTCCACCGCCTCGATGGAATCCCGCGCCAGCATCCGCTGATAGAAAACCACCGGCGGAGAAAGCACCGCCTCGTTGCCCAGCAGCACATGCAGGAACCTGAGGCTCTCGATGTTCTTGCCGATCACCAGAAGCATGATGGTCAGCGGGGTGGAGAGGACAAGTCCCACCGGACCCCAGATCGCTGTCCAGAAGATCGCGGCCATGACAATCGCAAGCGGCGAGAGGCCGGTGGATTTTCCGAAGGCGAGCGGCTCGATGACGTGGCCCACCGTAACCTCGACAAAGAGGATGGCGACGGCCACCGTGCCGCCGAGCAGCCAGCCGTCGCCGACGGCAAGGGCCATGGCGATGGGAAGCACCGACGCGATGAGCGTGCCGACATAGGGCGCAAAGCGCATCATCGTGGTGATCGCCCCCCACAGCAATGCGCCGGGCACACCGAGCACGAACAGGATGACTCCGATCACGGCGCCCGCAATGCCGTTCACGATCAATTGGGTACGAAACAGGTTGGCAAGCCGGGTAGTCGCATCGTCGATCGCCATGGTGGTCTGGTTCACGTCCCTGACGCCGGCGAGGCGGACAAACCTGTTCCGCATATCCTCGCGGTTGAACAGCATGAAGGCCAGCATGATGAAGATGATGAACAGCTGGGCCAGCGGATGCGCCGTGCGTTCCATGAGGTCGATGAAGGGTTGGAGCGCGCCGTAGTTGCTTTCCTGCACCTCGACGAGAATGGGAGTTCGTGCCGGCCTGACTGCCGGCTCCGCCGGTCGCTCGGCGTTGCGTGTGATTTCCTCATTCAGTCCCGCAATCACGTCCGCGGCCTTCTCGAAGGCATCGCCCGAGGACGCCAGCGTCTTGAGGTTGGCGGCCTTCTTGCGCAGGTTGGATTCATACTGCGGCAGTTCGGCTGCAAGGTTGGACACGGCCACGCCGAGCGCACCGCCCACCGCTGCCAGCACCAGGAAGGTGAACAGCACGACCGAGATCACGGCAAGGATCCTGGACCGTACCAGCAACTGCATGCGCCGCACCAGCGGGGCAAGGAGAAGCGCCAGAAGCGCGGCCATGAAAATGGGGATGAGAATGTCCTGGGCAAAATAGAGAATGCCGGAGATCGCAATGAAGACGATGAGGATATTCATCATCACCTGGGGAAGCGGCGTCGTGCCCATCGTTTCCGGCAGGATCTTGCCTTGCAATGTTCTCACCTGGTTTCCCCCTGCACGTGAGCCGCCTCGCGTGATCCTGTGGAACGGGACATGACCGCTCTAGGTTCCAATCCAGCGCCGTCTCAGCAATTCCCTGACGAATCCGGCCCGCGTTTGATGGTCCACCGGAGCGGTGCCGGCTGGGGTGTCCAGGAGCTGAAGATCGGCCACGATGGGCAAGTGGTCGGACGCCATTTCGGCGAGGTCCGAGCACACCACCCGCGCCGATACTGTTTGTATGAAGCTGCTGATGAAGATCCGGTCCAGCGCCAGCATGGGATAGGCAGAGGGATAGCTTCTCTGCCAGCCGGAAGCCTCCCTCAGCAGGCCGCCGAAAGGCTGCAGGCCCGAACGCCGGGACTGCCGCCATTCATTGAAATCACCCACGGCCACCACATGCTCGCGCGTATGCTCCAGGACATAGGCCCGGATGGCTTCGGCCTGAAGGTGACGCGAGAGGCGCAACAGGCCGAAGTGGGTTGCGATGAAATGCAGGGTATGGCCATGCCACTTGAAATCCACCGCCACGGCACCGCGCGGCTCAAGGCCGGGAAGCTTGATCCGCCGGATGCGTTCCACTTCGCCCCGGCGATAAAGCACCACGTTCCCATGCCAGCCGTGGCTCAGGCTCTGGTCGGGCGCACCCGCCACCAGCTTGTAGCCGCCGAGGCCCTCAAGATATGTGGCATCGAGAAGCCCGGCCCTCTTGCCGAAGCGGGCATCGGCCTCCTGGAGCGCAATGATGTCGGCGTCGATCGACTGGATGACATCCGCGATCCGGCGGGGATCGAACCTTCCATCCATCCCGACACATTTATGGACATTATATGAGGCGACACGCAGAAGGGACATCAAGACCACCCGCCTACGCCGCCATTGACGGGCATGGAGAAAAGGGAACAAACCATGTCTGAGCGAGTTCAACTTGCATAGCTGGCGATGATACTAACGCAGGATGACCATCACTGTTCCGTGGACTGACAGGAAATTGCAGAACGCCGACCCTGCACTCCCAGAGAGCGGGGTAACGGAAGCACGCCTTCTGGGCAGCGACATGGGCGCCCTGGCCGCACGCCTTGACCTGATCGCTTCCGCCACCCACACCGTTGATATCCAATACTATTATTGGGCGAACGACCTGTCGGGCCGCTTTCTCATGGCCGCCGCGCTCAGCGCCGCCGACAAGGGCATCAAGGTCCGCATCCTCCTCGATGACCTGAACGCCGGTGGTCTCGACCGGCACTTTGCCGCCCTTGATGCCCATCCCGGCATTTCAGTGCGCCTGTTCAATCCGCTGCGTTTCCGCTTCAATGGCCTGGCGCGGCTGGTTGCCCTGCTGTCCACTTTCGTGACCGCCAACAACCGGATGCACAACAAGAATCTCGTCATCGATCGCAGTCACGCCATCGTCGGCGGAAGAAATCTCGGAGATCCTTACTTCGGGCTCGATCACGGCACCAACTTCCACGACATAGACATGCACGTCTCCGGCAAGGCCGCGAGGGAAGCGGCAGGGATTTTCGACACCTATTGGACCGCAACCGCCAGCAGGCGGGTTTCGCGCGTGATCGGCAGGTCACCCCGGCGTCTGGGCAGGCTGCGGGCGCACCTCAGGCAACTTGAACAAACAGTTGAGGCGCAGGATCTCCTGCAACGGCTTGCGGCCTTCCGCAAGGACGGTCCCCCCGTCACGCTGCAACAGGTGGAGCAGATCGCGGTGGCTGCCGATCCTCCCTCCAAGGCGGTCTTGCGGGAGCGCAAGGACTGGCTGGGGCCGCGCATCGAGGCGCTAATTGAATCCGCGCAAAGGGAGGTGTTGCTCTTCTCGCCCTATCTGGTGCCGGGAAAGAGCGGCTGCGAATTGCTGAAGCGCACCGCAGCCCGCGGCGTGCAGGTGAAAGTCCTCACCAACTCGCTGGCCGCGACCGATGTGGTCATTGCCCACAGCGGCTATGCACGTTACCGCCGTCCCCTGCTGGAGGCAGGCGTCGGGATCTATGAACAGCCTGCCCGGCTCACACGGGAACGCATGCATGTGTTCGGCTCGCGCAAGGCCAGCCTGCATACCAAGTCGGTTCTGGTCGATGGGCAAAAGGGCTTTGTCGGCTCATTCAACTTTGATCCGCGCTCGAAATCCATCAACACCGAGATGGGCGTGTTCTTTGACGATGCCCGGCTGGGCGGGCGGTTGCACGAGGAACTGCAAGGCAATCTCAACCAATGCCTGCGCGTCTCCCTGAATCAGGGCGCGCTCGTCTGGCACAATGCGACCGGCGTCGTCGTCTCGCGAGACGCCGAACCCCTGGCCAGTCCCGGCCAACGCATCGTTGCAACGATTGCGGGCCTTCTGCCGCTGGAAAGTCAGCTCTGAGACGCGGGCGGCGCTGTCCGCAACGCACGGTGGGCAAGAGCATCGGCAGGGCCGGGAACGTGGCGTCGATAACGGGCGCACAGCCGCCCGGAACCTCCCTCCCGGCACAAAGTTGACTCCACTGGCAGTTTCTCAAGAGGACTCAACCATGAAAATCACGACCTTGCTTGCAACATCCGTTGCGCTGGCTGGAATTGCTCTCGTCGCGCCTGCAACGCTCTCGCCCCGCCTCGGCATCATTGCATCGGCGGAGGCAGCCACCATTTCT
>JAEUMJ010000004.1 GCA_016792865.1 Hyphomicrobiales bacterium | reverse complement strand
GCTCATCGAATGCGGAAGCCTTTGTGCCTTCGGCCCACCAGTTCACCTATTTTCAGGCAGCGGGCTTCGACTGTTCGCTCCTCTCGTTCCTGCAAATTGATCCGGACGGCTCCGTCAATGTCTCCAGGCTTGCCGCACGTCCGCATGTGACGGCCGGCGCCGGTGGCTTCGTTGATATCACGACACGCGCGCGCAGGATCATCTATTCCGGCTTTTTCAACGCGGGAGCGAAGATGCATGTCGGCGATGGCAAGCTGCACATCGAGAAGGAAGGCAAGGTTCGCAAGCTGACCAGGGTGCTGGATCAGGTTTCGTTTTCCGGCAAGCGCGGCAAGGCACAGGGGCAGGATGTCACCTACGTGACCGAACGCTGCGTGATGAAGCTCACCCCGGCGGGCATCATGGTCACCGAGATTGCTCCTGGGGTTGACCTGCAAGTGAATATCCTCGATCAGTCTGAATTCCCGCTGATCGTGGCACCGGACCTCAAGACGATGGACGCAAATCTCTTCCGGCCGGAAAAACTGGGGCTGAAACTCCATGATTGAGACAGGTGACAGCCATATCGAATTGAGCATCGATGGGCACATCGCCAGCATCCGCATCAACCGCCCGGAAAAGCTGAATGCGCTCGACTACAGCATGGTGCAGGCACTGGAGCGGGCGGCCGTTCTTGCCGATGGCAACAATGAGGTGCGTGCCGTGATCCTCACCGGGGCGGGAGACAGGTCTTTCTGTGCCGGAGGTGATATCGAGGCCTGGGCGGGTTGGTCGCCTGAGGACTTCGCCATGAAGTGGGTGCGCCTGGGGCACCGCGCCTTCGATGCCCTTGCCCGCCTTCGCCATCCCCTGATCGCTGCCATCAACGGGCATTGCCTCGGCGGTGGACTTGAGCTTGCGGTAACAGCCGATTTCAGGATCGCCGAGGAGCATGTGAAGTTCGGCCAGCCGGAATCCGGCCTTGGCATCATTGCGGGCTGGTCCGGCACCCAGCGTGCCGTTCGCCGCTTCGGTATTCAGGCCGTGCGCCGCATGGCACTGGGGGGTGAAATCCTCCAAGCCGGAGAAGCGCTCTCGCTCGGCCTCGTTGACAAGGTTGTGGGCAAGGGCGGAAGCGTTGCAGCGGCAATCGACATGGCGCAGGGCATTGCGGCCCGCAGCCCACAGGCAACGCGGCTCACGAAGCTCCTGCTCAACATGTCGGAAGGAGAGGAGAGCGAGGCCGCCGCCGAGGCGCTGGGCGGGTTCATTGCCGCCTCCAGCACGGACCTTGCGGTCGGTCTTGATGCCTTCCGGAAAAAGCAGAAGCCGAAGTTCTGAACCTGCAACGCCTGTCAGAAATGCTCAGGCCGGCAGACAAGCCGCATGATCGTCTCGATGTTGAACTGAAGCCGCTGCTCCAGTGCTGCCGCTTCCATCAGATCCCGCTCGTAGACGATCGCGCCGGTGAACCTGTTGGTCAGGTAGTAGTAGCCGATCGCGGCGATGGTGATGTTCAGCTGGACCGCGTCAATGCCGGGACGGAACACGCCTGACATTTCACCGCGCTCCAGGATCTTCGCAACCATGTTCACGAAGCGTCGGCTCGCCACCTTGATGGCTTCGGATTTCTTGAGGTGGCGGGCGCGGTGCAGGTTTTCGCTGTTGACCAGAGTGATGAATTCCGGATTGCGAAGGTAATAGTTCCAGGTGAAACGCACCAGGGTTTCCAGGGCCTGGCGCGGTTCGAGACTGTCGAGCTGGAGCTTCTGCTCGGCATTGCGGATATCGAGATAGGCTTGCTCCAGCACGGTCTGGAAAAGGTCGTCCTTGTTCCCGAAGTAGTGGTAGAGCATGCGCTTGTTGGCCTTGGCGCGCTCCGAGATTTCATCGACGCGCGCTCCTCCGAGGCCGTTCTTGGCGAACTCGGCCTTGGCAGCCTGAAGCAGGCGGCGCTTCGTTTCATCCGCATCGCGTACCTTGACTTTCTTGTCCACCGTCCACCTCCCGCGGCCAGGATCCCCACAGCCTGCGTTACAACCGAGTCGCGTTTGCCCCTGCGTAGCTCATGAGGGGCGCACAGGCCAAATCATTCCAGACTTCAAACTCCTCACCCGGGCAAGCCCCCAATTCGACGGCTTCAGATCGGGCTTGACTCCGGACGGTAATAGTATGTAACCAGTTAGTGCAAAAAACAATCCTGTTTTGCCGCCATCCGGCAAGACAAGAACGCCGAACGTGGATTGAAAGGGAGGTTCTCATGTCCAATTTCATCAAGACCTACGTCCAACAGGAGAAGATCAACCGCCGAAACCTGTTGCTGGCAACGGCCGCCGGCCTGACCGCAACCGCCATGCCGCGCGCCTTCGGTCCGGGGGCAGCGATGGCCGATTCCGGTGGCTGGGCTCTCGCCTGGAGCTACCGCGACCGCGCCTCCGCCTACTGGAACGCAATCGTTTCGGGAGGCGAAGCCTACACCGAAAGCCTCGGCCTCAAGAAAGAGGACATGACCAACCTCATCAACGAAGGCTCGTCGGAAAAATCCCTGGCCGACATCAAGGCTTTTCTCGCCAAGAATGGCGGCAAGGCAGCCATTGCCTGTGATGCCAACGACAGCCCCAATGCGCGCCCGGTGGCAGAGGCCGTGCGGGACGCCGGTGGCTACATCTCGACGATCTGGAACAAGACCGATGATCTTCATCCCTGGGACATTGGCGACAACTATGTTGCGCACCTGTCCTGGTCCGGTGAGAAGCCGTCGGCTGAAGCAGCCAAGATCCTCTTTGATGCAATGGGCGGTGAAGGCGGTGTCGTGCATCTCGGCGGCATTCCTGCCAACATTCCGGCCATCGAGCGCCTCAACGGCCTGAAGGTTGCCATGAAGGACTATCCCAAGATCGAGCTGCTCGACACGCAGCCTGCCGACTGGGACACGACCAAGGCTGCCGAACTGATGTCGAGCTACCTCACCAAGTACGGTGACAAGATCAAGGGCGTGCACTGCGCCAACGACAACATGGCCTATGGCGTGTTGCAGGCATTGAAGGCGGAAGGCATCAACCTTCCGGTCACGGCCTTTGACGGGAATCCCGAAGCGGTTGACATGGTGATGAAGGGCGACCTCCTGGCCACGGTCTTCACCAACCCGCATTGGGGCGGTGGCATTGCCCTTGCCCTGGCCCATCAGGCCGCCATCGGCAAGTTCAAGCCATCTGAAGAGCCGAATGAACATCGCGAGTTCTACGGCCCATCCATCCTCGTCACCAAGGCCGACGCCGAGAACTTCAAGAAGACCTATCTCGACTCGACGCCGAAGTATGACTGGACAGACCGTTGGGGCCTGTCTGCCGGGCAGATCGTCTACAAGTGACGTGACGGAAAGGCATCGGGGACGGTATCAGTGATGCCGTCCCCGGTCATCGAAACGCCGGGGAACAGACGGTATCATTGGCGAAGGTGTTGCGTCCGGTGCAGAACATCATGACCAGGGAAAACCTGCTGAAGTGGGCGCCGGTTCTGGTGCTCATCGCGCTTGTGCTCTTCTTCTCCGCCATCAATCCCAATTTCCTGTCGCTGCGGAATTTCGCGCGGCTCTCCATTGCGGCTTCACCGGCATTGATGGTGGCCGTCGGTGTCACCTTCATCATCGTCATGGGATCAATCGATCTCTCGATGGAAGGGGCCGTCTCTGCCCTTGCCGTGATTTTCTGCTACATGCTGGTCTGGCTCGGCGGCTCGGTGGCCGGGCTTGGGCTGCTCGCTGTTCCGGCCACGCTGCTGCTCGGCCTTGGCGTCGGCGCGATCAACGGTCTCATCCATGTCAGGCTCCGCATACCGTCATTCATGAGCAGTCTTGCCATGGGCTTTGTCGGCACCGGCGCTGCGGTGCTGATGACGGGCGGCAACATCGTCAAGATCGACGATGAGGTGTTTCGCGCCTTGCTCACCTATCGCATGCTGGGCTTCCCGCTCATGGCCTACGTCGCCCTCGGCTTTCTCCTGCTGGCCTGGGTGATCCAGTCCTACACCCGGCTGGGCCGCAATTTCTATGCGGTGGGAGGTGGTGAAGACCTGGCCCATGCCTCCGGCGTGAATGTGAAGCGGGTGCGCGTGCTGGGCTTTGCACTCGCCGGATTCTTCTTTGCGGTCGCGGGACTTTTGCAGGTTGCGAAACTCGGCCAGGCCGAATCCGTCACCGGTTCCAACCTCATGTTCATCTCCATCACGTCGGTCGTGGTGGGCGGCGTTGCCTTGTGGGGCGGCATCGGCGGGGTCTGGAACGCACTCGTCGGCGTGTTGATCGTTTCGGTGATCAACAACGGCATGATCGTGATCGGCATACCGGACTTCATACAGGATGGCCTGCTCGGCGTGCTGGTCATCATCGCGGTCATCCTCTCGACAGACCGGCGCTCGGTCGCCTTCGTGAAGTAGCAGCCCATGTACGAGATGCAGAAAATCGAGAAGAGATTTCCCGGCGTCCATGCACTCAAGGCGGTCGATTTCCAGGTGAAGCGCGGTGAGATCGTCGGTCTCGTGGGCGAGAATGGTGCCGGAAAATCCACACTCATGAAGGTGATCTACGGCGCCTATGCCCCGGATGACGGCAAGATCCTGAAGGATGGGCGGCAGGTTCGCTTCGACAGCCCGATTGCGGCGCTGAAGGCGGGAATCGGCATGGTGTTCCAGGAGCAGTCGCTCATTCTCAACCTCTCGGTCATGGAGAACATTTTCCTCGGCAATGAGGCGCAGTTCAGCCGGGCCGGGCTGATCGACTGGAGAGCCATGGCGGATGCGGCCCGGCAGCAGCTGAAGAAGGTGAAGCTGGACATAGACCCGGCCCGCAAGACGTCGTCGCTTTCGTTCGCCCAGCGCCAGCTTGTCGAGCTTGCCAAGGTCTTGACCCTTGAGGAACGGGTGGAGGGCGATCTTGTCATCCTTCTCGATGAACCGACCTCCGTCCTGTCGCGGGAGGAGGTGGAACTCCTGTTCGGCATCATCCGCGAGCTGACAAAGCGCGCCTCTTTCATTTTCGTTTCGCACCGCATGGACGAGGTGCTGAGCATCTCCGACCGCATCTACGTGATGAAGGACGGTGCAGTGGTCGATGTGGTGGAGAAGGGCAAGGCCAGCATCGAGGATATCCAGCACAAGATGGTGGGTCGAGCGGTTGACAAGGAATACTATCGCGAGCGCCGCCGCAAGCCCTACGACCACAGCAAGGTTCTGGTGGAACTCGACAGTGTTTCCCTGCCCGGTCGCGTCAGGGACATTTCGTTCAAGCTCCATGCCGGCGAGGTCTTGTGCCTCGTGGGCGCGGAAGGGTCGGGACGCGAGGGCATCATCCGTGCCATTTACGGAATGATCACGCCGACATCGGGCAGCGTGAAGATCAGGGACAGGCACCTGCCGCAGGTGTCACCACGGGCTGCCGCCGGGGCCGGGGTCGGTTACGTGCCGCGCGAGCGAAAGGTGGAGGGCATTGTCAGCGGCATGAGCGTCTTCGAGAACATGACCCTGTCACAGCAGTCGCGTTTCTCCAAGGGCGGCATCCTCAATCTTGCGGCCGAGAGGGCGCTGGCACGGGACTGGATCGGGAAACTCTCGATCAAGGCATCATCGGAGCTGGCCGATTGCGGCAATCTCTCGGGTGGAAACCAGCAGAAGGTGGTGCTTTCAAAGTGGCGGTCCGGCGGTTCGGACATCATGCTGCTCGATCATCCCACGCGCGGTCTCGACATCGGCGCGAAGGAAGACGTCTATGAGATGGTCCGCGACATGTGCGACGATGGCGTTGGCATCGTTCTGGTGGCCGACACCTTCGAGGAGGCGATCGGTCTCGCCCACACGATCATTGTGGTGAAGGACGGGCGCATGCGGAAAAGATTTGACTGCGGCGAAGGCACCGCGCCCACGCCTTACGAACTTCTCCACCACATGGCCTAGGAACCGGCGACATGAACCTCGAACGCCTCAAGCCGCACTTGCCATGGATCACGCTGGCCCTGCTGGTGGTCATCGTCAGCCTCATTGACCCGAACTTCCTCAACCCGGCCAGCATGTTGAGCCTTGCGGCAGACATTGTTCCGCTCTTCATCATGGCGCTGGGCATCACATTCGCAATCTACATCGGCGGCATCGATCTGTCGGCCCAATCCATGGCCAACATGGTGACGGTCGTGGCCACCGTCCTCCTGACATCAATGGGTGCCTGGGTGGCCGTGTTCTGCGTCCTGCTGGGTGGCCTGTTCGGCGCTTTCTCCGGCTTCGTGACAACCCGCTTCTATGTGCCCTCGTTCATCTCCACGCTGGCGGTGGGCGGCGTCGCGTTTTCGGTTGCACAGTGGCTGTCGGGCCAGCGTTCCGTCTCGATGAACGCGGCAGAGCGCGACGCTCTCTTCGGCTGGATGATCAGCAAGACGGCGGGCGTGCCCCATGAGTTGATGATCGCCGCCGTCCTGCTCCTCGTCTGCTGGTTCATCGAACGACGGACCGTCGTCGGCCGGAACCTCAAGGCCATCGGTGCAGGGGAACTTGCCGCCGTGGCCTCCGGCATTTCGGTTGCGAGGTACAAGACAATCGCATTCGCATTGTCCGGCGCGCTGGCCGCCCTCGCAGGCCTGCTCTTTGCGGTGAAACTGTCGGGCGGGGCGCCCAGCGTCGCCAATGGCTTCCTCTTGCCTGCAATCGTTGCCGTTCTCGTCGGCGGCACACCGCTTACGGGCGGTGTTGGCGGTGTCGTCAACACCATGATCGGGACGCTGATCGTCGCCGTGATCCGTGCCTCGATGCTCTATCTTGAGATCAATGCCACCCAGCAGCAGATGTTCTTCGGGTTGATCCTGATCGCCGCCATTGCCCTCACCATCGACCGTGCCAAGCTGAAGATCGTGAAGTGATGTCGATGCCCAGCATGCGTGCCGCCACACTGGTTGCCCCTGGAAGGTTCGAGATCCGGCATCGTCCCATTCCTGAGCCGCAAGCGGGTGAGGTTCTGGTGAAGGTCGAGCGGGTTGGCATTTGCGGCACGGACCTGCACATGTTCCACGGTCACTATGCCGCTGACAGGTTGCCACTGGTGCCGGGGCATGAATTCGTCGGTACAGTTGTGGGGGAGGGTGGACAGGACCGGGGATTGAAGAGCGGCCAGCGGGTGGTGGTCGATATCAATGTCGGTTGCGGAAGCTGCTACTGGTGCCGCAAGAATGAAATACTGTCCTGCCCCGGCATGCAGCAGATCGGCATTTCCCGTGACGGCGCCTTCGCGGAATTCCTGGCGGTGCCGGCCCGTCTTGTCATCCCCGTGCCGGACCACATGCCCCCTGCAGTTGCGGCACTCACGGAACCGGTTGCCTGTGTGGTGCGCGCAGCCCGCAAGTCCGGAATTGGCTTGGGGCAGTCTGTTGTCGTTCTGGGTGCCGGTCCGATCGGCAACCTGCATGTGCAGTTGACGCGGCTTCTGGGAGCGGCACCCGTCATCGCCATGGAGCTTT
The DNA here is from genome assembly GCA_016792865.1 of Hyphomicrobiales bacterium. Classification (GTDB taxonomy): domain Bacteria; phylum Pseudomonadota; class Alphaproteobacteria; order Rhizobiales; family Aestuariivirgaceae; genus Aestuariivirga. The sequence goes on along the minus strand of JAEUMJ010000004.1, from coordinate 7,960 downwards.
CCGCGATGCGGGCGCAGATGGCGGAGGAGGCGGGGGCCGATGCGGTTGTCACGGACCCTGCGCGGCTTCAGGAGACGGTCCTGGCCATGACGGCAGGGCGCGGCGCCGACATCGTGATTGAAAGCGTAGGGGCGGCAAGCCTTTATGCCGAAGCGTTCAAGCTGATCCGTCGCGGTGGTCATGTCGCCTTCTTTGGCATCACAGGCCCCGGGGCCACGGTCCCGGTCGATATCGTGCAAACCATCTTGCGCGAGGACAGCCTGAAAGGTTCGGTTGCCGGGATGGGGGAGGACATGCACGATGCGCTCACGCTGCTCGCCCACAACCGCTTCGACACTCGGAGGTTCACCGCTGCGAGCTATCCGCTGGACCGGATCCAGGAGGCGTTTGAAACGCAGGCACAGCGGCCGGAACACCTCAAGACACAAATTGTCGTGTCGTGAAGCAGGGCCCCGTCAGTCCCAGTCAGGTGCCCAGGGAACCAGTTGCCGCGTGACGACACGGTGGTTCAGCGCGTTCAGGGCATCGATGCGGGCCATCTCGGCCGGGGAGAGCGAGAAGCCGTCGATGTCCCAATTGGCGCGGATGTTCACGGGGTTCGTTGACATGGCATTGACCACCACACCCTTCTGCAGGATCCAGCGCAACACGATCTGCCCTGCCGTCTTTCCGTGGATGGCAGCGAGTTCATCGAAGAGCCGATGCTTGAAGACTTCGCCACGCGCCACCGCCGAATAGGAACACAAGGGAATGCCTGTGTCCTGCGCGGCGGCCAGCAGCCTGGACTGGTCGAGCAGCGGATGAAACTCCACCTGATTGGTGCTGAGTGGCGTTTCGATGGTGCGGCATGCCTCGCGCATCATGCGCACGGTGTAGTTTGAAATGCCGATCTCGCCCGCAAGGCCCGCTCTGTGGGCCTTCTCCAGGAGCTTGAGCGAAGGGACAATCTCCCCTCCGATGGGTGGCCAATGCAGCAGCAGAAGGTCCACCCTGTCCCGTCGCAGGTCGCGCAGGCTTTGTTCCACGCTGGGAATGAAAAGGGCTTCGCTGAAATTGTCGGGATGGACTTTCGTGATGACGTAGAGGTCGTCCCGTGGCACGGCGCTGTTGGCCAGTGCCTCGCCGAGGTCTTTCTCGTTGCCATACATCTGCGCCGTGTCAAAGGCGCGATAGCCGCTCTCGAGGGCGTGGGCGACGGCAGTCGCCAGTACGTCGCCCTTCAGGGGATATGTGCCAAAGAGCCTGCCTTTGCAGCGTTGGAAGAATCTGTTCATCTCTCTCTCGTGTCCGGATGGGTGGCGCATCGTGACCCTAGCACAAACATCTTGTTAAGTAACTAGATAGTGCGTATTGTTCGCCTGTTTCCGGGGCAGCAATCCGCCCCGCCGAAATCTGGAGGAGTCCGAATGTTTCTGACCGAAACCCATGTGCAGGTGCGCGAGACAGCGCGCAACTTCGCAGATACGGTGATCAGGCCCGCAGCAGAGAGTCTCGACCGCGAGGAGCGCTTCCCCAGCGAAATCTATGAACAGATGGCGGAGCTTGGTCTCTTCGGCATTGGCGTGCCGGAGGAACTGGGGGGTCCGGGTTTCGACACCGTGACCTATGCCGTGGTGATGGAAGAACTGGCCCGCGGCTATTCCAGTGTCGCTGACCAGTGTGGGCTTGTGGAATTGATCTGCACGCTGCTGGTGCGCCACGGCACGGGCGAGCAGAAGAAGCTTCTCGGCGATGTTCTCTCCATGCGCAGGAAGGTCGCCTATTGCATCACCGAGCCGGAAGCGGGAACCGATGTTTCCGGCATTCGCACCACGGCGACACGGGATGGCGACGGCTGGATCCTGAATGGCGGCAAGATCTGGATTCACAACGCGCCGGTCGCCGACCTGGGGTTCGTGCTGGCCCGCACGGACAAGGAGGCGGGAAACCGTGGCATGTCGATCTTCATCGTCGATCTGCACAGCGCGGGTGTGAGCCGCGGCCCCAAGGAACACAAGATGGGCCAGCGCGCCAGCCAGGTTGGGGCGCTCACCTTCAGCGACGTGAAGCTGGGGCCTGACAGCCTCTTGGGCGAGGAAGGCCGGGGCTTCCACATGATGATGAGCGTGCTCGACAAGGGGCGCGTGGGCATTGCCGCCCTTGCCACCGGCATCACCCAGGCCGGGCTTGAGGCTGCCGTGGAATACGCTTCCCAGCGCAAGCAGTTCGGCAAGGCCATTTCGGATTTCCAGGGCGTGCAGTGGCTCCTGGCCGACATGGCGAAAGACATCGAGGCGGCACGCCTGCTTGTGCTTTCAGCCGCCACAAAGATCGACCGCGGCGAAGATGCGACGAAATCCTGCTCCATCGCCAAGTGCTTCGCGGGCGACATGGCAGTGCAACGCACATCCGATGCCGTGCAGGTTTTCGGCGGCTCGGGCTACATTCGCGGATTCGAGGTGGAGCGGCTCTATCGTGATGCCAAGATCTGCCAGATCTACGAAGGCACCAATCAGATCCAGCGCATGATCATCGCCCGCGAGTTGCTGAAGAAGGGCGCCCGGAGCTGATGCCGGACAACCCCTCATGACAGGTCGTGCAGGTCTTTTGTGGTTGCGGGGCCGATGGTGAAGTCAGAGAAGTGACATGCAAATCCGCCGCGTTCAGGACTGCAACACATTGGCCCGATCCGGTATCCACCCCGCAGCGCGAAGGGGGCCAGGCGGAACAGCGGCCAGCGAATGCCGTCTGCCGAAGCCTGGACACGCAGCGCGCCACGGGCAAGCGTGACCCGCAGGCGCACATCCCTCGCGTCACCTTCCAGTTTCCCGACAGACCAATCTGAGTGGCCGTCCGTCACCACCGTGCTGAGCATCGCCTCGCCGTCGGTGAATTCAATGCCGGCTTTCACCCAGGTCTTTTCGTCCAGCCGTATCATCAGGCCCGCTTGATCGTAGAGGTGGTCATAGCGGGCGCGAAACCTGATCACTGCCGTAAGGTCGCCGCTCACTGCTGCGCCAAGGAAATGGCCGTTGTCGCGCTCGAACCCGTAATGGGTCTTCCGCCAGAAGTCCGTCCGGGCATTGGTGACGACGTGAAGGCCGGTGGAGTCGACAGAGCAGGTGTCGGGCCTGTTCAGCCAGGTGCAGTCGGTGAATGAGATCGCTTTCAAGTGGAACCTCCCCAGTGTGCGTGCGGGAGCATAGCAGTTGCGTCTTCCTGTCGGCAAAACCCAACCTTGCAATGCCGGATCATTGAATCGCCCGCCGTTCCGGGGCAATGTCTGGCAATACTGGCTCGTCTCCCGGAGTGACACATGAATGAAATCAGCCCCCCGTCTGTTGACGTTTCGAAGCATGTCGAGGTTCTCTATCGTGATGGCATCACGGGCTTGAAAGGGGCTTTCCCGCGGGATTGGGCGGAAGCCATGCGCGAAGACATGATGACGGCTTTCTGGAGCGCCATCCAGCGTCCGGGCGGAGCGGTGGGGCGCGGACCGCGCCGCTGGTATGTGGAGATCCACCCGCAGGAAATGCGGGGCTTTGTCGATCTCGTCACCCATCCGTGGGTCACGGCCATGTGTGAGTCCGTGCTGGGCAAGGATTACAAGATCGTCGAGATCGGTTTCGACGTGCCCTTCCAGGGGGCCATGTTCCAGCCGTGGCATCGTGATTTTCCATCGCCGCCGGATACCTATGAAGACAAGCGCATCACCTCGCTGGCGTTCAATCTCACCGGCGTTGACGTCACCCAGGACATGGGCCCCTTCGAGGTTTCGCCCGGCACCCAATGGGAGGATGGCCGGAACTGGAAGCACGAGATGTTTCCACCCAAGGAGGAGTGGCCCCGTTTCGCCGCGAAGGGCGTGAAGAAATATCCGGAGATGGGCGACATTTCCTGCCGCTCGGCACTCACCATCCATCGCGGCACGGCGCATCCGTCACCCATTGCGCGCCCGGTGATGGTCCTCGGTGCCGATGCGCCCGGCGCGGGCCATGACAAGCTGCACGACCTGATGGTGACGCAGGACTACTACGACGCGCTGCCGAAATATGTGCGCGAGCATCTCGTCTGCCGGGTGGTCGACAAGCTTGTGCCGGTGACGCAGAAGCACGACATCGAGGGGCTGGTCATGGGTTCGACCGAATAGTCCATCGCCGCCCTGTTCTTCCGAGCACCATCCACCGGATGGAGCATGCAGGGGCTGCTCCTGTTTGGAAGCATCCGGCCAGCAGGAAACCATCGCGGTGTTCAGCCGGTTGGCGGGACACGAAATTGGCTGTAGTGAAAGCCTTCACAGCAGGACATGTTTCATTGAGCCAGGAAATGGCAGAGCAATATCAAGGCATTGCGAAAGGAAAAAGCTTCGCCGTCGCGCCGATGATGGACTGGACCGACAGATATTGTCGCGTCTTCCATCGTGCGCTGTCGCGTTCGGCCGTGCTTTACACCGAGATGGTGACGGCGCGGGCGATCAAGCACGGAGACCGTCCCAGGCATCTGGATTTCGATGCGCGGGAAAATCCTGTCGTCCTGCAACTGGGCGGAAGCGAGCCGGAGATCCTCGCGGAGGCCGCGCGGATTGCCGAAGACTGGGGCTATCGTGAACTCAACCTCAATGTGGGCTGCCCCTCTGACCGCGTGCAGGGCGGGAACTTCGGCGCCTGCCTGATGGCTGACCCGCCATTGGTCGCCCGCTGCGTGGAAGCGATGCGCAAGGCCGTCGCCATTCCGGTCACGGTCAAGTGCCGCATCGGCATCGACGATCAGGACGAGGACGCCGACCTGCAGCGCTTCATCGAATGCGTTTCGGACGCCGGGTGCGGCACCTTCATCGTCCACGCCCGGAAAGCGTGGCTGCAGGGCCTGTCGCCCAAGGAGAACAGGGAAATCCCGCCGCTCAACCATGGCCGTGTCTACCGGCTGAAGCAGTCGCGGCCCGACCTCAGGATCGAGATCAACGGCGGCATCACCAGTGTGGCGGCGTCAGTGCCGCATCTTGAGCATGTGGACGGGGTGATGCTGGGCCGCGCCGCCTACCAGACGCCGTGGGAGATCGCCGCAGTCGATCCTCTGTACACGGATGAACCCGCCCCGGTCGCCAGCCGCCGCGAAGCCGTGGAGGCGCTGTTGCCCTACATGGAGCAGCATGTGGCGGCGGGCCTTCCACTTCACCGCATCACCCGGCACATGCTGGGCCTTTATCATGCCCAGCCGGGCGGAAAGATCTGGCGGCAGATCCTCTCGATCGAGGGTGGCCGTCATGGCGCCGGTGTCGAGGTGGTGAGGAAGGCGCTTGCGGCGGTGGAAGAACAGGCCGCGCGCGTGGCGGATGCGGCGTGACGTTCACCTGAAGGCGGAGGGATGGATCACGCGGCGCCGTCGGCGAGGCGGGCGCGTCGGCCACCCCGGCGGGTCTTGCGCAAGGTCAGCCCGGCAACCCGCTCCGGCAGTCCGGCCATCACCTCGCGGCGCTCCTCAGGCGTGAAGCCCAGCCAGCTTCCGATCTCGTCCCGCGTGCGGCCGCAACCGATGCAGAAGCCCGTTTCCGGATCCACCACACAGATTTTCACGCAGGGGCTTTCGATCCCCGGATAGCGGAAGTCGTCCATCATGCCCATGAATTTAAGCCCGATTGCCACGTCGCAAAGCCTCAATGCGGCATGATGTGGGTGCGAAACGTCAGTTCTTGAGGAGCAGCTTGCCGTCTTCGACGGTGAAGCTCCGCAGCTTGGACAGGAAGCTCATGCCCAGAAGCGTGCCCTTCATGGCGCCTTCCTGCAGGACGAGGCCATCCACGTCGCGCACCTTCACATTGTCGATCATGACATAGCGCAGCTTGACGCGGGCCGCCTTGCCCTCGCCGTTGGCGGTCATCACCTTCACGCCGTAGTCGAGGCCGCGGGGCTTCAGCCCGGCGGCTTCCGCATCTTCATAGGACAGGGCAACAGCGGTGGCACCCGTATCGACCAGAACCATGATGTCCTTGCCGTTGATGCTCGCCTTGGTGACGAAATGCCCGCCATGGCTGGAGCCGATTTCCGTCATCGCCATCAGGCGAAGGGGCGGCGCCTGTTCGGTCAGGGGATGAATGCCCGGCATCCCGGCAGAGGCCGTGAGCAGGAAGGCCAGGAATGCACTTGGCACGAGGCTCGGCACACGCACCTGTCCGGCACCGGCGAACGACAAGAATCGACGCATGACGCAAACTCCCAAACACGGTGCATTTCTTTGTGCACCTGCGCGGGGAATCTAGCGGTCAGGGTTTGGTCAACAGTTTATGAAGCGTGAAAACCTGCTCACAGGGTTAACTACTCGTTGCCACGAAGACGAGCAGCATCGCCAGCTCGCTCAGCACCTGCACGGCGCCGCAAACGTCACCGGTCTGACCGCCGATCATCCGCACCGTCAGCCTGCGCATGTAGGCCGTCACGGCAAGGCCCGCCGCGAGGGCGATGAGGCCGCTTGGCGGCGACACCAGAAGCCCGGCTCCAAGGGTCAACGCCGCAGCGGTGATGATGGCGAAGGCCGCCCCGTTCCGTCCGGGTGTTCCGGCATGAACGGCAAGCCCGTCGCCACGCGCGGGCCGGGTGGCCCACAGGAGGTCAACCATCAGGGCGCGCGAGAAGGCAGCGCAAGCGCCCAGCACGGCGATGATCGCCAGCGGCTCAAGCCCTGTCAGGTCTTCGTAGCAGGCGGTGCGGATGAACATGCCGGCGACGAGGGCCAGCGTGCCGTAACTGCCGATGTGGCTGTCACGCATGATTTCGAGGCGGCGCTCACGGCTCTTGCCGCCACCGAAACCGTCGGCGGTATCGGCAAGGCCGTCTTCATGAAGGGCTCCCGTCACCAGCAGGCCGAGTGCCGTGGTCAGCGCCGCCGCCACCAGGGAGGGCAGGCCGATGAAGGTGAACGTCCACAGCGCCGCTCCGCCTGCTGCGCCGATCATTGCGCCGGCAACCGGAAACAGCCGCATCGACTGTGACAAGGGCGGGGGATCAATGGTGTTGGCGAAGGGAATGGGCAGCCGCGTGAGGAAACGGAGGCTGTGAAGCAATTCGGCAAATGGGCGTATTTTTCCCCGGCGCGGTAGCTCTGGCGGCGTGTCGGTCATGTCGTCTGGCGTGTCGGCGAATCCGTTGACGTGCGAGGGCGGCACGGCCAAAACCGCCTCCGTCCCCATTCCTCAAAAGCACGAATTCGAGCAAATGACCACGGGCCTTCCTTTCGACGACATCAGAAATTTGCTGAGCACCATGCCGCAGGCGGATGGCTCGGCCGTATCCGCCGTCCGGGCACGGGATGCGGAACTCACCAAGCCGCCGGGGTCATTGGGCCGTCTGGAGGACATCGTCTCGTGGCTGGCAGCATGGCAGGCCCGCGACATGCCGCGCGTGGAACGTCCGGTTGTGGCCGTCTTTGCCGGGAACCACGGCGTTGTGGCGCAGGGCGTCGCCGCCTATCCCCAGGCTGTAACGGCGCAGATGGTGGCCAATTTCCAGCACGGCGGCGCCGCCGTGAACCAGATCTGCAAGACTTTTGATCTGGGGCTCAAGGTCTTTGAACTGGCGCTGGAACGCCCGACGCGGGACATCACCGCCGATGCCGCCATGGACGAGGCCGATTGCGCCGCCACCATGGCCTACGGCATGGAGGCAACGGCAGGCGGTTGTGATCTCCTGTGTATCGGTGAAATGGGTATAGGCAACACCACGATTGCCGCGGCGCTGGCGCATGGCCTGTTCGGTGGTGCGGCTGAGGATTGGGTCGGCCCCGGCACGGGTGTCGATGGCGAGGGCCTGAAGCGGAAGGCCGACGCCGTGCGCCGCGCTGTGGCCTTGCACAAGGCCCATCTCGGCGACCCGCTGGAAGTTCTCCGCCGTCTTGGCGGACGCGAGCTTGCAGCAATGGCGGGCGCCATCCTGGGCGCACGCATGCAGCGGGTTCCGGTGCTGATCGACGGGTATGTGGCAACAGCCGC
>JAEUMJ010000170.1 GCA_016792865.1 Hyphomicrobiales bacterium | reverse complement strand
CAAAACCGCGCCCGGCAAGTTCATCACACAGCATGTCGATGGGGCGCGTCTGGCCGCCTTCGATCAGCGAACGGTAGAACAGGACTCCGATGCGGCCCTTGCTGCCCGGAGAGTCCCGATATACCGCTGTTGATGGAAAGGCTGTCGGAAGAGGCGCATCGTCGCTGCCGGACAACAGTGAGGCACAAAAGCGAAGCAGCGCCTCGGCATTCGCGGGTCCGCCCAGCGCGAAGTATTGGCGCAGGCGCTCGGTTTCCGCCGGCGGCAGGGTTGAAAGGGCCGATGTGCCCGGGTCCGCCGCGCTGCCGCCAGGAAGGATTGCAAGCCTTGCGCCCGTCTCTGCGGCGAGCGCCCTGAGGGACGCAACGCCATAGGGCCAGTAGCTTTCGCCCCCCAACAGGCGCACGACAATCAGCTTCGCCTTCGCCAGCGTCCGCTCGCAGTAGAGGTCAACCGAATAGTTGTGCTGCAACAGCAGCAGGTTGGCGAGCCGCACCCGCGGCATGTCATCGCCCAGCCTGTCGAGTGCCCCGACCAGGTTGGCGAGTTCGCTGTCGGCGGCAGAGAGAATGACGATATCTCCCGCCGACTGCTTGAGATCGATTGCCTCCGCAGCGCCGTCCACAACACCCGATGTGGTGGCAAGGAGATGCATCAGCCCGTGAGCGAGGCCTCGATGGCCTTGCGATCCATGTGCTTTTCGCCAATCACAACAAGACGTGTGGCTCGCGGCTCACCGTCTTGCCATGAACGGTCGAAATAGCTGCTGAGACGCGGACCGACCGCTTGCAGGAGAAGTCGCGAGGCGGAACCCGCAACATCGGCAAAGCCCTTGATACGGAGGATGTCGTGAGCGGCAATGGTCCTTTCCACTGCCCTGAGCAAGGTGGCACGGTCCTGCTGCCCCGGAAGCTCGACGATGAACGTCACGAAGTCATCGTGATCGTGCTGCTCCTCGCCCTCCATTTCGTGGTGCGAAAGGCGGTTGTGCATGTCGTCCTCGGCGCGGCCGTTCACGCCGAGCAGTACCGAGAGATCGACAACGCCGTTCTGGGCGGGCACCAGGCGGGTTGCCGGGCGGAGCAGACCCTTCAGTTCCTCAGTGGTTGCCCGGCGCTCATCTTCACTGAGAAGGTCGGACTTGTTGAGGATCACCATGTCCGCAGCATTCAACTGGTCTTCGAAAAGTTCCTCGATGGGATTTTCGTGATCGAGGTTCGGGTCTTCGGCCCGCTGTGCGGCAAGTGCTGCTTCATCGTCGGCGAAGCGGCCTTCCGAAAGGGCCTTGCCGTCCACCACCGTCAACACGCCATCGACCGTGACCTGCGATTTGATATCCGGCCAGTTGAACGCCCGCACAAGGGGTTGCGGCAGGGCAAGCCCGGATGTCTCGATGATGATGTGATCAGGCTTGTCGGCGCGCGTGAGCAGTTTCGTCATCGTCGGCACGAAGTCGTCCGCAACGGTGCAGCAGATGCAGCCGTTGGCAAGCTCGATGATGTCTTCCTCGCCACAGGAGTCGTTTCCGCATGCCTTGAGGATTTCACCATCAACACCCACATCGCCGAACTCATTGATGATGAGGGCAAGCTTTCGGCCATTGGCGTTGGCAAGCACATGCCGGATCAGCGTCGTCTTTCCGGCGCCGAGAAAGCCCGTGATGATGGTTGCCGGGATTTTCTCGCTCATGCGCTTTTCTCCCTCGCAGGATTGAGTGTGATGGACAGGAAAAAGCCGATGAGAAGCCACAGCACGAAGCTTGCCCCAAGGCTTGCAGCCACGAATTCCCCCTGCACGGCGGCAGGAAGCGGCGTGTCAACAGGCGGAACCTGGGGCGCGCCGATGGCATGCGGCAGCACGACCAGAAGGGCAGCCGCCAGCAGCATGACGGGTGAACGCCGCGTGGCGGCAAGCCAGATGGCGATCGCAGTTGCCGCGATCGTGGCGAGCCACCATGCCTGGCGTGCCGGCAATGAGGCGGCTGCGGTGCCGGGCAGTTCGGGCGGAAGGCTGAAGGCGGGCGCCAGTGAGACGGCGATGAATCCGCACAGTCCCCAGATCAGGCCGTTGTCTCGCGTGATCGGAATGCCCGCCCCAAAGGAAACACCGACCAGCAGCAAGGCAAAGCCAGCGCCTGCCAGCATAGCCGTGAGCGTGGTGTAGAAGGTGCGCTCCAGTCCGTCCTGCGGAGCCCAGGCCTCCGGATCGTGATGGTGTTCTGCACCGGCGGGTGCAGTGCCCGGAGTTGCGCCGTGGTCATGAGTCTGGCCGGCGGGCATGTTGGCCGCGGCGGCAGAAGGGTCGGCCGCAACGGCAGGTGCTTCCGCCGCTTCGAATGTCTCGGCCTGGATGATGAGGGGAGTGAGCCGCACATGCTGGATCACGCCCATGACAAGCCCCGCCGCAATCCCCGCAAGGATGGCAGCGAGCAGAACCCGCCCGATCACAATGTTGAACCCGGTCTGCTCAGTGGCAGGGGAAGCCGGTGGCGTGGCGCGTATCGTGCGCCGCATTGTGCAGGCGGGCATCGCTGGCCATGCCGACACCGAAGATGATGAAGGAGCCAAGGAAAAGCGCCGACAGGCCGGCGGCCATGCGCTGCGTGAACGAAAGCGAACGAGTTTGAACTGCGGTGGTCATGTCACCCTCCGTGCGACCAGATGATCTTTGGGCAAGAATGCCCGGCGTCTTGTCCGGCAGGTCTCCTGACTTGCGGCTCTGACGGGCGTGACGTCTTCCCGGGGTTGAACCCAGTGACATGTGTCACGTCCTCGCCGCTCACAGTTGCGGGGGCAGTCGCGGTTTTGGCCCCGATTGGGTCATCCTCACCGCGTTCCCTGTTCGGCTTCAACCCTCCTGGGTCTTCAGCACCGGACGGGGCACGATTGCCCTACGTCGCCCCTGTCGTCAAGCGCATTGCCGTCCCTTGGGAAGCGGCCAGCGACAATGACACATTAACCCGGCCTATACGCGTGCGTGGCAAACCGTTACCTTGGGTAAACTCGACTGGTGGATCGTATGGCAGGGGTAACTGCGAAAACAGGGCATGAAGTGACCGGGCAGCTCTGGTCCCATCGGCGCGTGATGCTGTCGATCGCGGTATTTTCCTGCATTACCAACCTTTTGATGCTCACCGGCTCGATCTTCATGATGCAGGTGTATGACCGGGTGCTCACCTCAGGCAGTGTTCCGACACTGATTGCACTCTCGGCCATCGTGGCCGTGCTCTACATCTACTATGGTTTCCTGGAAGTGGTTCGCGCCCGCCTGATGGGGCGCATCGGCCGCAATTTCGAGGAATCACTGCGGGGCCGGGTCTTCGATGCCGTGGCCATGCTGGCGCTGCGCAAGGCCCCATCCACCGGCGGCCAGCCGATCCAGGACATGGCGACCATCCGCCAGTTTCTCTCCGGGCAGGGGCCTTTCGCCTATCTGGATATGCCTTGGGTGGTGATCTATCTCGGCGTCGTCTTCGGCCTCCATCCCTTGCTCGGCATCGCAGGGGTCGTCGCCGCCGGCCTGATCTTTGCGCTTGCCCTCCTGACCGAACGCGCCACCCGCAGGCCTGTGGCCGCCGCCACGACCGCGACGATTGCCGCAAGCGCCATGAACGAGGAGGCCCGACGCAACAGCGAGGCGATGCATGCCCTCGGCATGAGGGCCATGCTGCGCGACCGCTGGGCGCGTGAACAGCAGACCGCGCTCGATGCCAGCACCGAGGCCAGCGACCGGGGCGGCATTTTCGGAACGGCCTCACGCGTCTTCCGCCTCATGGTCCAGTCCGGCATGCTGGCTCTCGGCGCATGGCTTGCGCTCAAGCACGAGATTTCTCCGGGCACGATCATCGCGTCGTCCATCATCATGTCGCGTGGTCTCGCGCCCATCGAGCAGGCGGTCGCGAACTGGCAGCAGTTCCTGTCCTTCCGCAAGGCCGTGACGCGCCTCGATCAGGTGCTGGCGGCGGTGCAGCCAGTCAAGGAACCGATGCCGCTGCCACCTCCCAAGGGCCTTCTCGAAGTGGAAAACCTCACCGTTGTCATGCAAGGCAATGAGAAGCCCATCCTGCAGAACCTCAATTTCACTGTGAAGCCGGGAACGGGTCTTGGCGTCATCGGGCCGACGGGCGCGGGCAAGTCAACGCTGTCCCGCGTCCTTGTCGGGGTCATCGAACCGGCACGCGGAGCGGTGCGCCTCGACGGCGCCACGCTTGACCAGCGCAGCGAGGCGGATCGTGGCCGCTATGTCGGCTATCTGCCCCAGGACGTGCAGTTGTTCGACGGGACGGTGGCCCAGAACATTTCCCGCTTCGCCAAGGAGCCGGATGCAAAGGCCGTTGTCGCTGCCGCGCAGCTCGCAAACGTGCACAACCTGATCATGCGGCTTCCGGAGGGTTACGACACGATGCTGGGCGAGCAGGGGGCACGGCTTTCTGCGGGGCAGCGCCAGCGACTTGCCCTGGCCCGCGCACTCTACGGCGATCCGGCCCTGATCGTGATGGACGAACCCAATTCCAACCTCGACGCAGAAGGCGAGGCTGCACTCGATGCGGCCATCCGCGCCGCTCTGCAACGCGGTGCTGCGCTCGTCATCGTGGCGCATCGTCCCAGCGCCCTGCAGGCAGTGGGCGATGTTCTCGTCCTCGCTGAAGGCAAGCAGGCCGCTTATGGCCGCCGCGAGGACGTGCTGAAGCAGGTGACGCGGCCCCGCAGCGTCTCCAGCCCGGAAGGAACGCAGCGCGTTTCGGCAACGCCCACGCTTGCCATTCCCGACATAAAGGCCTGATGCACATGGACACGACACGTTCCACCCGCAAGCTCCTGATGTCAGGCTATGTTTCCATTGTCGCCATGGTCGGTGTGGTGGGTGGCTGGTCTGTGTTCACAAGTCTCAACGGCGCGGTGATCGCACCTGCAACGCTTGTGGTCGAAAGCTACTCCAAGAAGGTGCAGCACCCGGAAGGCGGAATCGTTTCGCGCATACTCGTGAAAGATGGTGACCGGGTGGAAAGCGGGCAGGATCTGTTGCTGCTCGACACAACGGAAAGCAAGGCGGAATTGGGGATCCTGCAAGGGATGCTCGACGAACTGATGATCAAGAAGGCGCGGCTCGAAGCCCAGCGCGACGGGGCAAACGAACTTGCAATTCCGGAACAGCTGAAGCCGCGGTTGGCTGATCCTGCCATTGCGTCCATCTTCGCGGGCCAGCAAAAGCTGCTGGTTTCGTCGAATGAGCTGGACAAGGGCAAGGTGGAGCAGCTCGAGCAACAGGTCCTGCAGCTCAACGAACAGATAGGCGGCATTGACGCCCAGATCGTTTCCCAGGCCAC
>JAEUMJ010000160.1 GCA_016792865.1 Hyphomicrobiales bacterium | reverse complement strand
CGGCGGCAGGCTGTATCCCGAACCGAGCGCGACGGAAGCAACCCGGCCCCGCGCCGCCATGGTCAGCGATGGAGCATAATCGCCGACCACCACATCGGGTTTGAATTCGGCGAATTGTTGCTGCCAGTACCGAAGTCGCGCTGCCAGAAATTCCGGATGACGGAGAAGGATGAGCGCGATGTGTTGCGCGTGCGACGACGGCACCACGCGCATTGTGGCTTGCGAGGCGAGGCAATCGGGCTGTTCAAGTGGAAACAGTTCATTCGAGGGCACCCACTTGCGGGTTGCCGGCGGCATGACGATCTTCACCGCAACATCCGGCACGGCATCCTTCAGGGCGCGCCCAAGTGACTGCAGTTGCACGTAGTGGCCATGGCCACCACCAAACTCATTTGCCAGCAATAGCTTCAGCGTCATGCGCAAACCCGCAGCGAAGCGCATTCTCTTCCACAAAGGAAAGGGCCGCACAAGCGGCCCTTCCAGAAGACGTCATTATCGCACGGACCTCAGTAGACGTAGCAATAACCCTCCGGACAAACCGGAACGGCTGACGATGCAGAAGCCGCAGCACCGGCACCGAAGATGTCGAGAGCGCGGTTGCGCGGATCATCCTCGCGGTGACGGCGGATCAGCGACTTGTTGGCTTCATCGCCACCGAAGTAGAAGCTGACGCCCGCGGTCGCCGCGGCGTAGCCGTCTTCGCCCACTTCACCCTTGAGCTTGAGCGACACGGGCATGGACGAGAACAGGTATTCGGCGGCAATGTTGGCGGTCTCGAACTTCGCAACCGAGGCCACGCCCACCGAGAGGCGGAGGTCGTCGGTGGCATAGAGAGCCGCATCGGCGAAACCGAAGAACTCGTCGTCGCTGCTGCCGCTGTCCGGATTGACGTTCAGGTAGCCCGCCGCGAATTCAAGCGAGACGCGGTCGAGATAGAGTTCTGCTTCACCACCGGCCCAGCCGTACTTTGCATAACCCACATCACCGTAGCCGCCGACCAGGCCGGCGAGATAGGAATGGGGGTCGCGGGTGAACAGGTGAAGTGCACCACCGGCTCCCGTTTCATCGAAAGCGTGGCCGACGTTGACGTCAACCTGGGCACCGAAGGATTCGCCCAGCGGAATCGAGAGCGAGGCAGCACCGTAGAACAGTTCGTCGCTGGAATAGTCGTCGAGGTCAACGAAACCGCCACCTGCTTCGATCTTGCCGTTCACCGCAGAGACAGCCGGAAGGCTGGTCTTGCCGAAGTCGGCGGCTTCGACAGCGTAGCCCCAGAATCCGGAGATGATGGTCCCCCCGAGGAGGGCGGCTACGAAATGACGGTTCTGCATTGGTGATACCCCTTGACCCTTGACGCCCCCGCGTTCCCGCCACGTTAACAACAAATAAACGGAACCAGCCATCGGAATTTGCCAGTTGTTGCAGAAACACGCGCCTATTGTTGCTGTGGCGCAACAGTTTGGAAACACCCGCAATTTCGGCGACAGTCAATTCGTCATGCACACCACGATCCTGCACGTTCCGCGCGAGTTGACGGACAACCCAAGCTTGAACACTGCCTGCTTTTTGGGCCGTCCGGAACATCGGGCGAATCGCCCGCGTTATCGTGGTGTCACTCGGAGCCGAAGGTCATCAGGACATGTGGTTGAAACTCGTCGCCCTTGCATTGACGGCGCTTGTCCTTATCCCCGGCGGCGCCCACGTCTTTGAACTCCCCGCCAAGATGCAGTTGCAGCGGGAGGATTATTTTACCGTCCAGCAGATCTATGCGGGCTGGGCACTGTTTGCGGTGCCCATCATCGCCGCCATCGGCGCCAATGCCATGCTGGGCCACAGGCTCCGCCACGCCGACAGGACGGCGTCGCGTGCCGCCTGGGGGTCGGCCATCCTCACCGTCATCAGTCTCATCATTTTCTTCGCTTTCGTCTTCCCCGCCAATCGCGCCACGGCAAACTGGACGGCCATGCCTGAAGACTGGGAGCGCCTGCGCCAGCATTGGGAGTATGGCCATCTCGGCAGTGCCATCCTTGTCTTTGCTGCCCTGCTCCTGACGGGTCGCGCACTGATCGGGTCGCTGCCCCGGAGGTGACTGCGTTCAGCCGCTGGCGCCGTCGTGAACGGCGTCTCCTGACGTGCGTGAGACCTGGAAACGCGGATCGATGGCAAGCACGCGAAGCGCATTCATGATCACGGCCACATCGATAGCCTCCTGCAGGACTGCCCCCTGCACCGGTGTGAGGTGACCCAGCGCCGCCGCCACCATGCCGAGAAGGGACAGGCCGATCCCCGCCGCGACGCTCTGGATCGCAATGCGCCGTGCGCCCTTCGCAATTTCCACGCCGGGTGCCAGCCGGTCGATGTGATCGACCAGCAGAACCACGTCGGCCGCCTCCGCCGAGGCAGCGGCCCCCCGCGCGCCCATGGCGACGCCTACATCGGCAGACGCAAGGGCCGGCGCATCGTTCACGCCGTCACCCACCATCATCACCGGGCCGTTCTTGCGCTCGGACAAGACCAGCAACACCTTCTGGTCGGGCGTCAGTCCGGCATGAAGCCCATCGAGACTCACGGCCTTCGCAACCTGCTCCGCCACGTCGCGACGGTCACCCGTGGCAAGCAGGATACGCCGGATGCCATTGTGCCGCAGCGAATCCAGCACTGCAGCCGCTCCCGTGCGCAACGCATCTGCCATCAGGATGTAGCCTGCGAGGTGCCCGTCGATGGCAACCGCCACCAGGACCGCTCCGGCAGATGCCGCAACGTGATGGCCTGGCGGATGCCCGGCGCGGCGCAAAACGAAAGCGTCCCCGCCCACGACGACCTCGCGCCCGTCCACAAGCCCGGCCACGCCCTCGCCCGGAAACTCGGTGATCTCGGTCGGTACCGGAAGCGCCAGGCCCCGCGCCCGGGCTTCCGCCACGATGGCCTGGGCCACGGGATGCTTCGACGCCTGATCAAGGGCCGCAGCCAGCCGGAGGATCTCGCCGTCCTGGAACCCTCGCCTGCTCTCGATCCTGGAGATCTGCGGACGGCCTTCGGTCAGAGTGCCCGTCTTGTCGAGCACCAGCGTGTGGATGCGGGCCATGGCTTCCAGAGCCTTCGCACCCTTGATCAGCACGCCGAAATGCGCTGCCCGTGACAACCCGGCCACCAGTGCAACCGGCACGGCCAGGATCAGCGGACAGGGCGTGGCCACGACGAGCACGGCCACGGCGCGGATGTGATCGCCCGTCTGCCACCAGGTTGCCGCCGCCAGCGCCACCGTCACCGCCAGGAATCCCAGCGACCAGCGATCAGCGAGCCGCGACATCGGCGCCTTCGATTGCTGCGCCTCCTCCACAAGGCGAACGATCCCGGCATAGGTGCTTTCCTTGGCGATGCGGGTGGCCACCAGATCGAACGCCTCGCCCGCATTGGTCGAGCCACTCATGGCTTCTGCACCGAGGGAGAGGCGGAGCGGAAGGGATTCGCCCGTCAGTGCGGAGGTATCGAGATAGGCAGTTGCCGCCGCAACCTTGCCGTCAACCGGCACCACGTCGCCCTGGCGGATGAGCAGACGGTCGCCGGGAATGATGTCATCGAGCGCCACCTCTTCGAGCGCGCCGTTGCGATGGCGTGTGGCCAGACGCGGCACCCGCGCCAGAAGGTCGTGCATCGCACGCCGCGCCCGCCCTTCGGCATGGCTTTCCAGAAAGCTGCCGCCCGCGTACATCACCGCCACAACGGCAGCGGCCAGCGTCTCGCCTGCCGCAAGTGCTGCCGACATGGACAGCGCCGCCACGATGTCGAGGCCCACCTCGCCACGCACGAGACTCCGGACAATCTCCATGAGCAGGGCCGCAAGCACCGGAAGCACGCCCGCCCACCACAGCACGGAAGCACTGTCATCCCGGCCCAGTGCCGTGAGCACAAGCCCGGACGCCAGGCCCGCCACCGCGACGGCCAGCAGGCCGATCTTCACGACATTCCCGCGTTCCTGCATGATCGATCGAAACCTCTGGCCAGCCTGCCGCGAGCCTACTGCAAGCAGTTATGCTCCTGCCAGTGCCCAAACGCCACGCAAGAAAGGCCCCGGCACGCGCAATGCCGGAGCCTTGATCACTGATGCCTTGTGCCTCAGCTATAGGGGCTGATGCATTCGCGGACATCGCCGCTGTAGGCCACCCAAGTGTTGGTGCGAACGTCATAGGAGCGGTAGCGGTCGAGGCACCACTCCACATGGCGGCGGCCGTAAGCACGATCGTGCCGCATGGATTCGTGGATGATGGCACCGCCAACGAGCGGCAGCGTCCACCACGGTGTCTCATACCAGTAACCGCCGCGATAGTGCCGGCAATGGTTGTTGCGATGCGAACAGCGGCGTCCGTCGCGGTGGCGCTGCCAATCGGACCGCATGTGACGGCGGCCCTCATGGGAGGCAAGGTCGAGATAGGGCGAACCCGCCTCGGCCAGCGGAAGGGGCGTCACCGGGGCGGCCTGCGCACCTGCCACGGGATACAGAAAGGCGGCAGCACCAACCAGCGCCGCAAAAATGGTCGGTTTCATGGATTGATCCTCCAGTTCATCACGCACTTACCCACGGCTAATGACGTGCAGGAGGATTGGTTCCGGCGGGACCGGCGTCAGACCTTGATCCAGCTCCTTTGCCGCGAGGAGGCAAGGGCCGCCTCCACAACCTTCTGGATTTCATAGGCTTCCCGGAAGTCAGGACCGGCACTTCTGCCCTCGGCGATGCCACCCAGGAACTCGGCCATCTCGATTGTCTTGAGATCGTTGAAGCCAAGCTGGTGCCCGCCTGCGATGCAGAAGCCGCCGTATGGCTCGTGTTGCGGCCCCGCTTCGATGCGGGTGAAGCCGCTGCGCCGCGCATCACCTCCCGCCTTGTAGAAATGCAGCTCGTTCAGCCGCTCCTGGGTGAAGGCAATGCTGCCCTTCTCTCCCGTCACTTCGAAACCGAGTTCCATCTTGCGTCCGGTCTGAATCCAGTTGGCTTCGATGGTGCCGCCGCAGCCCCGCCCGAAGTTCACCAGCATGCGGGCCACATCATCCACTGCAACGGCTTTCATCTCCGTTGCTCCGCGCGCCACTGGCCGCTGCCTGATGACGGTGCGCACATCGGCACTCACCTCGGCAATGTCGCCCAGAAGGAAGCGCGCCATGCCGATGATGTGCGAGCCAAGATCGGCGATGACGCCGGGGCCGCCCGCCGGGTCGATCCGCCATGTCCACGGGCTTTGCGGATCATGCATGTAGTCTTCCGCATGAATGCCGCGGAAGCCGGTGATCTCGCCCAGCTCTCCCGCGTCCACCATGTCCCGTGCCAGCTTCAGCAAGGGATTCTTGATGTAGTTGAATCCGACTTGGGTGCAGACCCCCTTCGCTTCCGCTGCTGTCACCATCTCAAGTGAATCGGCCAGGTTTGGCGACAGCGGCTTTTCGCAATGGACGTGCTTGCCCGCAGCAATGGCCGCCAGCGCCATCTCCTTGTGCATGGAATTCGGCGTGGTGATGGAAACGGCGTGCACCGCCGGGTTGGCGATCACCTGCCTCCAGTCGCCGGTCGATGACTCGAAGCCATATTGGTGTGCCGCCTTCGCCGCCGCATCAGCGGTCACATCGCCCACCATCACCATGCGCGGCACCGGAATGTGCGGGAAGGCGGAAAGGGCCGTGCGATAGGCAATGGCATGGGCCTTGCCCATGAAGCCCGTTCCGATGATACCGATACCGATCTCCTTCATCACACGCCCACCCGCTGCTTCTTGCGCACGTCGGCCTGATACCTGGCGCTTTCGTTGACGCCTTCGCGGGGCGAGACCTGCGGCACGCCCACATCCCATAAGGCATCTCCCGGCGTCCAGGCATAGGCATCGGAGACAATCGAGATGACGGTCGTGCGGTCCTGCTGCTTGGCCCAGTCCATCGCCTGTTCCAGTTCGGCAAGGCTCTCCACCTTGCGGGCGCGGGCACCCATCGATTCGGCGTGCTTCACGAAATCGACGCTGAACGGTTCGATCGCCGTGCGGCAGTCCTTGATCAGATTGTTGAAGCCGGGCGTGCCCTTGAAGTTCTGCAAGCGGTTGATCACGGCATAGCCGCCATTGTCGCACACGATGATGATCAGCTTGTGGCCGGTGAGAACGGTCGAGTAGATGTCGGAGTTCATCAGCATGTATGAACCGTCGCCCACCATCACGATCACATCGCGAGAGGGGTCGGCCATGCGGGCGCCCCAGCCGCCCGCAATCTCGTAACCCATGCAGGAGAAGCCGAATTCCAGATCGTAGGAATTGGTGGTCTTGCAGCGCCAGTTTTTCATGGTCTCGCCAGGCAAGCCACCGGCGGCGGTCAGCATGTAGTCGCGTGGCCCGGCCTTCCTGTTCACCGCGCCCACCACCTGGGCATAGGTGGGAACAGGCGCATTGGTCGGCTTCTGGTAGCCGTCGAGGGCCTTGTCCCAGGCGTCCATCAGGGTTCTCGCCTTGGCGGTCCAGGCGGCATCGACCTTCCATCCCTTGAGTGAGGAGGCAAGCTCTTCCATCGTTTCCTTCGCATCCCCCACCACCGCGAGGGCGCGATGCTTGGTGGCATCCCAGCGCGCGGCATTGATGGAGATGAACTTCGCCTCAGCGCCGAAGACGGTCCAGGAGCCGGTTGTGAAATCCATCAGGCGCGTGCCGATCGCGACGATCACATCGGCTTCGGCGGCAAGCGCGTTGGCTGACGTCGATCCGACAATCCCGATCGGCCCGGCGTAGGCCGGATGATCATGGGGCACCGTGCTCTTGCCGGCGATTGTTTCGGTGAGCGGTATGCCGTGATCGAGTGCGAACTGCGCCACCACCTCTTCGGCTCCGGAATAGCGCGTTCCCCCACCTGCGATGATCAGCGGGCGCTTGGCGGCCTTGAGCAACCTGATCGCTTCGGCGACGCGCTTGCGGTCGGGCCGGGCGCGGGGAATGTCGTGCACCGTCCTCTCAAAGAATTTTGCCGGGTAATCCCAGGCCACTTCCTGGATGTCCTGCGGCAGGCCGATGAAGGCCGGCCCGCAATCCGCCGGGTCCAGCATCACCGCAACGGCCTGCGGCAGGGAGGACAGGATCTGTTCGGGATGCACGATGCGATCCCAGTAGCGCGTCACGGCCTTGAAGGCGTCATTCACGTTGATCGTCGGATTGCCGAAATGCTCCACCTGCTGCATCACCGGGTCGGGGCGGCGGTTGACGAAGGTATCGCCTGAAAGGATCAGCAGCGGCAGGCGATTGGAGTGCGCCACGCCCGCCGCCGTCACCATGTTGGTGGCACCGGGTCCGATGGATGAGGTGGCAACCATGATCTGGCGGCGACGCTTCGCCTTGGTGAAGCCGATGGCGGCAAGCGCCATGGATTGCTCGTTCTGGCCGCGCCAGGTCGGGAAGACGTCCTTCACTGCTTCAAGCGCCTCCGACAGGCAGGTCACGTTGCCATGGCCGAAGATGCCGAACATGCCGGGAAAAAGCGGCACCTCCTCGCCGTCCACGACCGTGAACTGGTTGATGAGATAGCGCACCAGCGCCTGTGCCATGGTCAAGCGGATCGTCGGCATTTCATGTCCTCCCGGAAGGGCTTTTCGCCATTTTGACGTTCTCTATTGCGGGATCATCCGGCCCGCAAGCGGTCGGGACGGAACGCGCCTCATCGCCGCACGGCTTCTCACTCCCGGAAAAATTATGTTGCGAAGCCGGATGACAGGCAACAACAATCGCGCCGGAAGGACGAAGCGCATGGCAGGTGAGACGTATCGGGTTCTGGTGGCGGGCAAGGTGCACGAGGCTGGTCTTGCCCTCCTGCGTGCCCGACCCGGACTGATGGTTGATCTCGTCGAAGCCGTGACGACCGAGGCTTATCGCCCGCATCTTGCCGCGGCGGATGCCATCCTCATCCGCACCCAGCCGATGACAGCAGCCGAAATCGCCATGGCGCCGCGCCTCCGGATTGTTTCCCGACATGGCGTCGGATACGACGCGGTGGACGTGACGGCCCTCAACGCCCGCAGGATTCCGCTCGCCATCGTGGGCGATGTCAACTCACGCGCCGTCGCGGAGCACACGCTGATGCTGATGCTTGCCGCGGCCCGCCGCACCGTGGCGCACCATCTCGCCGCCACAGGCGGCAACTGGAACGAGCGCAACCGGTTCGACGCGGTGGAACTGGATGGCAAGCATCTTCTCGTTCTCGGCCTTGGCCGCATCGGCAGGCGCGTCTCGGAACTGGCCCTGGCTTTCGGCATGACGGTGAGTGCCCATGATCCGTTTGTGCCGGCGCAACAGATGGCGGAGGCCGGTGTCCATCACGCGCCGGACCTGGGCAAGGCCCTTGCGGTGGCCGACTACGTCACCGTGCACATGCCGGGCGGCCAGGGCCCTGTTCTCGGTGCGGAAGATCTTGCACGGATGAAGCCCACGGCCATCCTCATCAACGCTGCCCGTGGCGGCGTGGTGGATGAACATGCCCTTGATGCCGCCCTGCGCAACCGCCGCCTGCGCGCTGCCGCACTGGATGTGCTGGTGCAGGAACCGCCGCAACCGGCCCATCCCCTGCTTGCCAATCCCTACGTGACCATCAGCCCGCACAACGCCGGGCTGACGGAAGAATGCGCCATGCGCATGTCGCGCGCCGCAGCGCAGAACATCCTCGACTGCTTCGATGGCAGGCTTGAGCGCAAGCTTGTGGTGAATGCCGCCCAGGTTCTGTGACGTGATGTGATGGGCCTGCCTTCAGGCCACCACGATCTCCACATCCTGGCCGCGCAGCACCTCTTCCAGTTCCTTCTCCGGCAAGCGGTCCGTCACCAGCGTCACCGTCTTCGACCACGGCCCGTAGACCGCGAGCGAGGGGCGCCCGAACTTGGTGTGATCTGCCAGCACGATCGTCTCGGCGGAGCGGCGCATCATCGCGCCATAGATGAGTCCGGGACCGACGCCCGCATCGCTCGGACCTTCCACGGTCAGGCCGCTGGCGCCGAGGAAGGCCCGCGAGGCGCGGTATTTCTGCAATGCATCGATGGTGTCCGGCCCGCTGATCAGACCCTCGCGGCCATCATATTGCCCAGGCAGCATCAGCACCTTGTGCAGCGGATTGGCGGCCAGTGCCGCGGCAATCGAGAAGGCGTGGGTGATGATGGTGAGGTGGTTGCGCTCTGCCGAAAGGCGGCGGGCAAAATGCAGCGTCGTCGCTCCCCCGCCGATCATCAGGATGTCGTTGTCTTCCACCAGCGCCACCGCCGCGTTGGCAATGCGCTCGCGCTCCGCCACCATCATCTGCTCGCGTTCGGCAATGGCAGGCTCCAGGCTCATGGGCCGCGTCGCACCGCCATAGGTGCGGTTGATGAGGCCGCGCTCGCTGAGGTCGGTGAGGTCGCGGCGCACCGTTTCGGTGGAGACATCCAGTTTCTCCGCAAGCTCATTGACGCGCAGCGCCGGGAAGGCCCGCAGTTCGGCGACGATCCTCGCCTGCCTGTCGGATTTCGAAACCCTGATGCTCAATCCCGTCCCCACTGTGCTGTCTCCGGCATGCTGCATGGTCGTCCGGATTTGGCAGTCTAATCAGTCTTTGCCCGGCTTGCCAAGAAATCCGCGTTCAAACAGGCAGAAAATGGCCGCTTGACAACAGAAAATAGTTGTGATTGCATCAAAGAACGACCGTACACAGTCATATGATGTTGGACTTGCCACATGTTCGATTATGGCCATTTCCGTTTCGACTCGAAGCAGGAGCTTTTCGACAAGGCGATCAGGTTCTGGAATCCGGACAAGACGAAGTTCTGGCAATCCGTCGGCGTCGATCTCGTCATTGACCGCCGTGAGGGCTATTGCCTCTATGACATGTCGGGCCGCCGCCTGATCGACCTGCATCTGAACGGCGGCACCTACAATTTCGGCCATCGCCATCCCGAACTGGTGGAGACGCTGAAAGGCGCCCTCGATTACTTCGACATCGGCAATCACTGGTTTCCCTCGGTGGCGCGCGCGGCCCTTTCCGAAGCCCTCGTGAAGGTGTCTCCGGGCATGGCCTATGCGGTCTTTGCGCCCGGCGGTGCGGAAGCCGTCGATATCGCCCTCAAGTCGGCCCGGTATGCCACCAAGCGGCGCAAGATCGTGTCGATCATCAAGGGCTATCACGGCCACGCCGGCCTGTCGGTGGCAACGGGCGATGACCGCTTCACCAAGATCTTCCTCTCCGACCAGCCCGGAGAATTCATCCAGGTTCCATTCAACGACATCGACGCCATGGAGAAGGCGTTGAAAGGCGGGGACATCGCCGCGCTGATCATGGAGACCATTCCCGCGACCTACGGCTTTCCCATGCCGAAGGAGGGCTACCTCAAGGCCTGCCGCGACCTCTGCACACGCTATGGCACCATGTACATTGCAGACGAGGTGCAGACCGGCCTCATGCGCACCGGCGAAATGTGGGGCTGGCAGGCCTACGGCATCCAGCCCGACATCATGGTCACCGCCAAGGGCCTGTCGGGCGGGCTTTATCCGATCAGCGCCGCACTGGTGAACGAGAAGGCCGGTGGCTGGCTGCATGAGGATGGGGCGGCCCACATCTCCACATCGGGCGGCGCCGAGCTTGGCTGCATCGTGGCCCACAAGGTGATCGAGATGCTGCAACGCCCGGAAGTGCGCTCCAACGTGCAATTCGTGACCGAGTTCATGCGCGAAGGCATGGCCGAGATGGTGCAGCGCCACGGCGACATCTTCACCGGTGTTCGCCAGAAGGGAATCATTCTGGGGCTGGAGTTCGGCCACAGCGGCGAAAATGCCGTCGCCGTCTCCCGCGCCCTTTACGAACACGGTGTCTGGGCCATCTTCTCGTCACTGGACAAGCGCGTCCTGCAATGGAAGCCGGGCGCCCTCCTCTCGGTCGAGATGTGCCAGGAAATCATGGACCGCTTCGATGCCGCAATGCCGCGTGCGCGTGAATTGCTCCACGCCGGAAAAAAGGTGAACTGACATGGCAACCCCGTCCACCCCGCTCCTCAAGGTGCCGGATGCCGCGCTCGAACAGGCGCGCATGATGCTGGACAAGGCGCGCTGGGCCGCAACGCGCCTGCAGAAGCTTGATCGTGCCACCATCCTCCGCATCGCCGATGCCGCAGCGCGGGCGGGTCATGCCAAGGCGCAGCACTATGCCGACTGGGCCGTCCGCGAGACGGGCATGGGTGTTGTCGCCCACAAGAAGATGAAGAACGAAGCCTGCTCCACCGGGCTTGTCGATCTCTACCGCAGCGAGGATTTCGTCGCGCCGCGCATTCATGCGGACCGCAAGATCGTTGAGCTGCCGCGCCCCGCCGGTGTGATCTTCGCGCTCGTGCCCGTCACCAATCCGGTTGCCACGGTCTTCTTCAAGAGCCTGCTTGCCCTGATGACGCGCAATGCCATCATCCTCTCACCCCATCCCCAGGCACGTGAATGCTGCGCCGATGCCGTGCGCACACTGGCAGAGGCGGCCCGCGCGGCGGGTGCACCCGATGGCGCAATCCAGGTGATCGCGGAGCCGACGATCCCCCTCATCGAAAACCTGATGGCCGACAGCCGCATCGATCTCATCGTCGCAACCGGCGGTCCTGCCGTGGTCAAGGCCGCATACCGCAGCGGCAACCCGGCCATCGGTGTCGGCCCCGGCAATGCTCCGGTGGTTGTGGACGACACCGCCGACATCCGCCTTGCGGCAAGGCGCATCGTGGCGTCCAAGGCGTTCGACAATTCCATTCTCTGCACCAATGAATCGACCGTGCTTGCCTTCGGCAGCATTGCCGAGAAGCTGCTGGAGGCCCTGAAGTCCGAGCGGGCATACATCTGCAAGCCCGACGAGTGCGAGAAGCTGCGCAATCTCCTTTTCACCGGGACAGGCTTCAACACCGCCATGATCGGCAAGGATGCCGAGGTGATTGCCCGTGCCGCTGGTTTCAATGCGCCGGGCGCGCGCATTCTCGTGACCCCCGTCGATCTGGTGCAGCCGGAAGAAAGGCTGGTGCGCGAAAAGCTCCTGCCGGTGCTTGCCTTTGCCCGTGTGGCGACCATCGACCAGGCAATTTCGGCCGCACGCTCCATGATGCGAACAGCCGGCCAGGGCCATTCTGCCGCCATCCACTCGCGTAATGAGGCAAACATCATGGCATTTGCCGCAGCAGTTCCGGCACTGCGCGTTGCCGTCAATGCCGGCTGCTCGCTGGGTGCCTCCGGATTCGAGACAAACCTCGGCCCCTCCATGACCATCGGCACCGGATTTGCCGGCGGCTCGTCACTGGGCGAGAACCTGACACCCCATGCCTTCCTGCACTACACCCGCATCGCCTACAACAAGGATGCCTCCGAGAGTTTCGGGAACTTCGCGGGGCTAGACCCCCTGACGCTGAAGCGGGCGGCGCCGGCACAGGCGCTCTCGCTTGCCGTCAACAACGGGGACCAGGAACTCCGCGCCGAATTGCGCAAGATCATCCTTGAGGAACTCAAGGCAGTCCTGGCGGCATGATGGCAACGCTCCGTTCCCATATCTTCATCGACCAGTTGCAGCCGCAGACCATGTGCTACATGGGTTCGTGGGTGAAGGGTTCCCTGCCGCGCACCAACATGGCGGCACAGATCATCGAAGTCGCTCCGGGGATCGACATCGAACCCCTCACCGATGTCGCCCTCAAGGTGGCGGATGTGCAGGCCGGAATTCTCGTGGTAGAACGGCAGTTCGGGTACCTTGAGTTCCACTCGCGCGACATCGCTGCCGTGAAGGCCGCAGCCGAGGCGGTGCTTGACGCCATGGGCCTCAGCCCCGACCAGGCGATGAAACCGAAGATCCTCGCCTCGAAGATCATCACCAAGATCGATCCGGGTCATGCCTTCCTGATCAACCGCAACAAGGGCGGCTCCATGATCCTCGCCGGAGAAACGCTGTTCGTGCTGGAGACGGAACCGGCAGCCTATGCCATTCTTGCCGCCAATGCCGCCGAGAAGGCCGCGACCATCAAGGTGGTGGACTATCGCATGATCGGCGCCACGGGACGGCTCTACCTCTCGGGAACGGAAGCGGAAGTGCGGGCCGCAGCCACCGCTGCCGAACAGGCGCTGGAGATGTGAGATGGCAATGAGCGGACAGGAACTGCGCGACATGGTGCGCGAAATCCTCAAGGAGGTGGTGCCTTCCAGGGCTGCTGCTCCGGCGGGCGGGGTGGAGCGCGTGAGCCTGAACAGCGATGCCGATCTTGCGGCCTTCGTCCGCCGCGTGCTGGACCAGCAGGACGCCGTGCGCAGCGGCAAGCTCCGCTTCGTCCTCGCCGGCAACGCCCAACCCGCGGTCGCCGCCGCAACGCCGCCCCGCGCCGGCGCGGAACTGGGCGGCGTCATCACCGAAACCATCATCGACCGTCACGCGGGAGCAGGCACTGTCCTGCTTGCACCCGGTGCCGTTGTCACGCCGCTTGCCCGCGACCGCGCCCGCAAGCTTGGTCTCAGATTGGAAAGGAGACGCTAGATGCTCAAGGCAACAGTGACGGGCCGCATCTGGTCCACCAAGAAGGTCAGCGAAATGCCGGCAGGGTCCATCCTTGAGGTGATCGTTGATGAATCGAATTCCAGGCTTCTCGCCTTTGATCCGCTCGGATGCGGCGAAGGCGAAAAGGTGATCGTGGCCACGGGCTCCGTGGCGGCGGGCTGGTTTCCCGGAAAGGCTCCTCCCATCGATGCGCTGATCATCGGCTCCATCGACGAGAGCGCCACCAAGAAGTGATCCCACAATCCTGAAGGAGGACAACATGTCTAGCAATGCCATCGGAATGATCGAGACCAAGGGTTATGTCGCCGCGCTTGCCGCTGCGGACGCCATGGTCAAGGCTGCCAATGTCACCATCATCGGCCGGGAGCAGGTGGGTGACGGCCTCGTCGCCGTCATCATCAACGGCGATGTCGGTGCGGTGAAGGCCGCAACGGAAGCAGGATCGGAAGTGGCGGGCCAGGTCGGCACGCTGGTGTCGGTGCATGTCATCCCGCGTCCCCATGCGGATGTCTCGAAGCACTTCACTGCCGCCAAGTAAGGTGTAGCCGCCATGACCGCCGCAGATACGGCGGCCAAGGGCGAGTTGCGCGTGTTCCTGACACTGGACACGTTGCAGCCGCAGTTCGCCGCATACATGGGAACGCCGACACGGGCGCGTGGCTACCCGCCCTATGCGGGTCAGCATGCCCTCATCATCGAGGTCGCACCCGGCCTGATGATCGAGCGCGTGATGGACCTCGCCCTGAAGGCCGACCCCGACCTCGAGCCGGGGATCCTGTTCGTCGAGCGGCAGTTCGGCATCCTGGAGATCCACGGCAACGACAAGGACAAGCTGCTTGCGGCGGGCCGGGCTGTCCTCAAGGGCCTCGGCCTCACCGAGGGCGACCAGCTGGCTCCGCGCCTGCTCTATGCCGACGTGATCGAGAACATCGCGGATCAGCACGCCGTCATCATCAACCGCAATCGCCAGGCCTCCATGGTGATGCCGGGCGAAACTCTTCTGGTGGCGGAAATGGTGCCTGCCCTGTATGCCGCCATTGCTGCCAACGCGGCCGAGAAGATTGCGCCTGCGCTCACTCTGGTTGACGTGCAGATGATCGGCGCCGCAGGCCGCCTTTACATGTCCGGGACCACGGCAGATGTGGAAATGGGGCTTGCCGGGATCAAACAGCTTCTGGCAGGAATCGAGGGACGCAAGACCTGAAGGAGATGAATGCCGTGGCCGATTTCGACACATTGCCGCATGAGCAGCAATTGCCCCTCTTGCTGGAACTGGCGGAAGCGGCCACCGGACTTTACGCACTTCCTGCCGGGCTTTCGGTGAAATTGGTCAACCTCTCGGAAAACGCCACATACAAGGTGGAAGCTCCCGATGGCCGCCGCTGGGCCCTGCGCATTCACCGCGACGGCTATCACTCCCGGACCGCCATTGCCTCGGAACTCGCCTGGCTCATGGACCTGCGCCGCACCGGCGTCGTCACCACGCCCGCGCCGGTCAAGGGCCGTGACGGCGAAATCATCCAGCAGCTTGGCCACCGCACCATGCCGCGCCCGCGCAACATCGTGCTGTTCGATTGGGAAACGGGAGCGGAGCCGGGCATCGGCGAAGACCTTTCGGAGCCGTTCGAGGTTCTGGGTGAGGTTACGGCGCGCATGCACCTGCACACCCGCAACTGGAAGCGTCCGCCCTGGTTCGAGCGGCTCACCTGGGATTTCGAGACAAGCCTTGGCGAGGCGAAACCCCATTGGGGCCGCTGGCGCGACGGCATGGGCGTGGACAGGGACAAGCAGGAGCTTTTCGGCCGCACCGTTGACCTGATCGGGCGCCGGCTTTCCGCTTACGGAAAATCGGCAGACCGCTTCGGCCTCATCCACTGCGACCTGCGCCTCGCCAACCTTCTCATCGACGGCAAGGATGTGAAGGTCATCGACTTCGACGACTGCGGCTTCGGCTGGTACATGTATGACGCCGCAACGCCCGTCTCGTTCTATGAGCACGAGCCGCAAGTGCCGGGCCTGATCGAAAGCTGGAAAAAGGGCTACCGGCGTGTGATCGACCTCGGCAAGGACGACGAAACCGAGATTCCCACCTTCGTGATGTTGCGCCGCCTGCTTCTGGTGGCGTGGATCGGTTCGCACAGTGAAACCGATCTCGCCAGATCCATGGGCCTCCCCTACACCGAGGGCACGGTCGGCCTGTGCGAGGATTATCTCCGCCGCTTCGGCTGATGCTCCTGCCCTCGCTCAGGCCTGTGCCAGCGCGTCGAGGCTTTCCGGCAGGATCTGCCCGCCATCGACGATGATGGTTTGGCCGGTGACATAGCTTGCTTCCTTCGAGGCGAAGTAAAGCGCGGCGTGGCCGATGTCATCCACGACACCGAGCTTCCTGAGCGGCACCGAATTTGCCATGGACTGTTGATAGGCTTCACCCATCTCGATCAGGCCCTCGGTCAGGATGTTGCCCGGGAGCACCGCATTCACCGTGATGCCGTATTTCGCCAGCTCAAGGCAGGCCGTACGCATGAAGCCGAGTTGCCCGGCCTTGGTGGAGCCATAATGCGTCCATCCCGGAAAGCCGGTGACGGGACCGGTGATCGATGAGGTCAGGACAATGCGGCCCTGATCCGATGCCTTGAGATGGGGAACCGCCGCCTGCACCGAAAGGAAGGTGCCCTTCAGGTTGGTATTCTGCACCTCGTCCCATTGTGCTTCGGTCATCTCCTCAAGCCGCGCGGGCGGGAAGATGCCGGCATTGGCGCAAAGCACGTCGAGGCCGCCGTTGCGCCTTGCCACTTCGGCCAGCGCCGCTTCGATCGATGCCTTGGAGGTCACGTCGCCTGCCACGCCGAAGGCGCCGTGGCCAATCTCCTTGGCGGCTTTTTCGGCTGCCTCCAGGTTGCGGGCAATGATGCCGACCTTGGCACCCGCCTGGGCAAAGACGCGGGCAATGCCCTTGCCGATTCCCTTGGAGCCGCCGGTCACCGCCACGGAGCGGCCCTTCAATGATTGTGTCATGCGTCTTGTCCTCCCTGTTCAGTGCTGCGCGTGCGGCGCAGAAGCGTGATGAGTGCGTAGCCGCCGATCAGCAGCACCACCGCACCTGCCGTTGAAATGGTGCCCAGTACCGGGACGCCGGGGGTGTAGCCTGCCACCATCTTGGCATAGAGATATTCGGGCACCGTGGTGTCGGCACCCGTGGTGTAAAGGGACAGCGGGAAGTTGCCCCAGCTCAGCAGGAACGCAAAGAGCGAGCCTGAAAAGAGTCCGGGGAACAACACCGGCAGGGTGACCTCCTTCAGCACCTGCCAGCGCGAGGCACCGAGATCATAGGCGGCCTCCTCAAGGGCCGGATCGAAGCTGTAGACCTGGATGGAAATCACCAGCGTGACGACGGGCACGATCCAGACCAGATGGGCAAACACCGCCGTCTTCCACGAGAGTGGCAGGCCCAGCGTGTTGAACCACAACAGCAGCGCCAGGCCGAGCACCGATTGCGGGAAGAAGATCGGCAGCAGGATGATCTTCTGGTAGACCGACCTGCCCTTCCAGTCATGGCGCGCAAAGGCAAGGGCACCGAAAAAGGCCAGGAAGACTGCAACCACCGTCACAAGAAGGGCGATGGTGATGGAGGTGGTGAGAAGCTGCCGCACCTCGATGGAGGTCAGCGTCTTCGTCCACCAGTCCAGGCCCCACTTGCTGATCGGGAACTGGAAATACCGGCTTGCCGTCAGCGAGGCGAGCACGATGCACACGGTCGGGATGTAGAGGAAAATCACCACGGCAACCGACCATGCAATGATCAGCGAATGGCGCATGCGGCTGGCGCGGTTCAGCATCGTTACCTCCGCCCCAGCAGCACATCGAGATCGAAGCGTCGCAGCACCAGCAGGACAAGGGCACCCACCACCAGCATCAGCAGCACCGCGAGTGCCGCCCCCAGCGGCCAGTTCTGTGCATAGGTGAAGGCGATCTCGATATCATGCGTGATCGGGATGATCTGCTGGCCGCCAAGCACCTTGGCCTCGGCAATGGCACCCACCGCCAGCACGAAGGTGAGCAGGCATCCGATCAGGATGCCCGGCATGGACAGGGGCAATTCGACCTCCCGGAAGACCTGCCAGCGCGAGGCGCCGAGATCGACGGCGGCATCGCGCGTGTCCTGCGGAACCATGCTGATTCCCAGCGACATCGGAAAGAGCATGAAAGGCAGATAGACATAGACCATGCCGAGGATGATCGCCGGCAAGGTGAAAAGCATGCTTTCGGCCTGCACGCCGAACAGTGACTTGATCGTGCCGAGCAGCACGCCGTTCTTGATGAGGAAGAGAACCCAACCATAGAGCCGGATGTTTTCCGAGACGAACAGCGGAATGGTGAAAAGCAGTGTTACCAGCATCGACCATTTGCCGAAGACCCGCACCAGCCCATAGGCCACCGGATAGGCAATGAAGGCCAGCAGCACCACGGTGACGGCGGCCAGCCCCAGCGACCAGAGGAAGGAGATGTAGCTCGTGCTTTCGACGATCGTCCGGTAGTTTTCCAGCGTCGCCGCGCCAGCGAAGGAGAATGTCCGGGCGGGCATGAAGCTGAACCAGGTCACGGCGATGAGCGGTGCCGCGAAGCCTGCCAGCAGGAAGATGACGACGGGAAGTGAGGCGCGGAAACCGGGTGACATGGGATCAGTCCGTCACCAGGATGGCGTCCTTCGCATCCCAGCCGATGATGACCTTGTCATCCAGCTTGCCGCTGAAGGGTTGCTGCCGGAGCTTCTCCACCACGAACACGGCATCGCCCACCCGCACCTGATACTGGATGCGCGAGCCCAGTGCATATTCGTTGTAGAGTTTGCCCTCCACCGCATTGTCGGCGTCCCCGGCCTTGTCGAGGAAGCGGATGTATTCCGGACGTACCACGAGATAGCCATTGCCGAACCCCGCCGGCAGTTTCGGCGGCTTCAGTTCCCGGCCGTTCTCGGCCATGCGCAGGCTGCCGCGCGCGCCGAGCGAAACCGGAATGACGTTCACGTCGCCAACGAATTCGGACACGAACCGCGTGGTTGGAGAGGTGTAGATCTGATGCGGCGTGCCCACCTGCACCAGCTTTCCGGCCCGCATCACGCCGATGCGGTCGCTCATCACCATGGCTTCCTCAAGCGAATGGGTGATGTAGATGAAGGTCTTCTTCGTCTCGCGATGAATGTCCTTCAGTTCCTTTTCCAGTGTCTTGCGCAGCTTGTAATCGATGGCCGAGAGCGGCTCGTCGAAGAACAGGATCTGCGGATCGTAGGCCAGGGCGCGCGCAAGGGCGACGCGTTGCCGTTCACCGCCCGAGCACTTCATCACGTTCTTGGCGTAGTAATGCTCCGGCAACCGCAGGAGCGCCATCAGTTGCAGCGCCCGCGCCTTCCGCCTCTCCGGATCCTCGCCCCTGATCTTGAGCGGAAACTCGATGTTCTGCCCCACGGTGCGATGGGGGAAGAGCGCCAGCGACTGGAACACCATGCAGGTCGGGCGCTTGTTGGCGGGAATGTCGTTGATGCGTTCGCCGCGCAGCATGATGTCGCCTGACGTCGGCTGGTCCATGCCCGCCAGCATGCGCAACAGCGTGGTCTTGCCGGAGCCGGAAGGGCCGACGATGGTGAAGAACTCGCCTTCGGAAATGTCGATGTCGATGTCGTCCACGGCAGCATAGGGGCCGAACATCTTGCGGACGGACTTGAGGGAAAGGATGGGCGTGCTGTCAGTCATCAGGTCATGCTTGTTCGAACAGGGAGAGCCCCCGCACTTTCATGCGGGGGCGGTCCGGTGCCGTTGCGTCAACCGCCGGAAGCTTCACGCTTCGCAGCCGTCATGATGTCGAGCAGCTTGTCGTAGTCCGGCACGATGTCGTACTCGACGCTCCTGTCCATCTCTTCGGCCAGCGAATCCCACTGGATCGCATCCAGCTCTTCCTTGGTGAAGAGCTTGAAGCAGTCGGGATTGCCCATCTGGGCGACGGGATTGTAGGTGCCTTCCGCGAAGGCCACGGTGTGGGCCACGTCGGGCGCCTGCACATAGGCGAGGAAGTCTTCGGCCAGCGGCGACAGCGTCGGATTGTTGACCACCGAAGTGATCTCGATCCACGCGATGCCGCCCTTGCCGCCGGCAAGCGGTCCGGACTTCGGCGTGATGCCGCGGATTTCCGGGTGCCCGTCGGCGCGCGCCGGAGAGGCCGAGTAGGTGCCGCCCGTCAGGTGGAAATCGATCTCACCTGCGACCAGCGCCTGATTCATCGTCGCGATGTCACCCACCAGCTTCGCGCCCTTGAACACGCGCTTGGCGGTTTCGGTGAACTTCGCCACTTCGTCATCACTGTGCTGCTTGAAGGGATCGAAGCCGGCGATGCAGCAGATGCAGAAGACGTTCCAGTCGTCTGACTCAAGGATGCCGTACTTGCCCGCGCTGCTCGCATCGTTCCACAGGTTCCAGCCCTGGTCCTCGGCGGTGGCGCGGCTCACCTTGTCGGTGTTCACGACGAAGCTGTAAGGCCCGAAGCGTTGCGCCATTCCGATCAGCTGTGCGCCGCTGTCGTCCATCGCCCACTGATAGGGTGGCTTGAAGGCGGGCATCATCTTCTCGAAGAAGGGTTCGAACTTGGCCCGGTCGAGCGGCTTGATCAGCTTTTCGGGAAGCATGATCTTGCGGGCCCACGGGTTGTTGACGTTGATCAGGTCCCAGATGCTGGTTTCACCCGCCCTGAGGCGGTTGATCATGGTCGGATCGTTGGTGAGGCTTTCGGCCTTCACCGTTGCCCCGCGCGAGGAGCGGAAGGGATCGAGGACTTGCGCGGAGTTGTATCCTTCCCAGCAAAGGATGTTCAGTTCCTTCTCGCGCGCTGCCTGGGCAGCGGTGCCGCCCAGCGTGCCGGCGCCCGCGAAGGCCGCCGCCCACAGGGCGGATTGCTGCATGAAGTTACGCCGGGATAGTGAAACATTGGTCATGGCATTCTCCCTGTGCCTGCGTGTCTTGTGATGCCGCAGTGCATTCATTCAGCACCATTTTTTCGTCAGCGTAAAGAGGAATACGGGAGAGGCCGATCAGTCCTGCATCAGGTTGCGCAGCTCGGCTGACGACATGACATGGCAGTAGATCATGTTGATGATCTCCAGCTCCTTGCGGTGAAGCTCATCGGTGGCCGCAGCACAGCAGTCTTCGAGGACAATCACCTGATAGCTTTCGTCGGCCAGGCTCCGCACCGTCGAGGAAACGCACTGATCGGTGAAAATACCCGCACAAATCACGGTTTTTACGCCGAGATTGTGGAGGATGAGGCGCAGGTTTGTTCCCGTCAGTGCCGAATCCGTGGTCTTCGTGACGGTGATTTCATCAGCCACTGGTTGAAGTTCCGGCACGATCTGCGAGGCGTGCTCGTTCTTCGGCAAGAGCAGGTTGTTCCATCCCGGCATCTTCTGCGACAGGGAACGGTCGCGGCCGTCACTGGTGTGGCAGGCGATACGCGCGAAGATGCATTCGATGCCGCGACTCCGGGCGAAGTCCAACATTTTCTCCGTGTTCGGAATGACCGACTTCCGCATCCGCTCGTGGAAGGGGGTCCACAGGTCGAACCGCCTCTGTTCATCGGGCGAGAGCGTGTGACGCTCGGGCCGCTCGAGATAGGTGTTCTGGATGTCGATGACGAGCAGCGCCGTTTCCTTCGGCGTGATGACGGGATCATCGGGTTCCGGCGCCCCAAGATAATAGAGCGACCGGAAATCTGTCTTCCATGACATGGGGAGCCTCAATAGCGTTTGGTGAAAAGGCCGCGCGCTTCGTAGACGCCGGCGGCCTCGCGGATGAACCCGGCGATCCGCCGGGCGCCGTGCGTCGTCTCGAAATCCTCGGCGACAGCAAGAAGTTCTTCCTTCGACCGCGCCCGCCCCGGTCGCAGCAGTTCATAGGCGCGCATGATCTTTTCCTGCGGCACGGCCACCAGTTCGGCGGCGCGCTGGAAGTTGTCGGCAAGGCGCGGCCGCCCCGCATCCCGGGCAACATCGGCCTGCGCGTCCAGGGCCTCAGGCGTGATGCGCAGGTCCTCGATGCTCACGTCTCCTGCCAGCACCGCATCGAGGGTGATGTCGTTGAGGCTCTTTCCGTGCGCACCCCTCACCTTGTCAGGGTGCTTTTCCGCGATGGGATAGTCCCGCACCGAATAGCTCATGAGGCAACGTCCTTCAGTTTCACCTCGACCTCGACCGGCGGTGCTCCTTCAGCCGTCATCTCGGTTTCGATGGCATAGATCATGGCGACACGGGCATGATAGCGCGAGCCCATGGCTTCGCCGCGGGTGGGCACGACAACCGGTTCCGGCATTTCACCCAGCGCATAGGCGGCAGCGTTGGCCCCCAGGCCACGGTAGTGGTCCAGTTGCGTGATCGGTGCGTTGGAAAAGAGCTCCAGATTGTGGTGGGGCAGCCTGTCCTTCTGGTGAATGACGGCAGTGCCCTTTGCCTGGATGCCGATGCCGATGCCGGAACCCGCCAGGCGTGCCGCCGAAAGCCCCAGAAAGGACGTGTCGGCGGTATGCCGGAAGCGCACGATGCGTGGCTTCAGTCCCCTTGCCCGGATTGCGTCCATCATGCCGCCGAGCACCAAGGACAGGCGATGTCCGCCCGTGGTCTGGAACAGCTTCACCCCGAAGGCGGGAGAGATGCCGATCACCACGTCCGCCCCGTCATTGCCGACCCTGGCCTCGCCAAGCTCGCGGTAGGAAATGGCGCGCGCCTCATCCTTCTGGTGCAGCGCTTCGCTCCGCAACACCTCGTTCTGGTCCAGCACGTCGCGGATGTTCACCAGTTCGGCCCGCCGCGCCTCGGACACGCGATACCCGGAACCCGGCCCGGCATAGTCATTGGGATCATTGATGGCAGAGACGATGCGGCCTTCCCGCACCATGGCGGATGTTTGCAGGTAGTCCCCGGACAGCCGGAGTTTCACCACATTGAGCAGGTTTCCGGCCTCTTCGCGAAAGCCGCGCTGCGCCAGCGCCCTGATCACATCGATCACGGTGATGCCACGCGCCTTGATCTGTTCGCTGATCATCGCCACGTCCCGCGGCATGAAGCTGCGGGTTTCATCGGAGCCTGATGCCAC
>JAEUMJ010000085.1 GCA_016792865.1 Hyphomicrobiales bacterium | reverse complement strand
CGCTCGATCGCCGATCAGGCCCGCACCATCCGCATTCCGGTGCACATGATCGAGACGATCAACAAGATCGTCCGCACCTCGCGCCAGATGATGCACGAGATCGGGCGCGAGCCCACGCCGGAGGAACTGGCTGAAAAACTGTCGATGCCGCTGGAGAAGGTTCGCAAGGTGATGAAGATCGCCAAGGAACCGATCTCGCTGGAAACGCCGGTGGGCGACGAGGAGGATTCACACCTCGGCGATTTCATCGAAGACAAGAACGCGGTTCTGCCCATCGATGCTGCCATCCAGGCGAACCTGCGCGAAACCACGACCCGGGTTCTCGCGTCGCTCACGCCGCGTGAGGAACGCGTGCTGCGCATGCGCTTTGGCATTGGCATGAACACCGATCACACGCTGGAAGAAGTCGGCCAGCAGTTCTCGGTCACCCGCGAGCGCATCCGCCAGATCGAAGCCAAGGCCCTGCGCAAGCTGAAGCATCCCAGCCGCTCAAGGAAGCTGCGCTCGTTCCTCGACAACTGATCTTTCCTGCACTCACATGGCCACCCTTTGCCGCATGGCGGGGCAGGGATGGCCGTGCCATTGAGCGATCATGACTTCGCTCCTCGACAAGATCGACCAGATGCCTTGGCTCATCGCTATCGTGCTGTGCCTCACGCTGGGGCTCGCGCCGTTCTTGCCGGAGCCGCATATCGTCGAAAAGTTGCGCATGCTGGCAAGGGGCGCGCTGACGAAGCCGCTCGACATGTTCGATCTGGCGCTGCACGCGACGCCATTCCTGCTGCTGCTGACAAAGCTGGCGTTGCTGCTGCGCGGGACTTGATCCTGATCAAGGCCGATTTCCTTGCGGGGAGCCATGCTTGCCTCATGGTTACACGCTTCCCACCAGGGGCCCAGCCCCACAAACCTTCGAGCCCAACTCCTGCGCCCGTCCCACCCGTCAAGGCAGCCGAACCCGTGAAGGATCACGGCTGCACCTGTGGCGGCAACTGCGGCGGCGCTGGCAAGTCCAAGAGCTAAGCAAGTCCGGACACCAGTCTGGGGTCGGTCTTTTGCCCCGCCTGCAAAGGCGGGGTAAAAGGTGTTCATGCAACAGCATCAGCACAGTCTATCCATCGCCACGCACGGGCAGAAGCTCTACGATATCAGCCGCGAAGTGGCCGCTGCCGTCTCGGCATCGCGGATCGCCTCGGGACTTGTCACCGTCTTCTGCCGCCACACCTCATGCTCGCTCATCATCAATGAGAACGCTGACCCCGATGTGCGGCACGACCTCGAAGCCTTCATGAGACGCCTCGTGCCGGAAGGCGATCCTGCCTATATCCACACGCTGGAAGGGCCGGATGACATGCCCGCCCACATCAAGACGGCACTCACGGCCTCGACGCTTTCGATTCCCGTCGCCGAGGGCCGGATGCTGCTTGGCACCTGGCAGGGAATTTACCTGTTTGAACATCGCAGTGCCCCGCACCGTCGCGAGGTCGTGGTGCATGTGATGGGTCAGTGAAGCCACGGCGAGGGCGGGGCGGGATGACGCAGGGCGCAGCTCCCTCTTGTATATGTAACAAGCATTGTTATATTTATGTCCGAAAGGACGTTCATCATGTCAACGCGCATGCCCACATATTTCATCTCCCATGGCGGCGGTCCCTGGCCCTGGCTGCCGGACATGCGGCAGATGCTGAAGTCGCTTGAAGTGTCGCTGGCCAACATGCCTGCGGAAATCGGGGTGAAGCCAAAGGCAATCCTGATGGTTTCCGGCCACTGGGAGGAGAATGACTTCGCGGTGATGTCGAGTCCGGCCCCCGGCATGGTCTACGATTACGGTGGCTTTCCCGCCTTCACCTATCAGATCAAGTATGCCGCCCCGGGCGCACCGGAGATTGCTGCGCGTGTCGCCGAACTTCTCACCAAGGCCGGGTTGCCCACCCACCTCGATGGAGAACGTGGCTTCGATCACGGCACGTTTGCGCCCATGCAGGTGATGTACCCCGATGCGGATGTGCCGTTGCTGCAAGTGGCGATCCGTCACGGCTATGATCCGGAGGAGCATCTTGCCCTGGGTCGGGCGCTTGCGCCCCTGCGCGACGAAGGCGTGGTGATCGTCGGCAGCGGCCTGAGCTATCACAATCTCCGGCTCTTTGGACCCGGTGCGAAAGAACCATCGGCTGCATTCGATGCGTGGCTCGACAAGGCAATGAATGCTGATCCCAAGACTCGTGTTGAGATGCTGAAAACGTGGGAGCAGGCCCCCGCCGCACGCATATGTCATCCGCGTGAGGACCATCTCATCCCGCTGATGGCGGCCATTGGTGCCGCTGAAAGTGAAAAGGCGACGCGGGTTTATCATGACAAGAACGTCTTTGGTGGCGTAACAGCATCGAGCTACAAGTTCGGCTGAAAATCCGTACACTGACAAAAAGTCACTGCTTCCTGTCAGGTTCACGTCAGCCACAGCTGTGTACGGAATGCCCTGAAATCACAGGGTATTTCTGTAATCATGAATGTGGCAATTGCGCCGTCTCCGCAGGTGAAGGTCTGGGATCTTCCGCTGAGACTGTTCCACTGGTGCCTGGTCGCTGCGTGCGGCACGGCGCTCGTCAGCGGGTTCCTTCTCAACGCCAATTGGCTTTCGCTGCACATCTGGGCTGGCGGTTTCATTCTCGCTCTCCTTGGCGCGCGCATGGTCTGGGGCCTGACCGGGCCTACCTATGCGCGCTTCCGCAATTTCACGCTCGCGCCGTCAACCGCGATTGCGCATGTGAAGGACATCCTGAACGGCACGGTGCACCGCGAGGGCGGGCACAACCCGCTCGGCGCGTGGATGGTGACGTTCTTTTTCATCGCGCTCACCCTGGTCTGCTTGTCCGGCCTTGGGTTGCTGGGCGGCATGTTCAAGCAGGGTCCACTCAAGGCCTATCTCAGTTTTGCAACGGGCGGATTGCTGCGCGAGCCGCATGAACTGCTGGCGTGGCTGGTGCTGATGCTGGTGGCTGCCCACATCGGCGGCGTGGTTTTTGAATCGATCCGCAGCAGGGAAAATCTCGCCCGTGCCATGGTGACGGGCAAAAAGGTCAAAGGCTTCATTCCGGCCGCGCATGATTTTGCCGCCAGGCCCACCCTGGCGTTGGCCATCATTGCTGTCGCCGGCGCCGCAATCGGATGGGCTGCGATCTCTGCCAACGCATTGCCCGCCTGGGGCGTCAGGCAGGTGACGGCAAATTCAGCCTGGCAAGAGGAATGTGGCGATTGCCACATGGCTTTCCATCCCACGCTTCTGCCTGCCACAAGCTGGCAAGGGATCATGACCTCGCTGGATGACCATTTCGGCGAAGACGCAAGCTTGCCCGCTTCAACCGCCGCGGCCATTTCTGACTACCTGCGAGCCAACAGTGCGGAGACATCAGATTCACTGGCCGCCAATGTCTTTCGCAAGATGAGCGAGACGCGGCCTCTCGAAATCACCCAGACACCATTCTGGCTGCGCCGCCATGAGCATATTCCAGAGGCCACATTCAAGGCTGCCCCCGTCAATTCCCGCCAGAACTGTGCCGCCTGCCACGGCGATGCCACTGCCGGAACCTTCGCTCCCCAATCCATTTCAATTCCAAAGGAGACCGTGAAATGAAAACCGGAACCGTTCTCGCCGCTCTGTGTGTTGTGGGGCTAACCATGCCCGCAATGGCAGGACCGCGCGAAGACATCCTGCAAGGCTACGCGTCGGCGGCCAAGTCTGCTGATGCAGGCTTCACAGGATTTGACGCAGCGCGCGGCAAGACCCTCTATGGCCAGCAGAACACGGCGTCGGCGGAATCGCCCTCCTGTGCGAGCTGTCATTCAGCTTCTCCCCTCGAGCCAGGCAAGACGCGCGCCGGGAAGATCATCGATCCCATGGCCGTTTCCGCGACGCCGGATCGCTACACCGACGCCGCCAAGGTCGAGAAGTGGTTTGGACGGAACTGCAACACCGTTCTGGGCCGCGACTGCACTGCGGTCGAGAAGGGCGATTTCATCACATACCTGTCGAGCCTTTGAGGAGAATGAAGATGCGGACACTCGTTTCGCTTGCCTGGCTTGCTGCCCTGAGCACCCTTGCCCTGGCGGATGGATCACGCGGGGTCGTCACCGACCAACTCACCAAGACCGAGTGCAGCGCCTGTCACATGGCCTTTCAACCGGGCTTCCTGCCCGCGCGCTCCTGGCAGGCCCTGATGGGCAACCTCAAGGAACACTTCGGCGAAGACGCCTCCCTCAGTGCGGAGACCACCGCTGCGATCACGTCATATCTTGTCGCCAATGCGGCGGATTCCTCCGGCAAGCCGCGCGGCTTCGCACGCGGTCTTCCTGCCGACCAGACGCCGCTCCGCATCACCGACCTGCCGCGCTTCAAGGGTGAACATGGCCGGTTTTCCGAGGCAACGATGAAGAAGGCAGGTTCCATGAGCAACTGCGCCGCCTGTCATCAGGGAGCGGAGAAGGGCATCTTCGAAGACGATTGATCTGAAGGCCTGCCCGGCAGGCGACTGCCGGGCATCGCTGTCGGCCTATTTCTTCTTCCCGTTTCCGGGCCGCAATGTCTTGCCCAGAATGTGCTCGTCGCGCCCGATCACGTGTGCGGTAGTGCCGACGAGCAGCGGATCGGGGCCGCTGACCAGCTTCTTGTTCTTTTCCGGGTAGGGCAGGGACGAGAGGAAGTACTGCATGCATGCGATGCGGGCGCGTTTCTTGTCATCGGACTTCACGATGGTCCATGGCGCATCGGCGGTGTCGGTGTAGAAGAACATCGCCTCCTTCGCCTCGGTATAGGCGTCCCACTTGTCGAGCGAGGCCTTGTCGATGGGTGACAGCTTCCACTGCTTCAGCGGATCATTCTCTCTCGACTTGAAACGCCGCAATTGCTCTTCCTGTGTCACCGAGAACCAGAACTTGAAGAGGCGGATGCCGGAACGCACCAGCATCCTTTCCAGATCGGGGCATTGCCGCATGAATTCGAGGTATTCGTTGGGCGTGCAGAAGTTCATCACGCGCTCCACCCCAGCGCGGTTGTACCACGAGCGATCAAAGAAGACGATCTCCCCGCCGGAAGGAAGGTTCGAGATGTAGCGCTGGAAATACCACTGTGTGCGTTCGCGTTCCGATGGCTTTTCCAGCGCCACGACCCGTGCGCCGCGCGGATTGAGGTGTTCCATGAAACGCTTGATCGTTCCGCCCTTGCCGGCTGCATCGCGGCCTTCAAACAGGATGACAATGCGCTCGTTGTTGTCCTTCACCCAGCTCTGGACCTTCAGGAGTTCAACCTGCAAGTCCTCCATCTCGTTTTCATATGTCTTGTTGGAGATGCGGCTCAGGTAGGGATAGGCACCGGATTCGAAGGCTTGGCGGATGGCTTCGGGATCATGGCGAAGCTGACTCGGCGTGATCCGGTGCGGGCGTTCGGGTTCCTGCGGCACATGCACGGCATCGGGCAAGGCCGTTGCTGCCGGGGTCGTTTCCGCAGCCGGTGGCGCTTGCGTTGCGGCTGGTTGTGTCGTCGCGGTATCGTTCATGGTTCCCTCCTCGCAATCGCACCGGGGAAGCCCCAGAACGAAGCAGAAAGTTTAGGACGGAGGTGCAGCGCAACCTTGATTCATGTCAAAGTCGCGCCGTGAATGATTGGCAGAGTAGTGTCATGGTCATGTCCAAGCCCGCGAACGACAAGTCAAGCAAGTCAACATCGAATGCGCTTCCTGCCGTGCTGCAAGCGGGTGCGCTGGCGACGCTTGAAGATCACGCGAAGTCCTTGATCCTCAAGCAGATGATCCCGCTTCACCTCAATGCCGGTGAGCGTGCCTTCCGGCCCGGCTTCGCCTGCAGCAACTACATCGTGGTGAAGAAGGGTTCGGTGAAGGTGTCGGTCCACACCGAAACCGGACGCGAGATCGTGCTCTACCGGGTGCAGGACGGCGAAACCTGCGTGCTCACCACGGCAGGCCTGCTGTCGGGCGAGCACTACGACGCGGAGGGCGTGGCCGAGTCGGACACGGATGCGATCATCCTGCCCAAGCCGGTGTTCGAGGAACTGCTGGCCACATCTCCCGGCTTCCGGCGCTTCGTCTTTTCCTCGTATGGCGAGCGCATCCAGTCGCTGATCGGCCTCATTCAGGAGGTGGCCGTCCGCCATGTTGACAGGCGGCTGGCGCGGCATCTGCTGCGGCTGGCCCGCAATGGCGTGGTGGAGGCCACCCATCAGGCCATGGCCCACGACCTCAATACCGCCCGCGAGGTGATTACCCGATTGCTCAATGATTTCGCGGACAAGGGCTGGGTGGAAATCAGCCGGGGCAGGGTTGCCCTCAAGGACGAAACCGCCCTGGAGCACTTCGCCGACGTTTGGTAACGAAATCACTGACAGACGCCAAGTTGCACGCTAAGGTTCATCCGGCGCAACGCAGCTTGCGAATTGGGAGAACACTGAAAATGAAAACGAACGTGGGTAAGATTGATCGTGCGCTCCGGGTGCTGTTTGGCCTGGCGCTTCTGGCCTTCGCTTTCTTCTCTGGCCATCCCTACGCGTGGATCGGATATATCGGCATCGTGCCGATCCTGACAGCCATCATCGGAAACTGCCCGCTCTACAGCCTGTTCGGCATTTCCTCCTGCCCGATCAAGACCGGCTCCCGCGCCATGCGCTGAGCCTCGCGTGCGAGGACTGAATCGGAACGCCGGAAGCAATTGCTTCCGGCGTTGTCGTTTGCAGGGGGTGGGGAAGTTTCTCAGGCCGGGACGTAGGCGAAGGCGCCGTCCTTGGCTTCGGCGCGGCCAAGGCCGGGGTAGGGCCAGTGATAGCCCAGCATCAGCTTCTTGCCCGAGGCCGCCATGTCCAGCAGCATCTTGCGGCTCTTGCCGGCCGCTGCGCCATCAGCATCGAAGCCGAAGGCCCATTCGGGATGCGCAAAGAACACCTGCGGCACCGTGATCGCATCGCCCGTGAGGATCAGCCCGTCGCCGCCCGCA
The DNA here is from genome assembly GCA_016792865.1 of Hyphomicrobiales bacterium. Lineage (GTDB taxonomy): Bacteria > Pseudomonadota > Alphaproteobacteria > Rhizobiales > Aestuariivirgaceae > Aestuariivirga. The sequence continues at coordinate 8,980 of JAEUMJ010000085.1, read as the reverse complement.
AGTTCGAAGGACACATGCCCCGGCGTGTGACCGGCGGTGTCGATGACATTCACACCGGACACGACCTCGGCGCCCGGCTTGAACATCGCAACCTTGTCCTTGATTCCGGCAAGCTGCGCCTGCGTGGCTTTCAACATGTCGCGCATGCCTTCGGGCATCTTCGAGGCGAGGTCGGGATTGGTCCAGAAGTTCCACTCGGTCTCGGCGACATGGTGGCTGGCGTTGGCGAAAACGGGCTTACCGTCCTTGAGCGTGCCCCACAAATGATCGGGGTGGGCGTGGGTGTAGATCACCTTGGTGATGCTGCCGGGATCAATGCCCGCCGTCTTCAGGCTATCAGCCAGAAGTCCGGCACCCTCGCGGCCAGGACCGTTGCCGGTGTCGAACAGGATCATGTCGCTGCCGGATTTCACCAGCACCGGCGAAAATTCGGCGGTGATCGTCTTGGCATCGGCAGCAAGGCCCAGCAGCGCGCGCAGGTCTTCCGGCTTTGCTTCCTTGTTGACGATTTCCAGCGGCATCTGGAAAGTGCCGTCGCTCACGACGGTCACGTCGAATGTGCCATGCTTGAAGGTGTGCGGACCCGCCAGGGCCAGTGCGGATCTCGGAAGCACACCTGCAGCGACAAGGGCGGCGCCGGCGGCCAGGAACTTGCGGCGGTCGATCCGGATAGTTTGGGGGGCGTCGAACATTGGCCTTCTCCTCGTGTTTGCTTTGCCGGTAAGATCACGCCAGAAGACTACGGCAGAGATGTAACATTTACGATCACATTTGTGTGACGGATCAGCGGAGCGATAGATGTCCTTCTGGAGCAAGTTGTTCGGCGGCGGGGCTGCGTCCTCGACCCCCACAGTGGCGAAGACGCTGGAATACAATGGCTATTCCATTGAGGCGGAACCCTTCAAGGAGGGTGGCCAGTGGCAGCTTGCGGGCCGCATCAGGAAGGACGGCAAGGAGCATCACTTCATCCGCGCCGACAAGTTCAGTGACCGCGACGATTGCGCCGACGTGGCCATCGCCAAGGGTCAATTGATCGTCGATCAGCTCGGCGAGCGGATGTTCAAATGACACGCAAGGACCGGCTGGCAACGCGGGCTGTCTATGCGGCGCGCATCTGGTCCAATGCCATATGGGCGGCGGTCATTGTTGCCGGTGCCCTGGGGTTTGGTGTTGTCGGCTACATGTATTTCGGCAGCATGGGAGCGGCGCAGGCCTTTGCAAACGCCGCCATGATCCTTTCGGGCATGGGGCCGCTCGACAGGCTGGAGACCACGGCAGGCTACATCTTCGAAGGTGTCTATGCGCTGGTTTGCGGGCTTCTGTTCTTCGCCGTGGCGGGTCTTGTGCTCGCGCCCATGTTCCACCGCCTCTTGCACCGGTTCCATCTGGAAGACACGGCAGACGTGCCGCCGCGCAAGGCCTGAGGTTCAGCGCTTCACGCAGTAGGCTTGCAGCGCAAGGCAGGTGGCGCGGGTATCCTTCAGGCGGCCATTCTTCACGAACACCTGTGCGCCGCCGAGGCAATCCACCACCATCTCGTCAACCACCAGGTTCCTTCCGTGCTGCTTCCGCAGCGGCTTCAATTGCAGGATGGCCTGCTTCTGGGCACGCTTGACGGCGAGCGGGCGGTCCTTGGCCTCACCCGTCGCTTCAATCATTCCGCAAAAGGCCAGCGCGGGGGATGCCATCAGTGGAAGGGGTGCGGCCAAAGCAATCGCTACGGCAATGGACCTGACGAACTTCATGTAATGGCTCCAACATTCTCCCTGCTTCGTGCAGGATGACACAGCTTTGGCCCTCTGTCTCTAGGGCTGTGGTTGTCAGCTTTCCCGGTTGCCGATCACGTAGTTGAAGCTGACCGAAATGCGCTCTCCCTCGGCGCGATTGAGCGGCACTTCATGGCGCAACCAGCTTTCCCACATCAGCATGGAACCCGGCGCAGGCCGGAAACTGACGTGTGACTGGAACTCCTGCGGTGCGTTCTTCTTGCGCGGTGGAGCAGCCATCATGCGGGCAAGACGGGGGTCTTCGTAAACGATCGGCCCGGCACCCTGCGGAACCTTCACATAGTAGGTGCCGCTGATCACGCTGTTGGGGTGGATGTGCCCGGTGTGGCTGCCGCCTTCCGGCAGTACGTTCACCCAGAGGGAGTCGCACACCGGCCTGCCGCCCTTGATGTCCCAGTGCAGCGCCTTGGCAAAGGCCAGCGCGTGACGGTCAAGGATCCGCTCCAGCTTCTGGAACACCGGAATGCGCCAGGCCAGATCGTTGAGTGAGGCATAGGAGGTGTAGCCGTTATAACCGTGCTTCTCGCACCACTTGATGCCAGCGATGTCATCGCGGCTGAGCGAGAGGGCCGCAACTTCGAGTTCGGCCGTCAGGGTGTCGGGACCGGCCTTGTCGGCGCGGTAGATATGGGTCGGGAAAAGGCTGGTGATCGTGCTCATGGGGGCCGCATAGCCTGACTTTCCCGGACCGCACAAGCGGGCTATCGTCGCGCCGGGGCTTCGGGGGCTTTGGGAGACAGGCATGAAATCGATCGTTGTCGCGGCCATCATCGCAGGAACCATCCTTGCGGCAATACCGGCCCGCGCCGAAGGGGAAAGCGTATCGTTTGCCGCGGCAATCGCGCCGGAGCAGGCATTCGAGGTCTGCTTCAAGGGAGATGCCCTGTCAGCGGCGCAATGCGCCCTCGACAAGTGCAGGAAGGAAACCGGCGGCAGCGACGAATGCGTCATCACGTCCGCCTGCACAAACGGCTGGGCCGGCTCCATGGGCGTGACCACCGGCGAAGTGCATTGGACCGAGACGGTGTGTGGCGCGCCGAACGAGGCAGCGGTCATTGCCGCCCTCACGGCCTTCTGCAAGGGGCAGGCGAAGCATGCCACGGAGTGCTTTCTGGCCTCGGTGTGGGATAGTCATGGCAAGGAAAAGTCGATCGGCAAGACGCTTTATCCCCGGAAGCTCAAGTGAGGCTTGAAGAGGCGGCGTCTTTCTGATTAGTCGGCGGCAAATGGAGAACCGAATGACTGCCGCCGCAACCCGCAAGCTCATCACCCGCTACTATGACGCCTTCAATGCCCAGGATGCAGAGGGCATGCTGGACTGTCTCGGTGCGGGGTTCGTGCACGATGTCAGCCAGGGAGAAAGCCGCAAGGGCAAGGACAAGTTCGCGGCCTTCCTTGCGCACATGAATTCGTCCTACAAGGAGGTCCTCTCCGACATTGTGGTCATGACGAATGCCGATGGCAGCCGCGCTGCCGCCGAGTTCAGGCTCAAGGGCAAGTATCTCAAGACCGATCCGGGCCTGCCAAAGGCCAGGGGACAGACCTACAAGCTGCGGGTCGGAGCCTTCTTCGAGGTGAAGCGGGGCAAGATCACCCGTGTCTCCACCCACTACAATCTCAAGGATTGGACCAGGCAGGTTCTGGGCAAGTGAAATGACGGAAACGCAGAACGCGCTGACCTACGAGGCCCTCACGGGCGCGGATGTGCGCTCGGTGCTGAACGATGTGGCAAGGCTCCGCATCAGCGTGTTCCGCGACTTTCCCTACCTCTACGATGGCTCGCTTGATTATGAACGCGATTATCTCTCGCGCTTCGCCTCAAGTGACGGCTCGGTTGTGGTCATTGCCAGTGACGGCGGCAAGGTTGTCGGTGCGGCGACAGGCTGCCCGCTGGCAGTTGAGCACACGGAGTTCAAGCAGCCTTTCGAGGCCCGCGGGCTTGATGTGAACCGGATTTTCTATTGTGCCGAGTCCGTGCTGTTGCCGGAATACCGCGGGCAGGGCGCGGGTCGCCACTTCTTCGACCTGCGCGAGGAACAGGCGCGAGACCTGGGGGCGACGCATTGTGCCTTTTGTGCTGTGGTGCGCCCCGACGATCACCCTGCGCGCCCGGCCAACTATGTCCCCCTCGATCTCTTCTGGAAGAAGCGCGGCTATGTTCCTGTGCCGGGCTTCACGACCAGATTCTCCTGGCGCGACGTGGGGCAGGATCATGATACGTTCAAGCCCATGCAATTCTGGATGAGGGACCTGTGAGCCGTTTTGTCACCATCGCCGCTGCTCAATATCCGCTGGATGAAGTTGCGTCCGTCCAGCAGTGGAAGGCAAAGGTCACCCGCTGGGTTGAGGATGCCGTGCGTTCCGGGGCACAGATCCTGGTCTTTCCGGAATATGGCGCAATGGAACTCTCGGCCATCAACGGCCGGGGCAGGGACTTGCAGGGCAGCATCGCCGCCGTTTCCGATTTCACCGGCGAGATTGCGGAACTGACCCAGGCGCTGGCGCGCAGTCATGGTGTGATGATCGTGGCGGGCAGTGCCCCTTGCATCATCGATGACGAACGCTTCAACATCGCGCAGGTGGCTGGTCCGGGCGGGAAGTCCGAAAGCTACACGAAGATCATGCCCACGCCATGGGAGCGGGATCCGTGGCAGATCAATGGTGGCCGGCAACTCAAGGTCTTTGACATCGGCATCGCCAAGGTGGGGCTTGTCATCTGCTACGACATCGAGTTTCCGCTCTTGTCCCGTGCGCTGGCGGAAGCCGGTGCGGAGATCATTCTCGCACCTTCAAATACCGAAACGGAGTGGGGTTATTGGCGGGTGCGGACCGGTGCGGCTGCGCGGGCGCTTGAGAACCAGGTCTATACCGTGCACTCGCCCTGTGTCGGTCCTGCTCCCTTCTGCACAGCCTGCGAAACCAACACCGGCATGGCCGGAATCTTCGCGCCACCCGACAAGGGTTTTCCGCCGAACGGCGTCATCGCGCTCGGTGAAATGAACAAGCCCCAATGGGTGACGGCAAGGGTTGACCTCGACCTTCTTGCGGCGGCCCGGCGGGAAGGCGGGGTGCGGACGTTCCAGCACTGGATCGAACAGCCCGGCGTTTCCGAGCTGCCTGAAGCAACCGTGATCAATCTGCGCTGAGGAAGGAAGGTGGAGAGATGAGTTTCCCCAAGCGGCTTCTCGATGGATATGCCAGCTTCCGCAGCGGACGCTACGCCGAGGAATCCGAACGCTATGCGCGTCTCGGCACGGGTGTCCAGAAACCCTCGGTGATGATCATTGCCTGCTGTGATTCACGCGCTGCTCCCGAAACCATTTTCGATGCCGGTCCCGGCGAGATCTTCGTGATGCGCAATGTCGCCAATCTCGTCCCGCCCTATGCGCCCGATGGCAAGCATCACTCCACCAGTGCGGCCATCGAGTTTGCGGTGCTGTCGCTGGGCGTGAAGCACATCGTGGTCATGGGGCATGGCCGCTGCGGCGGCATTCGCGCCGTCGTTGAAGGTGGCGACCCGCTTTCCGCCGGCGATTTCATCGGCAAGTGGATGTCTGATGTGCGCGATGTTGCGAGCGCCGTTCGCCACGATCACTCCCACGATGACGACAAGGATTTGCAGACCGCCGTCGAGCATGCCTCGGTGGAACATTCCCTCGCCAACCTCCGAACCTTTCCGTGGGTGCGGATGAAGGAGAACAAGGGCGAGCTGACGGTGCACGGCGCCTGGTTCGACATTGCGCTCGGCGAACTCCACATCCATGACGAATCCGGGAAGACCTGGGCGTTGGTCAACGGCAAGGCGGTCTAGAGTTCCAGCATCTCCACGCCGGGAAAGGCCGCCGCGAGGGAGCGCCGGGCATTCAGCAGGTCGGGCAGGTTCCAGCCGTTCACGATCCCAAGGCGGAATCCACCCGGCGGCATCGGGTGGTCTGCACCCGCCGTCTGCGCGTGATAGGTGATCTGGAGGCTGGACACATTCGGCATGGCGCGGATGGCCTCTTGCACGGCCGCGGACGGATGGGGTGGCACCGACCCGTGACGGGCAAACAGCGGCACCGAATAACCCTCTCTCACCTCAGGCTCTGCCAGTGGCCATCGGCCTTCGCCATAAAGCGCGACGACGGCTTCGAACCATGGGCGTCCGTAAAGGTCGCACCACTGGTCGGCGAAGCGGATCTGCGCCTCGATGATGCGGCCTCCGATTGTCTCGATGTTGATCATGCCGGTGTAGTGCGGCATTTCACGCGCAATCCAATCCGTGAGGAAACGCGAGAGGGCGCGATCCTCCCGACCGTGGATGGTCCAGTGGCGAAACATGCCGCCGGTGGATGGTATGCCCTCGGCATGGCGCATCCAGGTGACGCGCCCTTCCACCACGGCACAGTCCGTGGAGATGTGCGGGCCGGTGAACAGCTCCATCCACATCATGCCGGGAGCCATGGCCTCGGCGAAGGCTTTCGCATCGTGGACAATGCGGCTGCCCAGCCCCATGCCCTTCAGGTTGACACGCGGCTTCGCGAAGACCGGAAAAGCCTGTGGCATGTCCTGCGCAAGACCTGAGGCAACGCCCTGGCTTCGCGCCACATGCAGCTTGTCGTAGACATACCGGTAGTCCGGATACCATTCCCAGCAATCGATATCATCGATGGGGATATGCACATCCGGCGGGCAGGGAACGCCTTCAAAATACTGCTTCCGCCAGGGGTCGCGAACATGGAATGGCATGGGCGAAAGACTAACAGCCCGCGCCTTCCATGCAATGGTCCCTTACTTGATGGCCCACACGATGCTGACGTCCACTGTCAGCGATTGCTCGCCCCGCGCGACCGGAACGGGGGCCGCTTCTGCCGCCATGGTTGATTTCATGACCATGGGCAGCGGAGGGCGATAGTTGCTTCCCTCGGCCACGGAGAGAATGTCACCCAGCTTGAAGCCACCTGCGGCTGCATAGATTTCGGCCTTGCGCCTTGCATCGGCCACCGCCGACTTGCGGGCCTCGTCCAGTTTCGCCTCCGGCTTCGACACCGAGAAGGCAATTCCATAGACCTGATTTGATCCGGCAGTGACCGCCTTGTCGAGAAGATCGCCCAGGGCATCCGCCTTGCGCACATTCACGGTCACGGTATTCGAGACGTCGTAGCCCATCACCTTGGGCGGCTGCGTTCCACCCTGACCATAGTCATAACGCGGCGAGACGTTGAAGTTCGAGGTGCTGATGTCGCGGTCTTCAATGCCTTCCTTCTTCAGCAAGGCCATCACGTCCGTCATGGACCTGGTGTTGGCGGCAAGGGCTTCCTGTGCGGTCGCTGCCGAGGACATGACGCCCAGCGTGATCGTGGCAAGATCAGGCACGGCCATCACTTCGCCGGTGCCGTTGACGGAAATGGTGCGTGGCAATTTCGCCTCGTCTGCAAATGCGGGTGCGGGGGTGAATGCGAGTGTCGCGATGGCGAGGGCGGCAAGAAGGCGCGTCATCATGGTGTCCTGTCTCCTGAACGGGCATCTGGAAATGAATTGCGGCGGCAAGAGGGCGCCGCATCAGCGGAAGGGTGGCTCGTCGAAGCTGCGGAGCTTGCGCGAATGAAGACCGGCGCGTTCCTTGCGCAGGCGTTCGACGGCGGCCAGGCCGATCAGCAGATGTTCGCCGACGGCCCGGTCGTAGAAGGCGTTTGCTGCACCGGGCAGCTTGATTTCACCATGCAGCGGCTTGTCGGACACGCAGAGCAGGGTGCCGTAGGGAACGCGCAGCCGATAGCCTTGCGCCGCAATCGTACCGGACTCCATGTCGACGGCAATGGCGCGCGAGAGGTTGATGCGCTTGCGCTCCGGCGTCCAGCGCAGTTCCCAGTTCCGGTCGTCATTCGTCACCACGGTTCCGGTGCGAAGCCGTGATTTCAGGGCTTCGCCTTTTTCGCCGGTCACGTCGGCAGCGGCGGCCTGCAATGCCACCTGGATTTCCGCCAGCGCGGGGATGGGAATGTCCGGCGGCACGAGGGAATCGAGAATGTGGTCCTGCCGCAGGTAGGCATGGGCGAGAACATAGTCGCCGATCCGCTGCGATTGCCGAAGGCCGCCGCAATGGCCGATCATCAGCCAGCAGTGCGGGCGAAGCACGGCGAGATGGTCGGTGATCGTCTTGGCGTTGGAAGGTCCGACACCAATGTTCACCAGCGTGGTTCCACCTTGCCCGTCACTGCGCGAGAGATGATAGGCGGGCATCTGGAAGCGGTGCCACGGGCTGTTGTCGGATATCGCCTGCGCCTCCGCTTCGCCCATGCCGCGCCGGATGACAACGCCCCCCGGAAGGTGCAGCGCGTCATAGGGGCCGCTTTCACGCAGGCGGGCCAAGCCCCACTGCACGAACTGATCGACATAGCGGTGGTAGTTCGTGAGCAGGATCCAGGGCTGCGTCTGCGACCAATGGGTGCCGGTGTAGTGTTGCAGCCGTTTCAGCGAGTAGTCGATGCGCACGGCATCGAACAGGGAGAGCGGCAGGGGTTCGCCGACCGTGGCCGAGAAGGTGCCGTCGGCAATTTCATCGCCCACCAGGGACAGTTGCGGTGCCGGGAAATGCAGGGCCAGTTCCGCCGCCGATACGCCACCGGCGCCAAGATCGTCGCCCTTGTCGAGCACATAGGGGTAGGGAATTTCCTGCAGCGAGGGCCGCACCCGGATGCGCGCGCCATAGTCGTCAACGAGGTAGCGCAACTGTTGCACCAGATAGGGCGCGAAGTGGCTGGGCTGGGTGATGGTGGTGGAATAGACGCCGGGGCCGGTGAATTTGGCATAGGCGCGGGAAATGTTGGGTTGCAGGCCCTGTGCCTCATAGGTGACCACCAGTTCGGGGTAGCGGAAGAGGCTGCGTTCCTCGGCGCTCGGCGTTGCGCGAGTCCTGAAATAGCGATCCAGCGATTCCTTGAGGGATGTCGTGGCCCTGGCGTGAAGGTCGATCAGCGCCGCAACGGCAGCTTCGGGTGTCAGGTCATTGTCTTTCATGGCGGGCCTATAGCACGCCTTTGTTGCCGTTCAAAAACGGGGTCGGCACCGGGCGCCGGGCGCTCTGGCAAAAGCCGCGAAAATCAGTTAGCTAGCCGCACCCCGATGGGGTTGGTGGGGCCTGTAGCTCAATGGTTAGAGCTGACGGCTCATAACCGTCTGGTTGCAGGTTCGAGTCCTGCCGGGCCCACCAC
>JAEUMJ010000035.1 GCA_016792865.1 Hyphomicrobiales bacterium | reverse complement strand
GCGTCGGTTTCCACGCCTTCGGCCAGCACCGGCACGCTGAGGGCGGCACCCAGTCCCACCACCGCCTTGAAGATGGCGTCGGCGCGCTGGTTGCTGCCGGTCAGCTGGATGAAGGAGCCATCCACCTTGATCCGGTCGAAGGGGAAGGTGTTGAGCAGCGACAGCGATGAGTAACCGGTGCCGAAATCGTCCATGGCGATGGAAATGCCGAGCGCCTTCAACTGCCGCAAATTGTGCAGGGCGCGGTTCAGGTCGTGCACAAGGGCTGTTTCCGTTACTTCCAGTTCCAGGCGGGCGGGCGAGATGCCCACGTCCAGCAGGGTCTGGCGCACCTGCGTCACCACCTGCGGCAGGCAGATGGCGCGGGCCGAAATGTTCACCGCAACACGCGGCAGCCAGGGGTTCCGGGCCAGAAGTTCGCAGGCGCGGCGCAGCACCCACTTGTCGATCTCGATCACGAGACCGTTCTCCTCCGCCACCGGAATGAAATGCGCCGGAGACACCTGCCCGCGCCGGGGGCTGTACCAGCGCAGCAGGGCCTCGAAGCCAGCCAGCGTGCCGGTGCTGCAAATGAACTGCGGCTGCAGGTCGAGGCTCATCTCGTTGTTGTGGATGGCGTGGCGCACGTCATGGGCCAGGGTGCGGCGGTCGCGGATGTATTCGTCCATGCTGGCATCGAAGATGCAGATGGAAAGTTCCTGCTCCGACTTGCCGCGATACATGGCGAGGTCGGCGTTGGCGAGCAGCTCCTGGCGGTTCGCGCCATGGTCGGGATAAAGCGCCACGCCGAGCGTGACGCTGGCATCGATCACCTTGTCGTCCCAGCGCAGGCTCATATTCAGGCTGCCGACGATGCGCTGCGCCAGCTCGTGGGATTTTTCGCGGGTGCTGTTCAACTGCACGAGCACGAATTCATCGCCGCCGAGGCGCGCCCCGAATTCGCCGTCCCGCAGCACGTCCTTGATGTTGGCCGCAGCCTGCCGGAGGATGTGATCGCCCGCGGCATGGCCGAAGAGGTCGTTCACTTCCTTGAAGCGGTTGAAGTCGAAGAGCAGCAGGGCCACCTGGCTCTTGTCCTGCCGGGCGTTTTCAAGGCACTCGTCGAGATAGGTATTGAAGGCCAGGCGGTTGGGAAGCCCGGTCAGGCCGTCCTGCATGGCGATGGCGCGAATGCGCTCCTCCGCCCTCTCCCGCTCGCGCAGGTCGTTCACGCGGTCGGTCACGTCATGAAGCGTCAGGATCGAGCCGCCGTCGTGCAGCGGCGTGATGTGGGATTCGAGGACCACCGAACCCACAACAATGTCCGTCTGCTTCGACGCATAGGCCAGATCGATAAGCTGCTGGCGCGCGCCCGGCTGGTCGCCGATTGCCATTTTCGCGAAATTGGCCATCTGGCCGTTCCACAGGGTTTCCGCTCCTGCAGAATCGCGCACGCTGATGCCCGACTTGGTATTCTTCAGAATGGTTTGCAACAGCCGCTGCCGGTCGGCATGGGCCATGGCGTAGCGCACCGAACGGTCCAGCACGTCGGCGGTGATGGCGGTCTTCGGGATGAAGTCGGAGGAGCCGGCCTGCAGCGCCGCGTTGTCGACGAGGTGATCGGAAATGCCGGTGAGGAGGATGATCGGCGTATCGATGCCGGCGGCGCGCACGCTCTTGATGAAGTCCACGCCTGTCACGACACCCAGCCGGTAGTCGCTGAAGATCACATCGAAGGTATTGTTCGAGAGTTCCACCAGCGCCTGCAGCGACGACGAGGCCGTCGTGATCGCGTACCTGGTACGCGTCACCTCCTGAAGCGCTTCGGTGATGAGGTAGATATCGTCCTCATCATCGTCCACGATCAGCAACTTGACGGTTTTGACTGGAAGCATCGGCTTTGCCTCGCCCGTTCCCCGCTTGGCGGAGGATCAGGCAATCTTCCGTTCTGCGGGGGCTTCGCCGAGGTTCACGTTCTTGGCAAGAAGCAGCTTGCGGATGTCGCCGAGCTTCCGGAGGCCGGAGATTTCCGGCATGGTGAAGCGGACGTGATAGGCGCTTTCCATCGCGAAGATCACTTCGATATGACGCAGCGAATCCCACTTCGGGGTATTCTGCGCATTCGATTCCTCGTTCAGTGATGCCGGGTCAACGCCGAGCACCTTGCCGATGAGATCATAGAGTTGCATGGTGTGGTCCTTCCTTCAGGTTCAGATCAGCGGAAAATGATGTTGCGGACGGCTTCCGGCCAGCGCGACTCGTCGAAGCCGTGCTGGGTGAAGGCTGCGAGGACCCAGCGCTCGATGCCGAGGCCGACGCAGCCCGTCTGGGCAGGCTCGCCGTTCACCGTCGTGAAGCCGAAGCGCTTGCCGAAGAAGTTGCCATGCAGGTTGATGGAACCGCAGGCGAGCAGCTTCTGGCTGCCGTCGTTGGACAGGGCCGGGATCTTGATCTCGTTCTTCACTTCCTGGGCAGCCTGCCAGAATTTCTTTGCGGCAGAGACGGTTGCGAAGAAAGGATCGGTTGCCGTCTGAACCTGGCAATCGATGTCGATGAAGGACGCGAGTTCCTCCACGATCGGCAGCGACTTCTTGCGGACGTCGCGAACGAAGTCCTCGTCGCCGACGAATACCAGTTCGCGGACGTTGAATTCATAAAGGCGGTCGAGGCCGTTGATGTTGCGAGATTCATAGCGGAACACGCGGCCCAGCCAGGTGAAGCACTGGCCCTCCTTGAAGGTCTGGCCGGTGAGCGTTGGATAGGCGGGGAAGCAGGCCGCCGGGTTGAGGCACATGCCATCGATGTGGATGTGCTCCTGCTTCGGCAGCAGCGCGCCTTCAGAGCAGGAATTGGCGAGGCGGAATTCCTCGATGGCGTCAAAGTCCTCGACCACGTTGCCGACAAAGGTCACCGCATTCGGATGCGAGTCGAAATAGCCGCACTTGTGCAGCGTATCGGCATCGATCATGGCCGGGAAGTGCGCATCCTTGGCACCCAGCGCGGACGCGTAGAGTTCTCCGGCCTTGTCGTTGATCAGCTTGGCAAGCTTGAGCACCGGGCCGGAGTAGGCCACCTGCCCCTTGCCGTAATCGTGCATCCAGCCTCGCTTCACGAGTTCATCGTTGACGCCACGGAAGTACGGGCCGGTATCCTTGCGTTTCGTATCAACGAAAACCTTGATCTCGAAGCCGGATACCTGCTTCACCATCACTTCGAGGAAGCGCTTGGCCTTCGCTTCCACTTCGGCAAGGTCCGCGCCCGCCTTGCAGACGACGCGCGCGGTCTTGCCGTCCTGCACGAAGATGCGATCGATGAAGGGCGAGACGAACACCGATTCCTTTTCGATATCGCCGGCGATTTCGCTGTCCACTTCACGCGGAAGCGGAACGGAGATTTCGTTGAATGCGTGGTTGTGCGTGTTCATGTTCGTGCCATCCTTGCTAGAACTTATAGTAGAGGAAGCCTGAGCTTGACCCGATCGAGGTGATGCCGATCGTGAATATGCAGGCGGTGATCAGGGAAACGCTGAAGGAAGGGCGCCAGGCGACGAGGCCGGCGGCAAGTTCCGCGTCCTCCGGCTTGGTGTCCACGACAGGCCATTCGTGGTGCAGGATCTGCTGGGTATTCGGAAGCAGCAGGGTGACGGCACCCATGATGACGATCATCGACATGGCTGTCGCCGTGTCTATGGCAATCAGCTCACTCGCCGACGCCTGGCCGAAGCCCCACATGTGGCCGAGCATCGCAATCGCAGTCGGCACGTCAGGAGCGCGGAACATCACGAGGCCGGAGACAACCATTGCCATGGTGACGAGCCAGGCAACCGGCGTCGGCAGCTTTATCTTCGAGAATTCGCGCCAGCCAAGATAGGTTGCGATGGCAAGCCCGTGCATCACGCCATAGATGACGTAGGTCCAGCCTGAGCCGTGCCAGACACCTGCCACGATGAAGGTAATGATCGACGGGACGGCGGCAACGAGCAGGAAGCGACCGAACTTGCCGGTCCTCAAGGCCATGCTCTTGCGCATGCCCCACATGGCAAGGCCCGAATAGGCATAGGCCGTGAAGAAGCGCGTCATGGTCATGTGCCAGCGGCGCCAGAAGTCGGAAATGTTGGTGGACTTGAAGGGCGAGTCGAAATTGAGCGGCAGCTTGATTCCGAAAATTGTGGCGAGGCCGATCGCCATGTCGGAATAACCGGAGAAGTCGAAGTAGAGCTGGAGCGCATAGCAGAGGGCGCCGATCCAGGCGGTGCCGGCATCGATGCCCATGCCTGCGTGCACGCCGCCGAACACCTGGTCGGCAAAGGGCGCAATCGCGTCAGCCATCACAACCTTCTTGAACAGGCCCATGGCAAACATGGTGAGGCCGATGAGAACCCGCTTCGCATCGAAGGCCCGGGCACCGGGACCGTTCAGCTGTTCCATCATCTCCCGCTGCATGACAAGCGGCCCGGCCGTAACCGCCGGGAAGAATGCGGTAAAGACGATGTAGCGGGCAAAGTCATGCTTGATGAGCTGGCCGTTGTAGCTGTCGATCAGGTAGCCGATCTGCACGAAGGTGAAGAACGACACGCCGAGCGGCACGGCAATGTCAAAGTGCCCGAAGGAGGTGTGTGCGGCCTGGTTGATGACATCCACGAAGAAGTTCGTGTACTTCAGGTATCCCAGCATCGTCAGGTTGGCGATGATGCCGCCGAGCAGCAGGTTGCGTGAAACCCTGGGATGCGCGGTCAGGCAGGCCAGCACGTTGCCGACGGTGAAGTTGAAAACCATCGAGATCATCAGCACCAGCAGGAGCTGCGCGCCGAACATGGCATAGAACACCAGCGACGCCATGCCGAGAACGGAGATGGCCCACTGCCTCCCGCCGAAGCGGCTGGCGAGAACATAGATGATGTAGACTGCCGGCAGGAAGCCGAAGATGAACTGGAGGGACGTGAAGGACATCAGGACTTGCCCTCCGCCGCCTCAAGGGCAATGAACTCGTCCCACACATGTTGCAGGCATTTCGGGTTCGCGTGCTCGGCGTCGATGTACTGATCCGCCGTGCAACCGAGCCGATGCGGATTGAAGCTGCCGAAAACCGGAATGCCGCGTTCGGCGGCGATGCGGCGCGTAAGGTCATCCAGCCGGTTCAGGCCGTCCATGTAGGGCGTGCCCTGCACCCGGTCATAGAACACGGGATTGAAGGGCGGCTGCACGAAATACACCTTGACGCCGTGCCCTTTCAGGAAATCGAGCACCTTGCCGAATGCGGCGACCCCCTTTGCATCAATCCTCGGCGGATCACTGATCGCCGCCTGTGCGAAGGCATTCGATTCACGGCGTGCGCGTTCCTGGGTGAAGATGTTCTTGTGGTCCTCGGACCAGAGGATCGAGCCATCGGGCAGAAGCACGTCGAGGCTCTGGAAATGCGTCTGGTCGGTCGCCATCGGATGTTCCGCCGCGTTGTGCCAGCGGGTGACGTTCTCGAACAGCATCGGAAGGGAGATGAGCGCCCGGGCGCGGTCATAAGGCGCCGTCTTGAGATAGCTTTCCGGTTCAAGGCCGAGACGCCTTGCCATGGCGCGGTAGGCCGGAATGCCAGGCTCCCACAGCCAGTCCTTGCGGTCATCCACCGGTGTGAACTGCTTGTCGCGGAGGCTGAAGATGAGTTTGCGCGGAAGCTTGTCGTGCTTCACCAGAAGCTCGACCATGCCGAGAAGATCTTCCCAGTAATCGCGATGGATGTGGGCGTTGAAGATGTCCCTGCCCTTCAGAAGTTCCTTGTGGGACTCCTGCCAATGGCTGGCGCCGATGATGATGATGTCCGGCGTCTTGGTCATCCGCGCCAGTTGCGCATCACGCAGTGCCCGGATGTTGAGATTGAGATCGAACACCGCGTAGTTGAGGCCCTTGGCGTGGGCATTTGCTGCAGGGATCATGCCGCCCGTGGCATACATCTCCGGGGCATAGGCCTTGTTGGCGACGCTGGTTGCAAACAGCCCGACGAGAGTTGCAGCAACGAATGCAAGGGCATAGCGGCGCGAGCCGACCCGGCGGGGTGTGGTGCCGGAGGCTTCGGCAGGCATGGAAGCCGTTTCGGCCTGAAGGTCTGCGGGCGGGAGCGATGCTGCATCACCTGCAGTTGCTTTCGCGCTTTCTGCACCGTGGATTCCGCTCCGGAATGCACGAATGAGGTCATGTCCGTTCTGGGCCCCATTCCCGAAATCTGCCGTTGCGCCGCTCAAGATATTTCCCCTAGTCCTGTCGCAACGGTGGTATCACCTACCATTCTAAACAACTGTAAAGCGCAACGATTTGAATCGGTTGCACCCCAAGGTTTCGTAATCAGGGTTTACAAAATGCTACTTCTATCTGGGGTAGCCACTTGAATTGAGGGCACCGCCTGCACTCCTGGGCGGAGGCGGGCGATGCCCGGAAAAAAAAGCGGCGCTGATCGGTTGAAGCCTATTCGGCAGGCGCAAGCCTGGTGGTGGCGCTCGACTGGCGACCCAGCAGAAGACTGAAGACCAGGGGCGCAAGGAAGATCGGGATCTGCGACACGCCGACATATTCCGAGGTGGAATGATCTGCCATGCCGGAGAGGAGCACGAAGCCCAGCCCCACATTGCGGAAGCCGCTGACGATGCTGGCGGTCAGGCTGTCATTGATGCCCTGGCGGAACATCACCACAGCGGTGAGATAGGCCATGCCCGCGCCCAGCAGGGTGACGATCACCAGATAAAGAGCAAACCGCTGCGGTTCATTCCAGAGGAGATCACGCGCCGGGCCGACGATGCCAAGGCCGAAAATCACCAGCGCCGCGATGGTGGTGCGACGTGAGGCACTTTCAATGGAGTTCACCACCCTCACCGGAAGCTTGTGCACGACCCCCATGTAGACAAGGAACAGGCCGAGCGGCAGCACCAGGAAATGCATGCAACGCCCGATGAACTCCGTCACGTCGATCTGCACGTCCGCATGCAGCACAAGGGTGAAGAAGATGAAGTAGGACACAGGCATGAGGAAGGTTGAAAGCACCATGCATTGCAGGGCCTTCTGCTTGTTCACCTGAAGCAGTTCAGCAAAGGTGGGCGAGGCAAAAAGCGAACCCGCAGAGGCAGTTGTCACCAGAAGCAGGGTAATATTCCCATCGATGCGGGCCAGGTGGGCCGCCGAAACGATCAGCGCAGGCAGGACGAGAAGCTGCCACAGCACGATCTGCCACACCTTGGCGTCGAGGCTGAAAACCTCTTCACCTTCCATCCGCCCCATGGGCAGCAACGACATGATGATGAGGATGAGAAGGCTTGGCGAGGTGAAGGGCGCCATTTTCTCGGAAAGGCCCGGCACCGTGAAACCCGCGAGTATGGTGCATGCCAGCATCCAGCAGGCGATGGTTCTTTCCCGTTGCGACAGCATGAAACTCTTCCAACTCAACTGACCGGGACTCCCGCACTCATCAACCCAGACGCGATCGCCCCCGCGATACAAACTTTCTGCGTTATGAGTGAAAATCGTTAAATATCGTGAAACAACTGAAAATGACCTCAGGTTGCATTTTTTCACGGTTCATTCACGGCTTAGCTGTATGTCTGGCCGCAAGTATGGGGGACTGAACGTGCAGCAAGACAAACCCGCCTTGCAAGAAAATGCGGACAAGGAGAGCGGCCTCTTCCAGGCTGTCCAACACCAGAACGGCAATGAAATTGCCGATCTTTTTGCTGGCGCCGACGTTGGCCTGGCACTGTTCGACTCCAACCTTCACCTGCTCGCCTGCAATGATCTCTACCGCACGCTCTGCGGATATCTCAGCAACGACCTGAAATCAGGCGTTGAACTCCAGCAGTTGATGGCTACAACCTTCCGTCGCCTCAACGTGCCTGCAGACGATATCTCCGGCAAGGTTGCACGCATCATCGAGCGCCTTGTGCCGGGCACGGCCTATACCTTCCGCTATACGGCACCCAGCGGCAGCATTGTCGAAATCCGACGCCGCCGCCTGCCCAATGGCACCGTGGTCGAGACGGCCCGGCAGATCGATACGCCCGCATCGGACATGGATCTCAACACGCAGTATGAGATGATCGCCGAGCAGTCGCGCTCGCGCCTCATGCATGCCCTCGACGTGATGGCCGACGGCTTTGCGCTGTACGATGCAAATGACCGCATCGTTCTCTATAACCGCAAGTACGTGGACTACAGCCCCTTCGCTGCCGACATCATCATGCCGGGCGTGCCGAAGGAAGAAATCCTCCGCGTTTCCACCATGCGGGGCGCCTTCATGCTGAACGGGATGTCGCCGGAGGAATACATCCGCTGGCGCCTGGACAAGCACCGCAACCCAAATGAACCGATCGAGGTCCAGCTTTCCGACGGCCGCTGGCTGCTCATCACCGAGAAGCGGACCAATGACGGCGGCGTGGTGGGCACGCGTTCCGACATCACCGAACTCAAGCAGCGTGAAATGGAGATGCTGCGCATCTCCCAGCAGCTCCATGCCCGCAACCTGCAATTCGACACCGCCCTCACCAACATGGTTCAGGGCCTTTGCATGTTCGACAAGGACCAGAAGCTGATCGTCGTCAACAAACGCTATCTCGACATGTACGGCTTCTCCGCCGATGTGGTGAAGCCCGGCATTTCGCTGCGCGAACTGATGCAGTATTCCGTCAGCCTCGGAAACTACACGGCTGATGAGGCAGAACGCGCCCTTGCGGAACGAAACGACCCCAACCAGTTGAGCCGCCGCAGCGTCATCAAGCAGCGCCTGAAGGATGGCCGTGTCATCGCCGTCCTGAACGAGCCGATGTCGGACGGCGGGACCATCGCCACGTACCAGGACATCACGGAAATCGAGCGCAGCGCCGCGATGATGCTCGAATATACCCGCAAGCTGGAACACTCCAACCGCGAGCTGGTGGACTTTGCCTATGTCGCCTCGCACGACCTGCAGGAGCCGCTCCGCAAGATCGAA
>JAEUMJ010000023.1 GCA_016792865.1 Hyphomicrobiales bacterium | reverse complement strand
TTCAACATGGCCCCCAACAGGCGCGGTTCGCGCAACGCCGCCGTGGTCCCGTTCATCTTCCAGTTCCCCGCCACCAGCGGGCGGATCGCAGTCTCGGACATCATCATCCCCTTCAATGCTTTAGGCGGTTCCTAGCACCGTAATCTCGCGCTTGCGAGAGCAAAGATGGCTACCTATGATGCACCGATCATGATTTGTGCCCTGCCCCGCGCCGGGCCTCTCCTCTTCCGAAGGGTTTGAAAAGAATGCTCGAGTCGTTCCGCAACGCCGCAAAAAGCTGGGTTGCCAAAGTGCTGATGGGTCTGCTGGTGGCGAGCTTCGCCGTCTGGGGCATCAACGACGTTGGCAATGGCTTGGGCGATAGCATTGCCCGCTGGACCGGCTTCGGCCCGCAGGATCTCGTCAAGATCGGCGACGTGGTGGTTTCAAGCGAGGAATTCCGCCGCGACCTCAACAATGACTTGCAACGCATTGCGGCCCAGACCGGCAACGCCCTCACGGTGGACGACGCCCGGCGCCTTGGTCTTGATCAGCAGATCCTCGACCGCATCATTGACGGCGCCGTTCTCGATGCCCGCGCCGAGAAGATGAAGCTGTCCGTTTCCGACCAGTCGATTGTGGCCGAGGTGGCTGCAAACCCGACGTTCCAGGACGGCAAGGGCAACTTCGACCATAACCGCTTCCGCGCCCTGTTGCAGCAGAACGGCCTCGACGAGGCCCGTTTCCTGATGAACGAGCGCAAGAACCGCCTCCGCCGCGCCCTTACCGATCTGGGAGCCACGGGCACGGCACTTCCCCGCACGCTGACCGAAGCGATGGCGCGCTACCGGGATGAAACCCGCGATGCCCGCTTCTTCTCGGTGAGCGTCAGCGAGAGCGACGTTCCCCCTCCCACCGATGAAGACCTCAAGAAGCAGTATGAGGCGACCCCGCAGGCCTATACCGCGCCGGAGTATCGCACGGTTGCCGCCATCAAGGTCGAGCCTGTTGACGTTGCCGACAAGATTCAGGTGACCGAGGAGGAAGTGGCTGCCGCCTATGAGCAGCGCAAGGTCGATTACTTCACGCCCGAAAAGCGCACCGTGCTGCAACTCGGATTCCCGGATGTGGCCAAGGCCGAGGCAGCGAAGAAGCGGATCGATGCGGGCGAGGACTTCATCAAGATCGCCACCGAGATGGGTGCGAAGGAAAGTGACATCACCTTCGCGGACCGGACTGCCGCTGATTTCCTCGACCAGAAGATTGCCGATGCTGCGTTCACGCTGGCGGAAGGCCAGGTCAGCGCTCCCGTGTCGGGTGACCTGACGACTGCCCTTCTCAAGGTCGTGAAGATTTCGCCGGAAGTGCAGAAGCCGCTGGCCGACGTACGTGGCGACGTGGAAAACCGTCTCAAGCTCGACAAGGCCAAGGACGAGATCCAGTCGATCTATGACGCGGTGGAAGACGCCCGCGCCAGCCAGACCAAGTTCGAGGACATTGCGGCCAAGGCGGGCATTCCTTTCACGCTCGTCCCCGCCGTCAGCTCATCCGGAAAGGACAAGGACGGCAAGGACGTGGAACTTCCTTCCAAAGCGGAATTGCTGAAGGCGGCATTCGCAAGTGATGTCGGGATCGAGAACGATGCGCTGGCCTTGACGGACGGCTATGTCTGGTACGAGGTGCGCGAGGTGATCCCCTCTGCCTTGAAGCCGCTTGCGGATGTCAAGGATCAGGTGATCAGGGATCATGTCGCCGGGAAGCTCCGGGAACTGGCTGCCGAAAAAGCCAAGGCCATTGTCGCCAAGGCCGGCAATACGACCAAGCTCGACACCCTCGCGACCGAAGCCGGCGCACAGATCCAGAGCGTTGCCAACGTGAAGCGCACCGAACCGCAGGAGACATTTGACGGCATGTCGGTGCTGGCACTTTTTGCCTCTCCGCCCAACAGCCTGACCTGGGCACTTGAGCCAGGCGGCAAGTCAGCCCGGGTCATTGAAGTCAGCAAGGTCAACACGCCTGCCTTCAACGCCGCCAGCAACGAAACAAAGGCGCTGGCCGACGACATCAAGCTTGGCCTCGGCGAAGATACGCTTGCCTCTTTCATGAAGGCGGCGCGAGTTGACGTGGATGTCAGCATCAACGAACCGTTGTGGCGTGAAATCCGCGGCATGGCGGCCCAGAACTAAGGGTTCCGCCGCCATGATCGTGTCCCCAGAGTATGACGTTTTTGCCCGCGCCTATGAGCGTGGCGAAAGCCAGATTGTTTCCACGCGCCTGGTGGCAGACCTGGAAACGCCGGTCTCGGCCATGCTCAAGCTTGGCCGTAACACACGCTATTCCTTCCTGCTGGAATCGGTGGAAGGCGGTGCCGTGCGTGGCCGCTATTCCATCATCGGACTCAATCCGGATGTGATCTGGAAGGCGCGCGGAACACAGTCGTTCATCAATCGCAAGGCACTCGCGCAGCCCGACGGGCCTTTCGAGGAACTGTCAACCGATCCGCTCAGCTCGCTCCGCGCCCTCAACGCGGAAAGCTTCATCAAGCTCCCCGAAGACGCGCCTCCCATGGCGGCTGGCGTCTTCGGCTATCTGGGGTATGACTCGGTTCGCCTGATGGAGCATCTGCCCGACACGCCGCCCGATGTCCTGGGCCTGCCGGATGGCATCATGATCCGCCCGACCGTCATGGCGATCTTCGATAGCGTCAAGGATGAGGTGACGGTCACGGCTCCGGTCTACGTCGAGAAGGGCGTGACGCCCCGCGCCGCCTATGCCCGCGCCACCGAACGGCTTTCCGAGGTGGTGGATGCACTCGATCGGCCTCTCGACATGCAGTTGCGCGAGACCGATGCGCCTCCCATGAAGCCGCAAAGCTCCAACACCTCGCCCGATGAGTACAATGCGATGGTGCTGAAGGCCAAGGAATACATTGCTGCGGGCGATATCTTCCAGGTCGTGCTCTCGCAGCGTTTCGAAACCGAGTTCACGCTCCCGCCATTTGCGCTCTACCGCAGCCTCCGGCGGGTCAACCCGTCGCCCTTCCTCTATTTCCTGAACTTCGACAGCTTCGCCGTCGTGGGTTCATCACCGGAAATTCTCGTCCGGGTGCGCGATGGCAAGGTCACCATTCGCCCCATCGCGGGCACCAGGCCACGCGGAGCGACGCCCACGCGCGACCGCGAGCTTGCCGCCGAACTGCTGGCCGACCCCAAGGAACTGGCCGAGCACCTGATGTTGCTCGACCTCGGTCGCAACGACGTGGGGCGCGTCGCCGAGATCGGGTCGATCAAGGTGACTGACAAGTTCATCCTCGAATACTACAGCCAGGTCATGCACATCGTTTCAAATGTCGAAGGCAAGCTGGCGAAGAAGCATGATGTGATTGATGCGCTCGTGGCGGGCTTTCCGGCCGGTACGGTTTCGGGGGCACCGAAAGTCCGCGCGATGGAAATCATCGACGAGCTGGAGAAGCACAAGCGCGGTGTCTATGCGGGGTGTGTCGGCTACTTCTCTGCCGACGGGGAGATGGACACCTGTATCGTCCTGCG
Source organism: Hyphomicrobiales bacterium (assembly GCA_016792865.1). GTDB lineage: Bacteria > Pseudomonadota > Alphaproteobacteria > Rhizobiales > Aestuariivirgaceae > Aestuariivirga. The sequence continues at coordinate 3,623 of JAEUMJ010000023.1, read as the reverse complement.
TACGGCGATCGTGAAGGACGGCAAGATGTATGTCCAGGCGGGTGCTGGCGTTGTGGCCGACAGCATTCCTGAGAATGAGCACCAGGAATGCGTGAACAAGGCCAAGGCCCTGTTCCGCGCTGCTGAAGAAGCCGTTCGTTTCGCCGGCCGCGCCGGGAGGGGTCAATGATCATCCTGATCGACAACTACGACAGCTTCACCTGGAACCTGTACCACTTCCTGGGTGACCTCGGCGCCGAAACGGTGGTCCATCGCAATGACAAGATCAGCGTGGGCCAGGTCATTTCATCCCGGCCCGAAGCCATCGTGATTTCTCCAGGCCCCGGCGTGCCGTCACAGGCGGGGATCATCATCGACCTCATCAAGCAGGCTTCCGGCGAAATCCCCATTTTCGGGGTGTGCCTTGGTCTGCAAGCGATCGGCGAGGCTTTCGGTGGCGATGTGGTCCGCGCGCCTACCCAGATGCACGGCAAGCTGAGCAAGGTGCATCACGAGGACAAGGGTGTTTTCAAGGGCTTGCCGCAGGATTTCGACGCGACCCGCTATCATTCTCTGGTGGTTGATCGTAGCACCCTGCCCAAGGATTTGGAGATCACTGCCGAGACCGACGGCCTGATCATGGGATTGCAGCACAAGAGCAAGAACGTCCATGGAGTACAGTTCCACCCGGAGAGCATCGCCTCGGAGCATGGACACGACATTCTCAAGAACTTCCTCGACATGGCGGGAGTGAAACGGTGAGCGAACTCAAACCCCTGATCGCCAAGGTCGCGGACAGCAAAGCTCTCAGCCGGGAGGAAGCGCGCATTGCCTTCAATGTGCTGATGTCGGGCGAGGCAACGCCGTCCCAGATCGCGGGCCTGCTGATGGCGCTGCGCGTGCGCGGCGAAAGCATCGACGAGATCACCGGTGCGGTTGAGGTGATGCGTGAGAAGATGTTGCGCGTCGATGCTCCTGCCGATGCCATTGATATCGTCGGCACCGGGGGCGATGCGTCAGGCTCGTTCAACATTTCCACCTGCGCCGCATTCGTCGCTGCCGGGGCGGGCCTCACGGTTGCGAAGCACGGCAACAGGGCACTCTCGTCACGGTCCGGTTCCGCCGACGTGCTCATGGCACTCGGCGTGAAGCTGGATACGGGGCCGGAGAAGATTGCGGAGTGCATTCGCGAGGCCGGACTCGGCTTCATGTTCGCGCCACAGCATCACGCATCGATGAAGCATGTCGGCCCGACCCGCGTGGAACTCGGTACACGGACGATCTTCAACCTGCTCGGCCCGCTTTCCAATCCTGCTGGCGTGAAGCGGCAGGTCACAGGGGTGTTTTCGAAAGTCTGGGTGGAGCCGCTCGCCCATGTGCTCAAGAACCTCGGTTGCGAGGCTTGCTGGATTTGCCATGGCGAAGGCGGCATGGACGAAATCGTGCCATCGGGGGTCACGACGATAGCCGAACTCAAGAATGGGCAGGTGACGACATTTGAGGTCACGCCCGAAGCCGCTGGCCTGTCTCGCAGCAAGCTGGCGGATCTCAAGGGCGGGGACGCGGCGTACAATGCCGAGGCCCTTCGCGCCGTGCTCGATGGGACCGCGTCGGCCTTTGCCGATGCCGCGCTGCTGACAACCGCCGCCGCCCTGATCGTGGCGGGCAAGGCCAGCGATCTCAAGGGCGGCGTTTCAGCCGCCCGCGAGTCGATCAGGTCGGGCGCTGCGGCGCGGGCCCTCCACCGCCTTGTGGAGGTTTCAAACAGCTGATGGCCACCATTCTCGACAAGATTGCGGCCTACAAGCGCGAGGAAGTGGCCGCCGCCAAGGCAGTCCGCCCTGCTGCCGCCGTTGATGCCGATGCACGCGCAGAGCCGCCTGCCCGCGGCTTTGCCGATGCCCTTCGCGCCAGGCATTCTGCGGGAGAATGGGCCTTGATCGCCGAGATCAAGAAGGCGTCGCCGTCCAAGGGCCTGATCCGGGCCGATTTCGACCCGCCCTCACTCGCCGCCGCCTATCAGGCCGGTGGTGCTGCATGCCTTTCTGTCCTGACCGATACGCCCAGCTTCCAGGGAGCCCCCGCCTATCTCACCGCCGCACGCCAGGCCTGTTCACTGCCCGCCCTGCGAAAGGACTTCATGCTCGACACCTATCAGGTCTCGGAAGCCCGGGCCTGGGGAGCAGATTGCATCTTGCTGATCATGGCAATGATCGACGATGCCCTTGCGGCTGATCTTGAAGCAGCGGCCCTTGCCTACGGCATGGACGTGCTGGTGGAAGTCCACGACGAGGCGGAACTCACGCGGGCCCTGAAGTTGCGCTCGCCGCTGATCGGCATCAATAACCGGAACCTCCACACCTTCGATGTCACGCTGGCGACAACCGAACGTCTCGCCCCCATGATCCCGGCCGATCGTATCATCGTGGCCGAAAGCGGCCTCTTTGCTCCCTCCGACCTGGCGCGACTTGAGAAGGTCCGCGCACGGACGTTCCTGATTGGCGAGAGCCTGATGCGGCAGGACGATGTCGCCTCGGCGACACGCAGCATCCTGTCGCGGCCAAGGGCGGCCTGAGATGGCAAGGCTCTCGCACCTCGACGACAAGGGTCAGGCCCACATGGTGGATGTGTCCGGCAAGGATGTGACCAGCCGCGTCGCCATCGCACGGGGGCGGGTTCTTGCGGGGGCCGAAACACTTGCCCTTATCAGCAGCGGCACGGCCAGGAAGGGTGATGTGCTTGCGACGGCCCGCATCGCGGGTATCATGGCTGCAAAGAAGACCAGCGACCTCATTCCACTCTGCCACCCCTTGATGATCAGCAAGGTCAGCGTGGAGTTCAGCCTTGCCGAGCGTCACATTGATGTGGAAGCCACGGTGAAGGTGGAGGGCAAGACCGGCGTGGAGATGGAGGCCCTCACGGCGTGTGCGGTCGCCTGCCTCACCATCTACGACATGCTCAAGGCGGTCGATCGTGCCATGACCATCACCGACGTGCGGGTGGTGGAGAAGACGGGTGGAAAATCCGGAACCTACAAGGCGGAGTGAGCCATGGCCCTGCTCCCAGTCACTGACGCCGTTACCCGCATTCTCGATGGTGTGAAGCCGCTCGGTGCCGAGAGCGTGCCAATCGAAAAGGCAACCGGCCGCGTGCTCGCAGATCCGGTTGTCGCCAAGCGGGATCAACCACCTTTTGCCGCCTCGGCCATGGACGGCTATGCCGTGCGCCATTCGGATGTCGAGGCGCTGCCCGCCACGCTCCGCATTGCCGGGATGTCCGCCGCGGGCCACGGCTATCGCAAGGCCGTCCAGCCCGGCGAAGCGATCCGCATCATGACTGGCGCGCCGGTGCCCCAGGGTGCCGATACTGTCGTCATCCAGGAAAACACGTCGCGGGAAGGTTCGGCCCTCACGGTTCTCAACCACACGCCAAAAGGCAAGAACATCCGGCGGGCCGGGCTGGATTTCGCCAAGGGGGACACGGTTCTCGACGGGGCATCCCGAATGCGCCCGCGCGACATCGGACTCGCAGCGGCAGCCAACGCGGCAACCCTCCGTGTGCGGATGAAGCCGCGGGTCATCCTCTTCACGACCGGCGATGAGCTTGTCCTCCCCGGTGGGCGGGCGCGTCCCGACCAGATCTAC
>JAEUMJ010000021.1 GCA_016792865.1 Hyphomicrobiales bacterium | reverse complement strand
AAGTAGGCGGCCATTGACGGCGCCCTCCGCCTTGGCTTCCATGGCGGGATGAAGCGCCTCCGACCTTGTGCCTTGCTCCTCGCCGCCGCCGTCGCAGCAATTCCCCTGAAGGGCGCGGCGCGGGCGGGAACGCTGGAGGATATTCGCGGCCGGGGCGTGGTGACCTGTGCGGTTGCAGAAAACGTGCCAGGCATTTCGGGACAGGCCGAAGGGCGGCGTTCTGGCCTTGCAATCGACCTCTGCGGGATCGTTGCGGCGGCGGTACTTGGCCGGGCGGAGGCCGTGGCATTTGTCGATGTGAAAGCGGCGGAGGGGATCCTTTCCCTGCAGGCGGAGGAGGCCGACATTCTGCTTGTCCCCGGCCCCTGGACATTTTCGCAGGAGGTGAATGAGGGCGTGCTGCTGCTGCATCCGCTTCTTCAGAGGGAACGCGATGGCGCGGTCTTCGGACCCGTCATCCGGCAGGGGGACGATATCTGGCTGGTTGCCCTGCGTTGGACCATCGAAGCGTTGCGCCGGGGTCCGGACACGCTTCCGGCGGAGGCCGTGACACTGGCCGAGACCCAGCTTGGCTTCGCGCCGGGCTGGAACCGGATCATCAGTTCGAGATCAGAGTCCTACGATGCGTTTCTCGCGCCCCACGCGAGCACGATCGAAGGAGGCGGCTGGCGTGTGCTGCCGCTTCCGGAGGGCATGAGCTTCCGTCCGGACGGGCCTTAGCTGTTCGGTTCCTGGAAGTTCGGCGGCACGGGCCTAAGGGGCGTGCGCGTGGAGCCGAAAACGGCGGGCCGGGGCGCGGTGCGCAGTTGCGGAGGTTCCGGAGGCGGCGGTATTTGCGGCTGGCCCGCGCTTGCCGGGGGAATATTGCTCTCGATCACCACGTCCTGCGGTCCGCCCACAAGCATGAGATGCTCCACATCATCGCGACGGATCAGCACCAGCCGACGGGTCTGGTCCATTTCATAGTATTCGGAAATACCGAGGCGCGATCCGCGGCGGCCGCGGACACGGCCATTGAACGAGCGGAGGATCATGGCCACCCCGACCAGCACCACCAGCGCGATCAGGATCAAGGCAATGACGGTGTAATACGGCTGCAGATAATCCATAACTCGGTCCTCACTCCCTGGGGCATCGACGTTAGCGGAATCAGGTTAAGGAATCACTGACCATGTTTGTTCCGCGGGCAGGGTGCCGTTTGTCGGTTAACTGGCTGGTCTGGAAGCCTATACTGCCGCATGATTCGGGATGAAGTTGATGACTGAGACGGACGATTCACGCGGGGGGCGGCCCGCGGGTGCCAAGGGAAACCGGCCGCTGCTCGCGGCCGTTCTTTTGGCTTGTGCTGCCGTGGCGGTTGCGGGTCTCTACGTCTATCTCGTGCGCACCGGGGGAGTGGCAGAGGACCTGCTCCTGCCCGGCGTGGCGTCCCTCGCTGCAATGCTTCTCCTCGGACTGCTCGCCGGACGGCAATTCAATGGCATGGGCGATGGCAACCTGTTGCCGCAGCAGATGGCGGACGGAACGGGTGACGCAATGGTTGTTGCGGATGACCGGGGCAGGGTGCTTCACGCCAATACCGCATTCGTGCAGCTCGTCTCCAAGGCGGGGCAGGCGCGCCTCGCGGGCATGGACGTGCTCTATGCCGGGTATCCCGATTTTGCCGAGCCGATCTATCAGTTGGCGCAGGCCGCCTCCGCGGGGCGGAGCCTCTCGCGCGATATTCGCGTTCCGGCAAACTCATCCGTACCCGGAGCATCGAAGGACGGCGCGAGATGGTTGCGGCTCTCGGTTTCGCCCGTTGACGGGCAGGGCGGCAGGCGCAGCCTCTGGCGGATGACGGACATCACCTCCGACCGCCAGGGACAGGAAACGGCATTCGCGCGACTGCAATACATCATCACCTATCTCGATCATGCCCCGGCGGGTTTCTTCTCGATCCTGCCGGACGGTCGCGTGGATTACATCAACGCGACCCTGGCTGACTGGCTGGGGCTTGATCTCGCATCGCCGGAAACCGACAAGATGCCGCTCCCGAAACTGGTGGGCGAAGAGGCCGCGCGCCACATGATGTCGGTTCAGGGCGGGGGAAACGTGTCACATGTTGACCGTTTCACCGCGCAGCTTCCAAAGGGCAATGCCAAGGTTGTTGCCGACATCATCTTCCGGAGCGACTTCGACGGCGACGGCAAGCCCTTGCCGTCCCGTGCCATGGTGATGCTGAAGCAGGAACCGGAACGCATGGCTGCGGCGGCCAACTGGTTTGACCTGCTGGCCGTGGCCTCGCCCATCGGTGTTGCCGTTCTCACCCGGACAGGGGAGTTGCGCCGGGCCAATTCGGCGTTCCTTGGTCTTTCTGCGGAACTCAAACTGCACGGTGCCGTGGCCAGCGCAGTGCGCGAAACCGACCGCCCGGCCTATGCCGCGGCGCTTCAGGGCGCTCTCGCCCGTCCCGGAACGGCGGCAGCATGCGAGGTGACGCTGGACAACCAGCCGCCCCGAGCAGTGCAAATGTCGCTCTGCCAGGTGGGGGATACGATTGCCGCCTTTGCCCTCGACCGCACCGAAGCCAGGGCGCTGGAGGTGCAGTTGGCGCAAAGCCAGAAGATGCAGGCCGTGGGGCAACTGGCTTCGGGCATCGCGCACGATTTCAACAACGTGCTGACACCCATCATTGGCTTTGCCGATCTGTTGCTGACAAAAATGCGGCCCACGGACGCGGCCTTTGCCGACATCATGAACATCAAGCAGAATGCCAACCGCGCCGCCAACCTGGTGCGCCAGCTTCTGGCCTTCTCGCGCAAGCAGACCATGCAGCCGCGCGTGACCCTTCTCAGCGAGGCCATGTCCGACCTGGGCAATCTTCTGGGGCGGGTGCTGGGCGAGAAGATCGGCTTCGATATCAACCACGAGCGTGATCTCGGTTACGTGCTGGTGGATTTCAACCAGTTCGAACAGGTTGTCATCAACCTCGCGGTGAACGCGCGCGATGCCATGCCCAATGGCGGGCGGCTCTCGGTCAAGACATACAATGTCTCCAAGGCCCAATCGCAGAACGGCCCCCACAAGCTGCCGGAAGCGGAATATGTGGTGTGCGAAGTGGCCGATACGGGGACCGGAATTCCGAAGGACATTCTGGAAAAGATCTGGGAACCGTTCTTCTCCACCAAGGAAGTGGGTAAGGGCACCGGGCTTGGCCTCTCGATGGTCTATGGCATCGTGAAGCAGACAGGCGGCTTCATCTATTGCGACAGCGAGGTGGGCAAGGGCACCACCTTCACCATCTACCTGCCGCGTCATTATCCCCAGCCGGCGGCTGTGCCTGCACCTGCCACCGAAAAGGTGGAGGCGCCACGCGCCGACTTCACCGGACGTGGCCGCATCCTTGTCGTGGAAGATGAGGACTCGGTGCGGGCCTTCGCGGTGCGGGCGCTCACGTCCCGCGGCTATACTGTTGTCGAAGCGGATTCCGGCGAACGAGGCCTGGAGGTGATTGACGAGGACAAGGAGGGCTTTGAAGTCATCCTCTCCGATGTCGTCATGCCGGAGATGGACGGGCCGACCATGCTGGCCGAGATCAGGAAGCGCGGGATCACCAGCAAGTTCATCTTCATGTCGGGCTACGCAGAGGACGCGTTTGAGCGGAACCTTGAAAATCCTGACGACTTTGCTTTCATTCAGAAGCCCTTCACGCTCAAGCAGCTTGTCGAGAAGGTGAAGGAGGTCATGGGATGAGCCGCTCACGCCACGCCACGCTTGCCGAGATTTCCCAAAGCCTTGCAACGGGCAAGGTGACGGCGCGGCAACTCGCGGAGGAATCCCTTTCACGCATCGCCGATCCGGCGGGGGAGGGCGCGCGCGCCTTCATCCATGTTGATCCGGCACAGGTGATGCATGACGCCGATGCGCAGGATGCACTTCGCCGCGCTGGCCGGGAGGCCTCGCCGTTCGCGGGCATTCCCTTCGCCATCAAGGACCTGTTTGACGTGGCAGGAGAGGTGACGGCGGCCGGTTCCGTGCTGCTGGCCAACGAGAGGAAGGCCGAGACCGACAGCGACGCGGTTGCCGCCATGAAGCGGGCCGGATTCGTGGCGCTGGGCCGCACCAACATGACCGAGTTTGCCTACTCCGGTGTCGGCATCAATCCGCACCACGGAACGCCATTGTCCGTGTACGGACGGTCGGAGCGGCGCATTCCCGGCGGCTCATCCTCGGGCTCTGCCGTGGCCGTCGCGGAAGCCATGTGCCCGGTGGCGCTCGGCACCGATACGGGCGGATCGTGCCGCATTCCGGCAGCGTTCAACGGTATCGTCGGCTACAAGCCCTCGGCGCAACGGGTGAGCAGGCGCGGGGTTTTCCCGCTGTCCGGCAGTTTCGATTCTGTTGGCCCGATCGCCAATTCCGTTTCCTGCTGCGCCGCTGTCGATGCCCTGCTCGCGGGCGAAGTGCGCGCCGAAATCCGCGCCGGGTCCGGTCCGCTGGTCATCGGCGTGCTGAAAAACCATGTTCTTGACGGTCTCGATGACGATGTCGCGCGGGATTTCGAGGCCGCTCTTTCCGGCTTGCGCAAGGCCGGGCATCGCCTTGTGGACATAACCTTCCCGGACCTCGCTGAAATGCCGTCGCTCCTGGTGAACGGGGGCATTGTCGCTGCCGAAGCCTGGGCCATCCACGCGCCGATGGTGGCGCGGCATGAGGCCGAATATGACCCCCGCGTGGTGAGCCGTATCCGCTTCGGCCAGAACGTGACGGCGGAGGAGCTGGCACGCCTGCGCCAGCGCAGGTCCGAGATGATCGGGCGTTTCGCGGCTCTGGCAAATGGCTACGATGCCATCGCCTGTCCGGCAGTGCCCGTCATTCCGCCCCGGATCGATGAACTTGCAGCGGAAGCTGACTACCGCCGCCTCAATGGTCTTTGCCTGCGCAATACCTACGTGTTCAATTTCCTCGATGCGTGCGCCATCAGCCTGCCGATGCAGGAGGAGGGCGCAGCGCCCACGGGTCTGATGCTGGCCCGGCCCAATGGCGGGGACGCGGCGCTCTTCGCGGCGGCGCTGATGGTGGAACAGGTTCTGGGATAAGGCCGGAAGGGAAGGTGCTGGCTGGAGGGGCGGGACTCCCTCGGGCCTTCGAGGACCCCAACCCGCAAGCCCCGAAGGGCGTTTTGGCTCAGCCAGCGCGCGTTTACTCGGCGGTCTGCCCGTTATCTGCAAGTCAGCGAGGCTAGCCTACGTGCTTTTCGCGGAATCAGTCGCGGGTGGCGCTGCGGATTCGCCCAAGCCCTTGTCGAAACATTATTTTTCCGACTGTGCATAACGGGGCTTGCTTTTGGAACCAAAATAGAACATATACAAAACATCGGCGGAACCTGGTGCCCGCCAATGTCAGTCCAATTGCCTAACTGCCACCCCAGTGAAATAAGGAACGGGAACGATGGGTCAAGCTGCTCTCCGGGTTGTCGAGAATTCTATGGATAAGAACAAAGCGCTGGATGCTGCGCTGAGCCAGATCGAACGGGCGTTCGGCAAGGGCTCGATCATGAAGCTTGGTGCCAATCAGGCCATGGAGGTGGAGGCTATCTCCACGGGTTCCCTGGGTCTGGATATTGCGCTGGGCATTGGCGGTCTTCCCAAGGGCCGCATCATCGAGATTTACGGTCCGGAATCCTCCGGCAAGACCACGCTGGCGCTGCATGTGCTGGCAGAAGCCCAGAAGAAGGGCGGCATCTGTGCCTTCGTGGACGCCGAACACGCCCTTGATCCGGTTTACGCAAAGAAGCTGGGCGTCAACATCGACGACCTCCTGATTTCCCAGCCTGACACGGGCGAGCAGGCCCTTGAAATCGCCGACACGCTGGTGCGGTCGGGCGCCATCGAGGTGCTGGTGGTGGACTCGGTCGCCGCCCTGACGCCGAAGGCCGAACTGGAAGGCGAAATGGGCGATGCGCTCCCCGGCCTTCAGGCCCGCCTGATGAGCCAGGCCATGCGCAAGCTCACGGCCTCCATCTCCAAGTCGAATTGCATGGTGATCTTCATCAACCAGATCCGCATGAAGATCGGCGTCATGTTCGGGTCGCCGGAAACGACGACCGGCGGCAACGCCCTCAAGTTCTATGCCTCGGTCCGCCTTGATATCCGTCGCATCGGCGCCATCAAGGAACGCGACGAGGTGGTGGGCAACCAGACCCGCGTAAAGGTGGTCAAGAACAAGGTTGCGCCGCCCTTCAAGATGGTCGAATTCGACATCATGTATGGTGAGGGCATCTCCAAGGTCGGTGAACTGGTCGATCTCGGTGTGACCGCCGGCGTGGTCGAAAAGTCCGGCTCGTGGTTCTCCCATAACGGGGAACGGATCGGGCAGGGCCGTGAGAACGCCAAGACCTTCCTCCGCCAGAATCCCGACATGGCCAATGCCATCGAGGCTGCCATCCGGGCCAATGCCGGCCTGATTGCTGCCAAGATCACCGATGGCGGTGCTGCCGAGGCTGGCGAGGACGATTGATCCCTTTCCCCTGAACGCCGGGTGGCGGGTAACCGCCGCCCTTTTTTCTCCCGTCCCCGCTCCCCTGCTGCTCCGACACCCCGTATCACCCGTAATGGGCTTTGGCCGTGGGCCTTTGCGTCTGGAACCGCCCCCGTTCCCTGGTTCCTGAAAGGCCCGGCGTTGGCGGCCAAAACAAGCGAGACGTCTTCACGAAGGCCCGGCGTGTTCGCAGCCCGCCCGGTTTTCCGCCCCACGCTCGCAGACTGGCACCTCCGGCGGCCCCGTCGGAGGTGCCTTTGCTTTGGGGGAGGCGTTTCAGGGGCAACCGGACGCTGCCCATCTGGCCCTTTCCGGACATCAATTGTGGACAGGCCTTGCCCTCTCCAATTATAGACGCCCCCACGATTTCCCACTCCAGAAAGAGACCCCGAGCCCATGACCGGCCTTGCGCAAATCCGATCGACCTTCCTCGACTTCTTCAAGAAGCAGGGCCACGAGGTGGTGGCCTCTTCCCCGCTGGTGCCGCGCAATGACCCGACGCTGATGTTCGCGAATTCCGGGATGGTGCAGTTCAAGAACGTCTTCACCGGCGTGGAGAAGCGCCCCTACACGCGCGCCACCACGGCGCAGAAGTGCGTGCGCGCGGGCGGCAAGCACAACGATCTCGACAATGTGGGCTATACCGCCCGCCACCATACGTTCTTCGAGATGCTCGGCAACTTCTCGTTCGGTGACTACTTCAAGCCCGACGCCATCGAATGGGCCTGGACACTGGTCACCAAGGAATATGGCCTCCCCAAGGACAAGCTGACCGCCACCGTCTATTCGGAAGACGACGAAGCCTTCAATCTCTGGAAGAAGATCGCCGGGCTGCCGGAAAGCCGAATCATCCGCATTCCCACCTCAGACAACTTCTGGCGCATGGGGGATACCGGGCCTTGCGGACCGTGCTCGGAGATCTTCTTCGACCACGGTGACAAGATCCCCGGTGGCCCGCCCGGAAGCGCCGATGCCGATGGCGACCGCTTCATCGAGATCTGGAACCTGGTGTTCATGCAGTACGAGGAACAGCCGGGCGGCGGGCGCATCAGCCTGCCCAAGCCCTCGATCGATACGGGCATGGGACTGGAGCGCATCGCTGCCGTCCTGCAGGGCACGCACGACAATTACGAGACGGACCTGTTCCGTGCCCTTATCGCTGCCATCATCGACAACACCAATGTTCCGGCGGAAGGGGCGCACAAGGCTTCCAACCGCGTCATTGCCGATCATCTCCGCGCCTCGTCCTTCCTCATCGCCGATGGCGTGCTGCCGTCAAACGAAGGTCGCGGTTATGTGCTGCGTCGCATCATGCGCCGCGCCATGCGCCATGCCGAACTCCTGGGCGTGAAGGAACCGCTGATGTGGAAGCTGGTTCCCGCGCTGGTGCGGGAGATGGGGGCTGCCTATCCCGAGCTCGTGCGGGCGCAAGACCTGATCACCGAAACGCTGCGTCTTGAAGAAGGCCGCTTCCGCAAGACCCTGGAGCGCGGGCTTCGCCTGCTCGATGACGAATCCGCGAGCCTCGGCAAGGGCGATACCTTCTCCGGCACGACGGCCTTCAAGCTCTATGACACCTATGGCTTCCCGCTTGACCTGACGCAGGACGCGCTGAAGCCGCGCGGCATCAGCGTGGACACGGCTGCATTCGAAACCGCCATGGAAGCGCAGCGTGAAGAGGCCCGCCGCGCCTGGAAGGGAACAGGCGAAGCTGCCACCGAAACCATCTGGTTCGAACTGCGGGAGAAGCTGGGGGCCACCGAGTTCCTGGGCTACGACACCGAAACGGCGGAAGGGCTGATCACCGCGCTCGTCGCAAACGGCAAGGAAGTGACAAGCCTGAAGGCGGGCGACACGGGCGCCATCATCACCAACCAGACGCCTTTCTATGCGGAGTCGGGTGGCCAGACCGGAGATCACGGGGAGATCGTCACCGCCGACGGCAGTTTCGCCGTCTCGGACACCCTGAAGCGGGTTGGCGATTTCTTTGTTCACATGGGCAAGGTGACGAAGGGCACGATCAATGTGAAGACACCGGCCCAGCTTGTGGTTGATCACGGTCGCCGTTCCGGCAATCGCCAGCATCATTCCGCCACTCACCTGCTGCACGAGGCGTTGCGCAAGCGCCTTGGAACGCACGTGGCGCAAAAGGGATCGCTGGTTGAACCCAACCGTTTGCGCTTCGACTTTTCCCACACCAAGCCCCTGTCGCACGAGGACATCGCCGAGGTGGAGCGGATGGCCAATGCCATCGTTGCGCAAAACGATGCCGTGAGCACGCGCCTGATGAGCGTGGATGCTGCCATCGCGGAAGGTGCCATGGCGCTGTTCGGCGAGAAGTATGGCGAGGAGGTGCGCGTCGTCTCCATGGGCCGGAATTCCGGGAACGAGCGACCGATCTATTCGCTTGAACTCTGCGGTGGCACCCATGTGGGGCGCACCGGCGACATCGGGCTGATCAAGGTGCTGTCGGACAGCGCATCGTCGGCGGGCGTTCGCCGCATGGAGGCACTCGCCGGTGAGGCCGCGCGGGAATACCTCAATGCGCAGGATGGCCGCGTCAGTGCCGCCGCCGCAGCACTCAAGGTCTCGCCGAACGATCTGGTGCCGCGCATCGAAGCCCTTGTTGAGGAGCGCCGCAAGCTGGAGCGCGAACTGGCCGAAGCGCGCAAGCAACTCGCCATGGGCGGCGGAGCTTCAGGCGCGGCAAACGACATCAGCGAAGTGAAGGGCGTGAAGATCATGGCCCGCCTGCTCAAGGGCGTTTCTCCGCAAGACCTGAAGCCCCTTGCCGACGAGGGCAAGAAGGCCGTTGGCTCCGGCGTCGTTGCACTTGTCGCTGTCTCGGAAGATGGAAAGGGTGCCGTGGTCGTTGGCGTCACCAATGACCTCGCAGGCAAGATCAATGCCATCGACCTCGTCAAGGCCGGTGCGGCGGCGATGGGCGGCAAGGGTGGCGGTGGCCGCCCCGACATGGCGCAGGCCGGCGGTCCCGACGGCGCAAGGGCGGCAGAGGCCCTGGAGGCCATCAAGGCGGCACTCTGACTGCTGCCACACCCGCGCAATGCCAATGCCCGGCTTCACCGCCGGGCATTTTCATTCGTGATCGGGATGCTGGAAGCTCTTGAGCTTCTTCATGTCGTCGGGGGACACATCATCCTCGGTGCGGCTGCCTGGCAACGTGTGCAAGGTTGCGAATCCGGGCAGGATCCCCTCCATGCCGAACTGGTTCTCCGGCCTTGCAAGGTCCGGCTGATCGAGTGAACCAATCGACACGCTCATGTGATCGCTGTGATCATAGGCAAAGCTCAGCGGCGTGCCGCATTGCGGACAGAAGCCGCGCGAGCTGACGGAAGACGAACGGAAGACCGCGGGCTGCAGCCTGGGCCAGGTGATGTCTGTTTTCTTCACGCCGACCAGCGCCGCAAAGAAGTTCCCGAACGCCTTCTGGCACATGCGGCAATGGCAGATGTGGGCACCGAAAAGGGGCCCGCTGATGCGATAGCGGACCGCCCCGCACTGGCAGCCACCTGTGATCATGGCCACACCTGCGTGTCATGGTCGGGATGCTGGCGTGTCTTGTAGCGCCCGGCTGCGGCCAGTGGATTATCTTCATTGGTGGTCTTGTGGGGCAGGCCGGCCATCGCCGTGAACCACTCCACCCGTGCTTCCATGCCCACCTGAGTCGTGGGCGGTGCGGCATTTGGGTTGTCCAGCGAGCCGATTGCAACCTCGATGTTGCTGTCACCGTCTTCGTGCAGGAACAGCGGTGTTCCGCAAGCGGCGCAGAAGCCGCGGGCCACGGGCGCCGACGAACGAAAAATGCCCGGCGCTCCCCGCGTCCACTTAAACCCTTGAAGCGGAACGCTGACCAGCGCTGCGCCCCAGGAGCCAAATGCCTTCTGGCACATCCGGCAATGGCAGATCCCGGCATGTCCAAGTGGCCCGGTGATATGGTACCGGACGGCTCCGCATTGGCAACCACCACTCAATTCAGTCATTCCAGCCTCCCGCAGAGCAGTTCTTAAGGATGCGTTTACCATAACCCCGTCATTTTTGCTGATCGAATAAGAACGCGGGTTCTGCGCCGGCGCGCACCTGCATTTCATGGCTGGAGACAATCCTTGGTCAAGGCAATGGCATCACGCGTGGCGGGCATGCGGCTCACGGCCATCGTCTGTGTGCTGCTTGTTCCCATCCTGCTTCTCAGCCATCTCACGCTCAACAACCTCCGGCACGAAATTGCAAACCGGGAGCGGGAAAGTGCAGGCGTGTTGCTGGCCAGCATCATCATGCCCGTGGCAATCGGCCTGGCCGAAGGCAGCATGACCGGAAGCCAGGGGTTGGCCGAACTTGCAAAGGGTGACGCACTTGCGGCGGAACTCGGCATGACCACAGCCTATGACGAGGTGAAGGCAAAGGCGGGGTCTTCCGCGCTCACCACGGGGGAGAAGCTGTTCCATCTCGTGCGCTCCATCAACATGATCGGCACGCAGTCATCGCTGCTTCTCGACAGCGATCCGGAGACGACGTTCCTTGCACAGACGAATGTGCAGAACCTTCCCGAACTGCTGCTCAGCTTCCACGGCCTTTACTCGATGTTGCAGGATTCGATTGCATCGAAGGGCATCGACAGTGCGGAAATGCGTGATTTCCTGTTCAAGCTGGGCGGTCTCGACCGCGCGATTGAACGGACCCGCAGTTCCGTTGTCAGGGCCCAGGCCAGCAGCGGCAACGTGGGGGTCTACGACTCTTCCCTGGAACTGGTGGACGACATCAGCAACGACATCGACGTGACGCTGGATGTGCTTTCAACTGCTCCCCAGGGCGGGGAATGGCTGGCGCTCACCATGCTGGCGCAACAGACGCTGAACGCGGGGCGCAAGTATCAGCTTGAACGCGCCATGTGGAACCAAACCATGCGACGCCTGTCGAGCCTTCTCGATGAGAGGCGTGAGGTGTTGCGTCGCCAACTCATCTGGACCATGGGCGTTGCGGCGCTCTGCGTCCTGCTTGGCGCCGGCGCGGCCATCGGGATGTTCCGTTCGACCCTCCGCAGGCTTGATCATGTTGCCCTGGCGAAGGAGCAGGCGGATGCCGCCCGGCTTGAAGCCGAAGCCATGGCTGATTGCGTCCACAAGGTGAACGAGGAAGTCACGGCGCTGAACCGTGACCTTGCCGACAAGATGCTGCGGCTCAAGGAAGCGCAGGACGAACTGGTCAAGCGCGGCCGCATGGAACAACTGGGCCAGCTCACGGCCACTGTGGCCCATGAGATCCGCAATCCCCTGGGGGCGGTGCGCACGTCGGCTTTCCTGCTGGAACGCAAGATCAGGGGCAAGGGGCTTGGCGTGGAAGCCCAGATCGAACGCATCAACAAGGGTGTCACCCGCTGCGACGACATCATCACGCAATTGCTGGATTACTCGCGTACCAAGCAGTTGAGCTGCCGCCCGGAGAATCTCGACAACTGGCTTGCCGGGGCAGTTGAGGAGGAAGCACAGCGGCTTCCGGCGGTGGTGGAAATCACCTGCACCCTGGGGCTTGGTGAACTTGACGTTCCGTTCGATCCATCGCGCCTGCGCCGTGCCGTAGTCAACCTGATGAACAACGCCTGTGAGGCGATGGTGGGAACGGGTGAAGATGCCTCCCGCTTTGCCACCGCACAGCCACGGCTTGCGCTCTCCACCTACCGCGAAGGCAACGACGTGGTGATACGTGTCAGTGACAATGGACCCGGCATTTCAGCCGAGAACCTTGCCCGCATCCGCGAACCGCTGTTCACCACCAAGAGTTTCGGCACAGGCCTTGGCCTTCCCGCCGTGGAGAAGATCCTGGAACAGCATGGCGGCCGCCTCGTCATTTCTTCGGTGGCCGGGAAGGGTTCGCAGTTCGATATTCACATTCCCGTTGAAGGCAACGGGCAGAACCTGACGGAGGCCGCATGACCGTGCCGTTGAACATCCTTGTCGTGGATGATGATGCCGACAACGCGGCGTCACTGGGTGAATTGTTCGAACTTGAGGGACACGACGTGCATGTCGTCCACAGCGGTGAAGACGCCATTGTCGCCTATTGCCGCGAGAGCTTCGATGTCGCCTTCATGGACGTCATGATGCCCGGCAAGAACGGGGTCGAAAGCTTCCTGGAAATCCGCCGCCTGAAGCCGCAGGCCCGTGTTTTCATGATGACCGGGTTCAGTGTTGAGGAGCTGCTTTCGCAAGCCCTCCATGGCGGCGCGCTGGGCGTGCTGGAAAAGCCGTTCGATGCGGATGAGGTCTTGCGACTTGCAGAAAGTGTGGGACCGGGCGGCGTCGTGCTGGCTCCGGCCCTTGCGGCGGGCCAGCCCGTGGGCGAGGCCATCCAGGCCGCTCTCAGCAATTCCGGCCGCTCCTGCCAGGTGGTTCGGCGTCCCGGAATGCGGGCCTGGCCGGCGCGGGACGATGTGCTGCTGATCGATGCCGGCGTTCCGCTTCTTGAAGAGGTATCGGTCCTCAAGGACTTCCATGGCCTGGGACACACGGGGCCGGCCTTCCTCGTTCCCCGTGCGCCATCCGATGAATGCGGTATCGGTCATCTGCTGCGTGACATCGGCGTGACCGGCGTTCTCAACAAGCCGTTTGACCCGCTTGAACTCCTGACACGACTTCCGCGACTTGCAGCCTGAAAGGACGACGAACGCATGAGCCGTAAACTCAACATCCTTGTGGTCGATGACGATGCGGCCAACGCAGACTCACTCGCCGAGCTTTTTGCCATGGACGATCACCGCGTCATCGTCGCCTATGACGGCGAGCAGGCGATCGAAGCCTTCAGCCTCAACAAGGTCGATGTGGGCTTCTTCGACGTGATGATGCCGAAGAAGAACGGCGTGGACAGCTTCATGCAGATCAAGAGCAAGTTTCCTGATGCCCGCGTCTATTTCATGACCGGCTACAGTGCCGACGACCTCGTCGACAAGGCGGTCAAGGGCGGTGCGCTGGGCGTGTTCAGCAAGCCCGTTGACCTTGGGCGCTTGCTGGAAACCGTGGAACGCGAAGCTGTCTGAACGGACCCGGAAGGACGTTGCAAACCTGGAGAGGATCATGGCTGAAGAGACTGCACCGAAGGCGCGGCTGAACGATCCGCAAGTGCTGCTCAGCATTCTCGACAACTTGCCGACCTCGATCTTTGTCAAGGACGAGGATCTCAACTTTGTCTATTCGAATGCCGCCCACTGCAAGATGATCGGGCGCAGCGAGGAAGAACTTCTCGGTCATTCCGACAAGGACTTCTGGCCGGAAGAAGCGGCACGGCAGTTCCTCGAGCGCGACTGGTCGGTCATCGATACGGGCGAGGAGAACATCTCGGAAGAATTCGTTCCCGGCGACCGCGGTGAGCCACGTCCCTTGCTCACGCGCAAGGCGCGCCTCGCCGGGCCGGACGGCAGGATCTATCTCATCGGAACCAACACCGATGTCACCGAGATCAAGCACCGTGAAGACCAGTACAAGGCCCTCACCGAGACCGTTCCCGTCGGTGTCTTGCAGCTTGAGGAAGACGGCACCGTCGCCTTCGCCAACCCGCTGTTGAATGCCTACTGCGGTGGCGACGGGGCAGCGGAATCGAAGTTCGACCTCATCAACCAGATCAAGGAAAGGCACCCTGAGTTTCCGGGCACCGCCTGCCGCTTCGAGACCGAGATTTCGGCCATCGGCATGCCGCGCCGTACCGTGATCGTCATCAGTTCAGGCTGGCTGTGGATCGGCGGCCAGCAGCGTTCCGCCATCATCAGCTTTGTCGATATCAGCGAGATGATGGAACTCCGCCGCATCAACGACGAGGTATCGCGCCTCAACATCGAACTTGCCGAGAACATGAAGCGCCTCAAGGAAGCGCAGGATGAGCTGGTGAAGAAGGGCCGCATGGAGCAGCTGGGGCAACTCACCGCCACCGTGGCCCATGAGCTGCGCAATCCCCTGGGTTCCGTGCGCACGTCCGCCTTCCTCGTGGAGCGCAAGCTGAAGGGCAAGGGTCTGGATGTGGATGTGCAGATCGACCGCATCAACAAGGGGGTGATCCGCTGCGACAACATCATCACGCAGTTGCTCGACTTTTCCCGGACGCGGCAACTCAATTGCCAACCGGGTGATCTTGACCAGTGGCTGATGCAGGTGCTGGACGAGGAAGCAAAGAAACTCCCGTCAGCGGTCACCATCAACTGTGATCTGGGACTGCAGGATGAGAACATCCCGTTCGATCCTGCCCGCCTTCACCGGGCCATCGTCAATCTGCTGTCGAATGCCTGCGAGGCCCTGGTGGGGCAGGGCGACGACCAGTCGAAATTCGTCCGGCCCGATCCCGTCATCACCCTTTCCACATCCCGGCGCGATGGTGGTGCGGTGATCACCGTGGCCGACAATGGGCCGGGAATTCCGCCGGAGGTGCTGGCCCGCATTCGCGAACCGCTGTTCACGACGAAAAGCTTCGGCACGGGGCTTGGTGTTCCGGCGATCGAGAACATCGCCATCCAGCATGGGGGCAGGCTGGATATTTCTTCCGTTCTCGGGCAGGGCGCGGTTTTCACGCTGTGGCTGCCCCTTGTCACGCCGCGGCGGGAAGACGGCGAGGCAGCCTGAGGCCACTCGTTCCCTGCAAAAAAGAAGCGGCGGGAAAAACTCCCGCCGCGTGAACTCTTGCCGGATGGGCCGTGATCAGCCGATGGCCTTGGCGAGGTTCTTGTCCACTGCCTGGATGAAGCCTTCGGTGGTGAGCCAGGTCTGTTCGGGCCCGACGAGGACTGCGAGGTCTTTCGTCATCTTGCCTTCCTCGATGGTGGCGACCGTCACCCGTTCCAGCGTTTCCGCGAAAGCCTTGAGCTTGTCATTGCCATCGAGCTTGGCGCGGTGCTTGAGGCCGCCGGACCATGCGAAGATGGATGCGGTGGAGTTGGTCGATGTGGCCTTGCCCTGCTGATGCAGGCGATAGTGGCGGGTCACGGTTCCGTGGGCGGCTTCGGCCTCCACGGTCTTGCCATCGGGCGTCATCAGCACCGAGGTCATGAGTCCGAGGGAACCATAACCCTGGGCAACGAGGTCGGACTGGACGTCGCCATCGTAGTTCTTGCAGGCCCAGACGTATCCGCCGGTCCACTTCATGGCGGAGGCCACCATGTCGTCGATCAGGCGATGTTCGTAGGTGATGCCGGCCTTCTCGAACTCGGTCTTGAATTCCGCGTCGTAAACCGCCTGGAAGATATCCTTGAAGCGCCCGTCATAGGCCTTGAGGATGGTGTTCTTGGTCGAGAGATAGACCGGATACTTGCGCGACAGCCCATAGTTCATGGAAGCGCGGGCGAATTCCTTGATCGATTCATCAAGGTTGTACATCGCCATGGCAACGCCGGAGCCGGGCGCCTTGAACACTTCCTTCTCGATCACGCTGCCGTCCTCGCCGACGAACTTGATGGTGAGCGTGCCCTTGCCGGGGAAGGTGAAGTCGGTGGCGCGGTACTGGTCGCCGAAGGCATGGCGGCCGATGATGATCGGCTGCGTCCAGCCCGGAACGAGGCGCGGGACATTCTTGCAGATGATCGGTTCACGGAAGATCACCCCGCCCAGGATGTTGCGGATGGTGCCGTTGGGAGACTTCCACATCTGCTTCAGGTTGAATTCCTTCACGCGGGCTTCGTCGGGCGTGATGGTGGCGCACTTCACGCCCACGCCGTATTTCTTGATGGCGTTGGCGGAGTCCACCGTCACCTTGTCTTCGGTGCGGTCGCGGTTCTCGACGGAGAGGTCATAGTAATGCAGGTCGATATCGAGATAGGGGAGGATCAGTTCCTTCTTGATCTGGTCCCAGATGATGCGGGTCATCTCGTCGCCATCAAGCTCGACGACCGGGTTGGCGACTTTGATCTTGTCCATATTGACCTCGTTTTGCGGTGCGAAGAATGGACCGGGCTATAGCAGCGCCGGTGCTGCCCCGCAAATGCGACGGAAGGCGGAAAGGAAGGCTGCCCGGTTCCTGGGCAGATGCATGGGGGCCAGTCATTTCCGTGCTTTGACAGCGGGGCCGGGGCATGGCACCGGAGAGCCATGGACACGCCGCAGCAGCCCTCCGCCAATGCCCTGAACCACCCCGCCTATGTGAAGTACATCGCCGCGCTGCTCTGCCACAGTTTTGCTGCCCAGATCATGACGGTTGCCATCAGCTGGCAGGTTTATGACATCACCCGCGACCCCTGGGATCTCGGACTCATCGGACTCTCTCAGTTCCTTCCCGCCCTGGCGCTGGTGCTGGTGACGGGACTGGTGGCCGACCGCTTCAACCGCAGGCTGGTCATGGGCATCTGCCTTGTGGTCGAGATGGCCTGTGCGTTGGCCTTCCTCGCCTTCACGCTGACCCACCCGACCCTGGTCTGGCCCATGTTCGTGATCCTCGCGGTGCTCGGCGTGGCGCGGGCCTTCATGGCACCGTCCTCGGATGCGCTTGCTCCCAACCTTCTGCCAAGGGAAGCGATCCCGCACGGCATTTCCCTAAACTCCATGGCGTGGCAGTTGGCCAACATCACCGGCCCCGTGGCGGGCGGTCTGCTCTATGGCATTGCCGGAGAGGTGGCCTATGGCACGGCTGCCTTGCTGGCTGGGAGTGCCGTCATGCTTGTGCTCCTGATCGGGCGCACCGCGCAGGGGAACCGCATCGAGGAGACGACCATCCATTCGCTGCTGGCGGGCTTCCGCTTCATCAAGTCCGAACCCGTCGTGCTGGGCGCAATTTCACTCGACCTCTTTGCCGTGCTGCTTGGCGGCGCAACGGCCCTGATGCCCGTTTACGCGCGCGACATCCTGCAGGTGGATGAGCTGGGCCTTGGCTTGCTGCGTTCTGCGCCCGGTGTCGGTGCCGTTGCGATGGCGCTGTGGCTATCGCGCTACGGGATCAGGGATCATGCCGGTCGCATCCTGTTCCTGTGCGTGGCCGCATTCGGTCTCTCCACCACCGTGTTCGGCGTCTCGACCTGGCTCCCCCTTTCCCTGCTTGCATTGATGTTGATGGGCGCTTTCGACATGGTTTCGGTCTATGTGCGGGAAACGTTGATGCAGTTGTGGACACCGGATGACGTGCGCGGGCGCGTCAATGCCGTGAACCGCGTGTTCATCGGCGCATCGAATGAGCTTGGCGAATTCCGCGCCGGTGCCGTGGCGGCAAGGCTGGGTGCAGTCACCGCGGTGGTGGGCGGCGGCATTGGCACGGTGGCGGTTGCTGCGGCGTGGAGTTGGATGTTTCCCGGCTTGCGCACTGCCCGTCGGCTTGAGGCGCCGAGCGGCCACCCCTGAAGGGCCGCCTCTGAAAGTATGTCATGAAATCCTGACAGCAACATCCTGCCGCACGGTTGTTGCCGCAATTGTCAGTTTAGAATTGATCCAAATCAATGGACGAGAGATTTGCTCACATACTCTCACGCCATCAGGTCTGCCGCATTGCCAGTCCGACTCACCTGATCCTGCTCAGGGAGCGGGGCAGGGATGCTCACCGCTCCATCATGAAGATGGTGTCCCATGCATTTCAAGACATTCGCAATCGCCCTGGTGGCTGGCGTCGCTCTTTCCTCTGCTGCGCTGGCCGCTGATGACCTGCGCGCCAAGGCAACAGAGACCTTCAAGCCCTTGCCCTCCACAATCCCAAGCGTGAAGGACAACCCGATCACGCCTGAGAAGATTTCCCTCGGCAAGTCGCTGTTCTTCGACACGCGCATGTCCAAGTCGGGCGTGTTCAGCTGCAATTCCTGCCACAACCTCGCGACAGGCGGCGATGACAATCTCGAAACCTCCATCGGACACGGCTGGCAAAAGGGTCCGCGCAATGCGCCGACAGCCCTGAACGCCGTTCTCAATGAGGCCCAGTTCTGGGACGGTCGCGCCGAAGACCTGAAGGCCCAGGCCAAGGGTCCGGTGCAGGCCGGTGTGGAAATGGCCAATACGCCCGATCAGGTGATCGCCACCCTGAAGTCGATGCCGGCCTATCCCGAAGCCTTCAAGGCAGCATTCCCCGGCGAGAAGGATCCGGTGACCTTCGACAACTTTGCCAAGGCAATCGAAGCCTTTGAAGCAACGCTGATCACGCCGGCACCGTTTGACTCCTACCTGAACGGCGATGACGCGGCGCTGACCGACGAGCAGAAGAAGGGCATGGCGCTGTTCATCGACAAGGGATGTTCGTCCTGCCACAACGGCGTGAACGTGGGCGGCCATGGCTATTATCCGTTCGGGGTGGTCGAAACTCCCGGTGGCGATGTGCTCCCGGCCGGCGACAAGGGGCGCTTCTCTGTCACCAAGACGGCAGATGACTCCTATGTCTTCCGTGCCGCGCCGCTGCGCAACATCGCACTCACGGCGCCATACTTCCATTCCGGCAAGGTGTGGGATCTCAAGCAGGCTGTGGCGATCATGGGAACCTCGCAGCTTGGCGCCGACCTGAACGACGAGGAAGTGATGCAGATCACGGCCTTCCTCGAATCCCTGACAGGCAAGATGCCGGAAATCGTCTATCCGGTGCTGCCGCCGGAAACGGCTGACACGCCGCGCCCGACAGGCGAAATCAAGTAAGAGGCAAGCAAGCTACGGATGCGCTGTCCCACCTGTGGGGCAGCGCTTCTTGCTGCCGCGCCACAACTTCCTGCCGCTGGCGTTCCGGCGCGGGCGGGTGCAACCTCACACCTCTCCTGATCACAAGAGAGGGTCGCCATGCCGCAAGGGTCCGAAATCCAGTTCAATGACGGGGCTGCCTATGAGCGCTTGATGGGGCGCTGGAGCCGGATCGTGGGCCGGGAGTTCCTGCGCTGGTGCAATGTGCCCGCTGGGGTAAGCTGGCTTGATGTCGGATGCGGAAACGGTGCCTTCACCGAGGAGATCGTCGCGAACGCCAATCCCGCGGCAGTGCAGGCCATTGATCCGTCACCGGCGCAAATCGAATATGCCCGGCAACGCCCCGGTGCGGCCATGGCCCGTTTCGCCGTGGGCGATGCCCAGGAGCTGCCCTTCGGCAATGGCGAGTTTGATGCTGCCGTCATGGCGCTGGTCATTGCCTTTGTCCCGGACCCTGCAAAGGGCGTCGCTGAACTGGCGCGGGTGTTGAAGCCGGGCGGGCTGGCCGCAGCCTACATGTGGGACTTGCCAGCCGGTGGCGTGCCGACAGCACCTTTCTATCGCACCCTCAAGAAGATGGGCGTGGATGCCGCCATGCCGCCCAGTGCCGAGGTGTCCGCAAGGGAACCGCTGGAGCGGCTGTGGCGCGCGGCGGGACTGGATGACGTCGTCATGACCGAATTCCGCATCACCGTCCGCTTCAGCGACTTTGACGATTTCTGGAGCGCCAATACCTTGCC
>JAEUMJ010000016.1 GCA_016792865.1 Hyphomicrobiales bacterium | reverse complement strand
TTCGCGGGACTTGCCTGTTGCGTGGCGATGTCGATGCCGCAGGTCCACATCATCGCCTATTGCGCCGACCTCGGTTACGGCACGGCTCGCGGTGCCGAGATGCTGTCGCTGATGCTGGGCTTCGGGGTGATCTCCCGCTTCGCCTCCGGTTTCCTGGCCGACAGGATCGGCGGCGTGGGCACCCTGATCATCGGCTCGCTGCTGCAATGCCTGGCGCTCATTTTCTACATTCCCTTCGATGGCCTCACGTCGCTTTACATCGTCTCGGCCTTCTTCGGGCTGTCGCAGGGTGGCATCGTTCCGAGCTACGCGCTGATCATCCGCGACAACTTCCCGGCCCGGCAGGCAGGTTTCCGCATTTCTCTCGTCCTTACCTCGACCGTGCTTGGCATGGCCCTGGGCGGCTGGCTGTCGGGGGAGATCTTCGATGCGACAGGATCCTACACCTGGGCCTTCCTGCACGGCATCGCCTGGAATCTCGCCAACATGTCGGTGGCGCTGTGGCTGGTGTTCCGCAACCGCGGGCCGGGCATCGCCGCCGCGCAGCCAGCGTGATTGATGCGGGGATTAATGGTCTGCATACGGAATGCTTGACCCTGCACATGTAACAGGCTTTGTTGCGGTGCAACAATGAACAGCGCAGACTCCATGATGTTTTGCCAGCTTGGCTCCACGGCAGCGCCCGATGCAACGGCGCTGGGGGCCAAGGCGGCGCAATTGTGCAGTCTTGCCGCGCTTTCGCTGGCCGTGCCGCCCGGCTTTGCGCTGCCGGTTTCGGCGTGCCGCGGGTTGGGCGAGGGGGTCAAGCCGGAACTGGCGGCGCGGATCGACGAGGCCATTGCCCAGCTTGAAGCGGCAACGGGCCGCAAGCTTGGCGATGCGGAAAAGCCGCTGCTGCTGGCCGTGCGCCCCAGTGTGCCGGCCGGTGTTCCCAATGCGGTGGAGGCCGTTCTCAACATCGGCCTCAACGACGTGACGGCGGAGGCCCTCGCCAGGGATAGCAACGACGTGCGTTTTGCACAGGAGTGCTATCGCCGCTTCATCCAGAACTACGCCCATACCGTGCTGGGCGATGACCCTGCGGCCTTCGAGGATGTGCTGGCGCTCTACAAGGAAGAGCGCGGCTATGTCTCGGATGCGGAGTTGCGGGGATCGGATGCAAGGGAAATCGCCCTGCGCTTCAAGGCGCAATTCGAGAGCAACAATGGCGAAGCCTTCCAGGAGGATGTGCGCCAGCAGTTGTTCACGACACTCGCAGCCATGGCGCGGGTGTGGAATGCACCCCGCGCCAAGACGCAACGCAAGATTCACGGTGCGCCCGAAGATGCCGGTCTTGCCCTCATCATTCAGGTGATGGTGTTTGGCAATGCGGGTGATCACAGCGGTGTTGGCCGCGCCTGGTCGCGCCATCCGCAGACGGGCATTGCGGCGATGGCGGGCGAATTCCTGCCGCAGGCACAGGGGCCTGATCTGGCGGCCCGGCTCCGGCCCATCCTGCCGCTGCACAATGGCGGTTCCGACTCTTTGCAGGCGTTGATGCCCGCGACCTATTCGGCGCTGGAGCAGGGCGTTGCCGCACTTGAAGCCCGGCTTCGCGATGCCGTCGAGGTTGAGTTCACGGTGGAGCATGATCGCCTCTGGTTCCTTTCGGCGCGGCCCGGCAAGCGCTCCACGGTCGCCTCGTTGCAGATCGTCACCGACTTCGTGAAGTCCGGGGCCATGAGCGAGGAGGAGGCGCTGCTGCGCATCGATCCCCTGTCGCTCGATCAGTTGCTGCACTCCACCATAGACCCCGATGCCAAACGCACGGTTGTGGCCTCCGGCCTTCCGGCCTCGCCGGGGGCGGTTTCCGGCGCCATCATATTCGATGCCGAGGAGGCCCGCGCCCTTGCTGCCGATGGCGTGCGCGTCATCCTGGTCAGGCCCGAAACACTGCCGGAGGACATCCGCGGCCTGCACGCGGCAGAAGGCGTGCTCACCACGCGCGGCGGCATGACCTCCCATGCGGCGGTGATTGCGCGCGGCATGGGCAAGCCCTGCGTGTCGGGGGCGTCGGCACTGCGCATCGATGCCAAGCTCGGCACCCTGAGTGCACCCGGGGTGACGCTGAAGCGCGGCGACATCATCACGCTCGATGGTGCCACGGGGCAGGTCTTGAAGGGCACCGTCGATATCCGCCAGCCAGAGCTTTCCGGCAACTTTGCCACGCTGCTGACCTGGGCCGACCGCCATCGCCGGATGATGGTGCGGGCCAATGCCGAAACGGTACAGGATGCCCGCATGGCGCGGGACTTCGGCGCGGAGGGCATTGGCCTGTGCCGGACCGAACACATGTTCTTCGAAGGCGAGCGCCTCGTGGCCATTCGCGAGATGATCCTTGCCGACCGGGAGCGGGACCGCCGCGACGCGCTGGCAAAGGCGCTGCCCATGCTGCGGGCAGACTTTGCGGCACTCTTTGAAATCATGGCCGGCCTGCCGGTCACGCTTCGCCTGCTGGATCCGCCGCTTCACGAATTCCTGCCGGAGGACGTGGGCGACATCGAAGCCCTGGCCAGGGTTCTGAATGCCGATGCGGTGCTCCTGCGCCGCCGCATCATGGACCTGCGTGAGCAGAACCCCATGCTGGGCCATCGCGGCGTGCGCCTTCTCCTGAGCTACCCGGAAATCGTTGATATGCAGGCGCGGGCGGTGTTCGAGGCGGTTGCCGATGTGGCCCGGAAGACGGGCAGGCCGCCCATTCCGGAAATCATGGTGCCGCTGGTCGTTTCCCGCGCCGAGCTTGATCTGGTGCGTGCGCGGATCGACGCCGCTGCTTCCGACGTGCAGCGCGAAACCGGGCTGGCCTTCACCTATCTCGTGGGCACGATGATCGAACTGCCGCGCGCCGCCCTGAAGGCCCACGACATCGCGCAATCGGCGGAGTTCTTCTCCTTCGGCACCAATGACCTGACGCAGACGACCTTCGGCATCAGCCGCGACGACAGCGCCCGCTTCATCGGCGAGTATGCCTCCAAGGGAATCTTTCCTGCCGATCCCTTCGTCACGCTGGACGTGGATGGCGTTGGCGAACTGGTGCATCTGGCCGTGGAGAGGGGCAGGAAAGGCCGCGCCGACATCCATCTGGGCATCTGCGGCGAGCATGGCGGCGATCCAACGTCGATTGCCTTCTGTGAGTCAGAGGGGCTGGATTATGTGTCCTGCTCGCCCTTCCGCGTGCCCATCGCGCGCCTTGCCGCAGCCCAGGCGTACCTCAGACTTTCATCGCAGAAATAAGCACATAAGCCCGGAATTCCATGGGGTTAACCATACCCCACTTTGGACAAAAAAGTGGCCGTCCGGAGGCCATTTGAGGTTGCCCGACGTGGTTAACCTGTGGTAAACGGAGATCGTTGTAATGTACTGGTAACAGGCCGGAGGCTCCTCTACGGGAGGTCGGTCTTATAGAAGTCGGAGCGGGAAGTTGAGGGCACCAGAATATCGCGGGCGGCGATCTTGGGTTGACGACTCCTTTGACCTGGAGCTCGAAGAGCCTCGTAGCGCACTCTCTGAATATTCGCCGATCGTCCTGGGCGGCATCATGCTGATCGCCGCTTTCGCGTTTGCCGGCCATTACATTGGCCGCAATGCATCGGCCCACACGGCAGAAGCCTCGATCGTTTCCGTTCCGGGCATTCCCTCGCTTCCCCAGACCACCGAACTGGCGAGCAAGAGTTCGCTTCTTCCGGAAAGCGAAACCTTCCAATCCGCCGCCCTGGCGCAGTTGCGCAAGCAAACCGTGCAGCCTGACGGCAAGGGTGACCTTTTCGTTCCTGACAGCCCACGTTCTGCCATGCTGGCTGAAACGGATCCGGCCCAGCCGGGTGCAAAGAAAAAGGGTGCCAAGGACAAGCTCATTCATATCGAGCCGGCTTCGATCAACCTGAAAGCCGAGCAGGACGTGTCCGCCAAGGCCGTGAAGCGCCTGGCGCTTGCCGCCGAGAACAATGGTGTGGCCATTGGCGCGCCCGGCGCCTCGAAATCCAGCAAGAAGCAGGAACTGGCAAAGCGCCGCATTCAGCTTGCAGAGGAAAACTGCCTCGCCCGTGCCGTCTACTTTGAGGCGCGGTCGGAATCGGAAATGGGTCAGTTGGCGGTGGCGAAGGTCATTCTCAACCGGACCAAGAACCCGGCCTATCCCAAGACCATTTGCGGAGTCGTCTATCAGGGTTCGCAGCGGCGCAACTCCTGCCAGTTCTCCTTTGCCTGTGACGGTCTTCCGGACGACGTGAAAAGCCCCGCAGCATGGGCCCGCTCGAAGCGAATCGCCCAGAAGGCGATCAGCGGTGACGTGAACATGGGGTCGGCCATGAGCACGGCGACCAACTATCATGCCGATTACGTGAAGCCGCGCTGGGCCAAGTCGATGCGCAAGCTGGTCAAGATCGGCACCCACATCTTCTACACCAACGGCTAAGGCCTCGCGCCGGGGAATCATCCGGACGTTTCAAGGGCGCCCCTGTGGCGCCTTTTTCCGTTTCCGTCCATGGGGATGACCGCAAAGATGCGTTCCGCCGCTCAGCTTCTAGTCCGGACGATGAAGGGAGTGCCTTCGAAGGCGTCGGCGCCGCGCCCGATTGCGGCGATGGCTTTCACCATGCGGCCCTTGCGGCCGAGGATGTCATCCACCTGAGAAACGATCAGCCGGTTCGGGGTGGCCGATGGCGATGCGTCCCGCAACTCGTTTGCCAGGTCGGCCTCGTCTTCCTTTTCCCGCAACAGGCACATGGCGGCGAAGGCTGCCGCCGTGGAGCGGCTGATTCCCGCCCAGCAATGAATGAGCAGCGGCGCTTGCTGATCCCAGCCGGAGATGAATTGCACCAGACGCTCTGCGTCACGCATTTGCGGGCCTTGCAGGCCGCCGCCGTCGGCAATCACGTCATGAAAGGTGAGGCGGAGGTGCTGGCCCTGCTGCAGCACCGGAAAATCCGGATGGGGCGTGTCAGGACTGAGGATGCTGATCGCGCGTGTTGCCCGATGCGCGGCAAGTTGCGCGTGCGAGTCGCGAAGGCTGGTCACAATGATCATGGCTTGCCCTGCAATGTGGCGAAAGCGGCGAGATATTGCGATGCGGCTTTGGTCGGAGGCAAGGGTGAAAGGCCATGGCTGTATTCCGCAGCGAGGCCGGTGAGGCCCTTGGGACTGCCGAAGAACCGGCGGGCTTCCTCAACCGAGAAGCCCGCCAACTGCGTGGCTTCGAGATAGGCAGCCACCCGATCCGCATGCTTGATCTGGTCCACCAGCTCGGCGCGGGGCGCAGCGGGCAGTCCGAAGCGGAGATGAATGGCGGACAGCAAGCGGTTCTCGAACGCCTTGTAGTCAACGCCGAGGGCAGCCTTGAACGGCGAGATCATGTCGCCGATCACGTATTCCGGCGCATCGTGCAGCAGCGCGATCAGGCGTTCAGCCGTTGTCGCAGCCGGATTGAGATGGGCGAAAATGGCTTCCACCGTCACACAGTGCTGGGCCACCGAGAAGGCGTGGTCACCATGGGTCTGTCCGTTCCAGCGGGCCACACGGGCGAGGCCGTGGGCGATGTCGGCAATCTCGATGTCGAGCGGCGAGGGGTCCAGCAGGTCGAGCCTCCGGCCCGACAACATGCGTTGCCATGCGCGGGGCGGGGTGGCGTTCATCTGGCCAGTTTCTTCACGGCTTCATGGCGGTGACATTGCACGAGGTGATCGTTCACCAATCCGCAAGCCTGCATGAAGGCATAGACGATGGTGGGGCCAACGAAACGGAATCCGCGCTTTTTCAGATCCTTGGAGATTTTCTGCGCCAGGGGTGTTTCGGCAGGCACCTGCTTGAGGCTGGTCACCCGGTTCTGAACGGGCTTGCCGTCAATGAATCCCCAGAGATGGCCTGAGAAGTCATCGATCCGGAGATAGGCTTGTGCGCTGGTGATTGCGGCCTCGATCTTGAGCCTGTTGCGCACGATGCCCGTGTCGGCCATCAGCGCCTCGATCTTGCGGCCGTCGTAGCCTGCAATCCGTTCAGGATCGAAGCCATCGAACGCGGCGCGGAAATTCTCGCGCTTGCGGAGGATGGTGATCCACGACAACCCGGCCTGGAAGCCATCGAGAATGAGCTTCTCGAACAGTGCGCGGGAATCGTATTCCGGCACCCCCCAATCGGTGTCGTGATAATGCACATAGAGTTCGTCGGTGCCGCACCACGGGCAGCGGTATTTGCCGTCGGTGTGGGGTTCGAGGGTCATTTCAGGAGTCCGCACTGGTGATGGAAAGAGGCATCCAGGCCGGCTTCTGCACCGTCAACCTGACAGCATCTGTCAGCAGTGGCGCAGATGCTTCTGCCAGCCTGTCGAGGCGGACGAGCGCAAGGCCCAGCGGCCCGCGGGACGACAGCATTTCGCCCACCAGTGTTTCGCCGCTCCTGATCGTGGTGCCCTTGGCGGGAAGTGACTGTTCCGCCCGGACAGGCAGGATGCGGCTCCTTGCCGTGCCGCGATGCTGCATGCGGGAGACAACCTCCTGGCCGATGTAGCAGCCCTTCGAGAAGCTGACACCATGCAGGAAGTCGAAGTTGGCTTCGTGGGGGAAGAGCTGGTTCTCGCCGATGTCGTCGTCGCTGTCGGCCAGTCCATTGACGATGCGGGCTTCGTCGTGGCCTTCCCCGGCCGGAAGGGATCGGGCGCCGGTGATGGCACGAAGGCCCATCGCCGCGAGGCGTGGATCGGTTGCAGCCAGTCCTTCCTCGCTTCCGACCGAAACGGCGAGGCTGTCGTCGGGCGTGATTTCGATCCGCGCACGGAGGCGATAGAGCTTCAGCTTCTGCATCAGACCCGCAACCTGCGATGCAGCGCAATCCACGAACACCGTTCCGCCCTCGTGGATGACGAAGACATCATGCTGGATCTTGCCCTGCGGCGAGAGCAGGGCGCCATAGGCCCAGGTCCGCTCCGGCATTCCCGCAAGCTGGCAGGTGAGCAGGTTGTGGAGGAATTCCAGCGGTGCTTCGCCCGCAAGCCGGATGACGGCGCGGGAGGGGAGAATTTGTGCTGCGAAGGGTGAAGCCATGTGCCTTGCGTCGGTTGAACAACATCTTTACGAAAGCCTTGAACCGCAATCAAGAAAGGCCGGCAATGTCACGTCAGGTTGATCTCATCCTCAAGGGCGGAACGGTGGTCAATCAGGATGGCGTGGGGATTCGCGACATTGCTGTGGACAAGGGCCGGATTGTGGCCGTGGGTGATGTCTCCGGGCTTGTGGCCGCGGCTGTTCGGGATTGCCGGAAGTTGCATATCCTGCCGGGCGTGATCGACAGCCAGGTGCATTTCCGTGAACCCGGCCCCACCCACAAGGAAGACCTTGAATCGGGCAGTCGCGCCGCCGTTGCCGGTGGCGTGACCCTGGTTTTTGAGATGCCCAATACCAAGCCGACCACGACAAGCGCCGAAGCCCTGGCCGACAAGGTGGCCCGCGCCCGGAACCGCATGTTCTGCGACTTTGCGTTCTACGTGGGCGGGACGCGCGAGAATGTCCAGGACATCGGGACATTTGAAAGGCTGGAAGGCTCGGCAGGGATCAAGGTCTTTGCCGGCTCCTCGACCGGCGATCTTCTGGTGGATGACGACGGCGGCCTCGATGACATCATTTCCCGCCTGTCGCGGCGTGCGGCGTTCCACAGCGAAGACGAGTTCCGCCTGCGGGAGCGCGTCGGCCATCAGGTGGCCGGCGATGCGTCGAGCCACCCCGTCTGGCGCGATGTCGAGGCCGCGGTGCTGTGCACGACCCGGCTTCTGCGCATCGCACGCAAGCACGGCAAGCGCATCCATATCCTGCATGTCTCGACGGCGCAGGAATTGCCGCTGCTCGCTGCCCATCGTGATGTGGCGACGGTGGAAGTGACTCCCCACCATCTGACCCTCTCTGCCGATGACTACACACGGCTCGGCACGCGGATCCAGATGAATCCCCCCGTGCGCGACAAGCGTCACCGCGAGGGCCTGTGGTCCGCCATCAATTCCGGCCTCGTGGATGTTCTGGGGTCTGATCACGCGCCGCACACGCTGGAAGAGAAGGCCAAGCCCTATCCGCAGTCGCCCTCCGGAATGACCGGCGTGCAAACCCTGGTGCCGGTGATGCTGACGCATGTGAACCATGGCCGCCTCAGCCTCGAACGTTTCGTGGATCTCACCTCCCACGGCCCGCAGCGCATCTTCGGCCTGTCGCGCAAGGGGCGCATCATGGAAGGCTATGATGCAGACTTCACCATCGTCGATCTTTCGCGGACGGAGACGATCCGCGATGCGTGGATCGAGAGCCGCAGCAAATGGACGCCATACGATGGCGAGCGCGTGATCGGCTGGCCCGTGGGCACGTTCGTGCGCGGGCACTGCGTGATGTGGCAGGGCGAGATCATGGGGCCAGCCACGGGGCAACCCGCAAAATTCATTGAAGCCTTGATACCGGAGAAGTGAAGTGACCGATACGTTTCGCGCCATTCTTGTAAGCAAGACAGATGATGGACAGAAGGTGGAGTTCGTCCGCCTCACGGAAGCCGACCTGATGGAAGGCAATGTCACCATCGATGTCGCCCACTCCTCGGTGAACTACAAGGATGGCCTCGCGATCACGGGCAAGGGGCCGATCATCCGGCGCTGGCCGCTCATTCCGGGCATTGATCTTGCGGGCACGGTGCGCACGTCCTCGCACCCGCAGTGGAAGCCGGGTGACAAGGTTGTGCTGGGCGGCTGGGGCGTGGGCGAAGGTCACTATGGCGGCTTTTCGGAAGTGGCGCGGGTGAATGGCGACTGGCTGGTGCCCCTTCCGGCGGGCTTCTCCACCGCAGATGCCATGGCCGTTGGCGTGGCGGGCTATACCGCCATGCTCTGCGTGATGGCGCTGGAAGAGCAGGGCGTGCAGCCCGCGCAAGGTGAAGTGCTGGTCACGGGAGCGGCGGGTGGCGTCGGCTCGACGGCGGTGGCCATCCTGTCCAAGCTCGGCTTCACGGTCGTGGCCGCAACGGGACGGCCGGAAGAAGAAGCCTTCCTCAAGGGGCTGGGTGCAGCGTCGATCATCGACCGCAAGGAGCTTCAGGGGCCGGTGAAGCCGCTCGCCAAGGCGCGCTGGGCCGGTGTTGTCGATACGGTCGGTTCGGTCATGCTGGCCAATGCGATTTCACAGGTGCTGCCGGAAGGCACGGTGGCAGCGACAGGGCTGGCGGGCGGCATGGACCTTCCGACCACCGTTGCGCCCTTCATCCTGCGTGGCGTGAAGCTTGTCGGCGTGAACTCCGTGACCACGCCGCAGCCGCGCCGCATTGCCTGCTGGCAACGCATTGCGCGCGACCTCGACAGGAGCAAGCTCGAAGCCCTGACGACCCATGTGAAGCTCGATGACGTGCCGCGCGTCGCCGCCGACATCGTTGCAGGCAAGACCCGGGGCCGCGTCGTGGTGGACGTGCGCGGCTGAACCTCGATCCGGGGACTTGACTTGTTCTCATATTTGGGAGATTTTCCCGAATATGGACGGAGATGTTTCAGACCGCAAACTGGCCGACCGGTTGAAGGCGCTGCGGATGGAACGCGGCCTTTCACTGGAGGCATTGGCCGAGGACAGTGGCGTCAGCCGGGCCACGCTTTCGCGGCTGGAGAACGCGGAGGTCAGCCCTACGGCGCAGGTGCTGGGGCGGCTGTGCGCGGCCTATGGGCTCACCATGTCGCGCCTGATGCTGATGGTGGAGGGCGAAGGGGCGGCTGTCCTGCGGGCAAAGGACCAGCCTGTCTGGCACGACCGCAAGTCCGGTTTCACGCGCCGCGCCGTGCTTCCGCCCGCCCAGGGCTTTGCCGGCGAAGTGGTGCAGGGCGAATTGCAGCCCGGAGCGACGATCACCTATGACCGGGAGCCGCGCAGCGGCATCGAACATTATTTCGTGATGCTGGCGGGCGCGATGACCTTTTCATCCGGCGGGCAATCCTTCGATCTTCGCGCCGGCGACAGCCTGCGCGTCAAGCTTTTCGGCGCCACGGCCTTCGCGGCTTCTGCAGACGGCGCGAAATACCTGATCTTTGTGGTGTGAGGGGAACGGCATGTTACGGATTGAAAAGGGCGGGCTTGATCACGAGCAGGTGGTTGCGATGCTGCGCTATCACTTCGACACGAATATCTCGGTGACGCCGAAAGGCTCGGCGCACGTCTTCGACCTGTCGCGCCTCAAGGAACCGGATATCTCCTTCTGGTCGGCGTGGGACGGCGACACGCTGATGGGCGTGGGCGCATTGAAACGCATGTCGGCGAGCGAGGGCGAGATCAAGTCCATGCATACGTTGAAAACGGCGCGACGGGCAGGGGTCGGCTCGGCGATCCTGAAGCACCTGCTGCATGAGGCGAAGACCGCAGGACTTTCGCGGCTTTATCTCGAAACCGGATCGTTCGATTTCTTCGCGCCCGCACGCGCACTCTATGCACGCCACGGCTTCAGTGAATGCGCACCGTTCGCAGGCTACAAGCCCGACCCCAACAGCACCTTCATGATGATGGATATCTGATTACTGCTTCGTCTTCATCACGGTGAACTCACCGTGGCGGATGCGCTCCGGCAAGCGGGCGCACATCTGGGCAACAGGTTCCTCGCCATAAACGGCGATCATGTCGGAAAGGGCCGCAAAGATCGCGGCGGTGGCCACCGCATCGGGATCAAGGCCGTCATAGACGGCTTCTTCCCAAGCTTCGAGAATGTATCGCAGTGCCACTTGTTTTGCGTCTTTCGAAGGCATGGAAGCGGCAGACTTTTGTTCGAGCTTGAGCATGGTCACGGAAGAGGTCAGCAGTTCGTCGTCGGTGTGTTGACCTTAGCAGTTCATGCCGGGCCAGCGAGTCATCCCTTAATTGAAGGTTAACGCCGAAAAGAGATTTTTCCTCAAAGCGATAGCAATATCTGCGCCCGTTTCACCGCAGCCTCGATGTTCTGCGAAAGTCGATAGGCGTGAAGCTCGTCCGGCGCCACCCATGCAACCGCATCACTATCACTGGCTGCAACGGCTTCGCCCGACAGGTAGAAGCCGGTGAAGCTGATGATGTGGAAGTGGGCCTCCGGAGTGGTGATCCGGAATTCCCCGATCATTTGCCGGAGATCGGCCGTCACTCCGGTTTCCTCCATCAGTTCCCGGTGAGCCGCTTCGAGAGCCGTTTCCCCAGGTTCGACGCGCCCGCCGGGAAAGGCCCAGGTGCCTTTTCCGAGGGTCTTGCCGCGGCGCGCCAGGAGCACCTTGCCGTCATGCCAGACGCACGCCGAGGCTGCTTTGATGAGGGTGGAGGTGCTGCTAGACTCTGGTGCCATGTGCGGACTTTACAGTTTCAGGCGCTCACCGGAAGAGACACGGACGCTTTTCAACTATCTTGAGGAGCCCGACTTTCCGCCACGCCAGTATGTCACCCCCGGTGGCCCCATGGCGGTTGTGCGGCAGGGGCGGGACAACCGGCATTTCGCCCTGGTGCGCTGGGGCTTTGTCCCGGCTTGGGCAAAGGACGTGGCGCCGGGGAAGCCCCTGATCAATGCGCGGTCGGAAACGGTCCTGGAAAAGCCAACCTTCCGCAATGCCATCCGCCGCCGCCGCTGCCTCATTCCGGCGGATGGCTTCTACGAATGGGAAGGCGATGTGCCGGGCAGGAAGAAGCCCTACTTCATCCATCGGCCAGACGATGGCCTGATGGCTTTTGCCGGAATCTGGGAACACTGGATGGGGGCCGACGGCTCGGAACTGGAATCCGCTGCGATCATCACGACGGAGGCCAATGCCCTGGTCGCGACGATTCACACGCGCAGCCCCGTCATCATCCACCCCAATGACTTCGCGCTGTGGCTCGATTGCGCCGACGAGAATGCCGAGAAGATCGTGCCGCTCCTGCGCCCCGCTGCGGATGATTACTTTGTCATGGAGCCGACGGTGATTGCCCGCAACGCGCCGCCGCCAAAGCCGAAGGCCCCTCCGCCGCCGCAATCGAACGGTGGCCAGATGAGCCTGCTCTAAGGGTCAGGGGTCCGGCAAGACCTTGCCGGGGTTGAGAATGCCCTTCGGGTCCAGCATGCGTTTGAGGCCGCGCATCAGGTCGAGTTCGGTTGCTGACTTGATGCGGCGCATGTCCTCGCGCTTCAATTGCCCGATGCCATGTTCAGCCGAGATGGAGCCGCCATGGGCGAGCACCACGTCATGCACGATGCGGCTCATCTCCGGCCAGCGGTCGAGATAGGCTTGCTTGTCCATTCCCACGGGCTGCGACACATTGAAGTGAAGGTTGCCGTCGCCGACGTGGCCGAAGCACATGAAGCGGCACCCTGGCATGAAGTGCTCGACCGCAGGGATGGCCGCTGCGATGAAGGCGGGAATGCGCGACACCGGCACCGAGACATCATGCTTGATCGAGCCGCCTTCGTATTTCTGGGAGTCCGACAGCTTCTCGCGCAATTCCCAGAAGGCGAGGCGTTGCGTCTCATTCTGCGCAACAGCCGCATCACTGGCGAGACCTTCCTCGATGGCTTCCGCAAGCGCGGCTTCCATCGCCGTCTCGGCGGCGTCGGCAAATTCGGCGAGCACGAACCAGGGTGATGCTTGCGGCAAGGGGCTGCGCACCCCCATGTGCCGGGTCACGAAGGCAATGGCGATTTCCGGAATCAATTCAAAGGCTACGACGCTGTTGTTGGCGCGTTGCCTGAAGCGTGACAGCAGCGTGATCGCCGCATCCGGCGAGGGCACGGCGATGAAGGCCGTGTCATGGCGGCGCGGGCGCGGGAAGAGCTTCAGCACCGCCTTGCTGATGATGCCAAGCGTGCCTTCGCTGCCAATGAAGATGTTGCGCAGGTCGTATCCCGTATTGTCCTTGCGCAAGGCGCGAAGCTGATTGAGCACGCGGCCGTCGGCAAGCACGACTTCAAGACCCAGGCAAAGATCCCGCGCATTACCGTAGGCGATCACGTTCACGCCGCCTGCATTGCTGCCGAGATTGCCGCCGATGCGGCACGAACCTTCAGAGGCGAGCGAGAGGGGATAAAGCCGGTCATGCTCCAGTGCCGCCGCTTGCACCGAGGCCAGCGTTGCGCCCGCCTCGACGGTGATGGAAAAGTCTTCGGCATCCACGGCGATGATGCGGGTCATGCGGTCGAGGGAAAGCACCACCTCGCTGCCGTCGGGATCGGGAATCTGCCCGCCCACCAATCCGGTATTGCCGGATTGGGGAACGATGGCCGTTTCTGTCTCGAAGGCGAGCGCCATGATGCGCGAGATTTCTTCCGTGCTGGCGGGCCTCAGGATGAGCGGCGTCTTGCCGTGCCAGAGGTTCCGCCATTCCTCCAGGTAAGGCCGTTGTTCGATCGGATCCCGGAGAACGCCTTTCTCGCCAACGATGGCGGTGAAGCGGGCGAGGGTTTCGGGAGAGGGGCGCTTGGTCATGGGTGTCCGCTCATGGCTATCCGTTCATGGCCGGGGAGCCGCAGCCCGGCGGAGGCGATCATTGATCGCTTCCCCCAATCCGCTTTCGGGGATGGGGGCAACGGCGATGGCCTTTGCCGTGGCGTCGATTTCATGCAGCTTGCCGAAGAGATTGGCGGCAGCCTCGATCAGGTCACCGCGCGCGGAAAGCGTATGCGGCCCGTGGGCATTGCCGCCAAAGCCCAGGTAGGTTTCGCCTGCCTCCGGAGCGATGGCATTGAGACGGAGCGTGGCACGCGGTGCGTAATGGCTTTCGAGTTGTCCGGGCGCATGGAGCGGACCCGCCGTGGCCGAGGCAAGCGGAACGCCCAGACAGGTTTCGATCTGCTCGCGGCTGAGGCCACCGGGGCGGAGCAGGCGCGGCACGTCATCCAGGAAGCTGACGACGGTTGATTCAACGCCTACCTTCGATGGCCCGCCATCGAGGATCATGGCGACGCCGCTTCCAAGCGAGGCACGAACATGCGCGGCAGTGGTGGGGCTGATGCGGCCTGATGCATTGGCGCTGGGGGCGACGATCGGCCCGCCGAAGGCGTGGAGCAGCGCAATGGCGACCGGATGGGAAGGAACCCGCAGGGCCAGCGAGGTGAGACCGGCTGACGCCAGCCGCGACACGGGGCAATCGGCGGTGCGTTCCACCACGAGGGTGAGCGGACCCGGCCAGAACGCCTGGGCGAGCTTGCGGGCGAGCGGAGGGAACTGTCCCAGCTTCTCCGCTGCGGCGAGGTCGGCCACATGGGCAATGAGGGGATTGAACTGCGGCCTGCCCTTGGCGGCAAAGACCTGCGCCACGGCCGTATCGTTGCATGCGTCCGCGCCGAGGCCGTAAACCGTCTCGGTGGGGAAGGCCACGAGGCCCCCCTGGCGCAGCACAGCCGCCGCGTGTGCGATATCGTCGTTCCGTTGCATGCGGGCGCTATAGCAGCGGGGCGCTGCCTCGGCTACACCATGGCCATGACCACCCTCGTTTACACGCACCGTTCCAGCCTGCGCCACGAAACGCCTCCCGGCCACCCGGAGCGGGTTGACCGGATCAAGGCCGTCTATTCGGTGCTGGAGTCGCCCCATTTCGCCGGTGTGGTGCGCCGCGAGGCGCCGCGCGCCATCGAGCAGCAGTTGCTCATGGCGCACTCTCCGGAACATGTGCAGAAGATCATGGCCGTCGCGCCAGAGAGCGGCTTTGAGTACATCGATGCCGATACCGTGATGTCGGCCCACACCCTGGAGGCCGCTCTCCGCGCGGTGGGTGCGGCGACAGCAGCCGTCGATGCGGTATTCCGGGGCGAGGCCGACAATGCCTTCTGCGCCATGCGCCCGCCCGGCCATCATGCCGAGCAGAACCGGGCCATGGGCTTCTGCTTCTTCAACCAGGCGGCGGTTGCGGCGTATCATGCCCGGCAACGATATGATGCGGAACGGGTGGCGGTTGTCGATTTCGATGTCCACCATGGCAATGGCACGCAGGACATCTTCTGGGCCGACCCGAACATGTTCTACGGTTCCACCCACCAGATGCCGCTCTATCCCGGTTCGGGAGCGGTGAGCGAAACGGGCGTGGGCAACATCTTCAACGCGCCGCTGCGGGCCGGGGATGGCGGGGTCGAGTTCCGCGAGGCCATGAACAGCATCATCCTTCCTGCGCTGGATTCATTTGCGCCGGATCTGGTCATCATCTCGGCGGGCTTCGACGCCCATGTGCGCGACCCGCTGGGAAGCCTCGAACTCACGGAAGAGGATTTCGCCTGGGCCACGCTGCGGCTGATGGAACTGGCCGATAGCCACGCACGCGGCCGCGTTGTTTCGGTCCTGGAAGGCGGCTATGACCTTCAGGGACTGGCCGGCTCGGCAGGGGTTCACCTTCATGCCCTGATGCATGGTGAAACACTGGCTGCGGCGCTTGATCAGGCTGAAGAGGATGAGGACGAGTCATGACCACACCCGACGACATTGCTGCGCTCTCCTTCGAGAAGGCGCTTGCCGCGCTGGAAGAGATCGTGGCGCGTCTTGAAGGCGGGCGCGTGGAACTGGAAGAGTCGATCAGGATCTACGAACGCGGCGAGATGTTGCGCAAGCATTGCGAGGCCAAGCTGCGCGAGGCTGAAGCCCGGATCGAGAAGATCACGCTCGACCCGAAAGGCAATCCCACGGGCCGTGCGCCCCTTGATGTCGAGTGACGTCACGACGGCTTGACGAGGCGCTTGTCTCGCGCGGTCTGGTGCAGAGCCGGGCGCGGGCACGGGATGCCGTGTTGCGGGGAAGCGTGCGCGTGAATGGCGAGGCGGCGCGAAAGCCATCCCAGATGATTGCCGATGGCGACGTGCTGGCCCTGGCTGATGACAGTGCCCACTACGTGTCGCGGGCCGCCTTGAAGCTGCTTTGCAGCTTTGAGGCATTTCCGATTGATCCCAAAGGGAAATCCTGTGTCGATCTTGGGGCGTCAACAGGAGGCTTCACGCAGGTGCTGCTGGAGCGCGGCGCCCGGCATGTGACGGCAATCGACGTGGGGCACGGCCAAATGGTTCCGGCCCTTGCACAAGACCCGCGCGTGACCTTGAAGGAAGGGCTGAATGCCAGAAACGTGACGGCCGGAGATGTGCCGGAAGACGTTGCCCTGATTGTGAGTGACGTGAGTTTCATTTCGCTTCGGGTTGCCTTGCCGCCCTTGCTGGCCCTTGTGAGGCCGGGCACGGAACTGGTCGCGCTCATCAAGCCGCAGTTCGAGGTGGGGCGTCAGGGCGTGGGGAAAGGTGGCGTGGTGCGCGATACGCTACTGCATGCCGAGACCTGCACCGCCATCTCTGAATTCCTTGTCGCGTCGGGGTGGACGGTGCTTGGGCTTGTGCCATCGCCGGTCGAGGGCGGCGACGGCAACAGGGAGTTCCTCGTCGCGGCCCGCAAGGACTGAGAAAGCTCCTGCTTCGGCGTGACGCGCCGCCGCAACCCGGGTTTGATCCAGGTCAACGGGAACGGAGGCCGCTTCTCATTATATTAGCGATGTCTAATATAACAAGAGGAGTTACGGATGCTTCGCCTGACGTTGATGCTGTTTGCCATCATCGGCACGACCCTGATGGGTGCCGCCGTTGTTGCGGTTCTGACCATGCGCATGGATGCAACGGCAATGCCGCTGATCGCGGCGGCGGCTGCCGGATTTGTTCTTGCAATCCCGGTGTCATACGGGGTGGCGCGGGCCTTGATGACCGCAACGCGTCGCTGAGTGTTCAGCCCACTTGCCCGCGATGGCGCAGGAACTGGTCGGCGAGAACGATCGCCATCATGGCCTCGCCCACCGGAACGGCGCGGATGCCGACGCAGGGGTCATGACGCCCCTTGGTGAAGACATCCGCCTCTTCACCCGATCTGGTGATGCTCTGGCGGGGTGTGAGAATGGAGGAGGTGGGTTTCACCGCGAAACGCACCACGATGTCCTGCCCCGTCGAGATGCCGCCCAGGATGCCGCCCGCGTTGTTGGAGAGGAATTCCGCCTTGCCGTGGCGCATGCGGATCTGGTCGGCGTTGTCTTCACCCGAGAGGGCCGCAGCGGCGAAGCCTGCGCCGATTTCCACACCCTTCACGGCATTGATGCTCATCATGGCGGAAGCCAGTTCACTGTCGAGCTTGCCGTAGATGGGCGCACCCCATCCGACCGGCACGCCTGAGGCCGTCACTTCGATGACCGCGCCGATGGAGGAGCCTGACTTGCGCACCCCGTCGAGATAGTCTTCCCACATCCGGGCCGCCGCCGCGTCCGGGCAGAAGAACGGATTGCGGTCCACCTCGCTCCAATCCCAGTTCTTGCGGTCGATCCTGTGCGGTCCCATCTGCACCAGTGCGCCCCGGATGGTGATGCCGGGAATGACCTTGCGGGCCACGGCGCCTGCCGCCACGCGGCTTGCCGTTTCGCGGGCTGACGAGCGTCCCCCGCCGCGGTAGTCGCGAATGCCGTATTTCGCGTCATAGGTGAGGTCGGCATGGCCGGGGCGGTATTTGTCGCGGATCTCGCTGTAGTCCTTCGAGCGCTGATCGACATTCTCGATCATCAGCATGATCGGCGTGCCGGTCGTGCGCTGGCCGTTGCTGCGATCGTCCTCGAAGACGCCGGAGAGGATCTTCACCGCGTCCGGCTCCTGCCGTTGCGTGGTGAAGCGGGATTGCCCGGGACGGCGCTTGTCGAGAAACCCCTGGATGTCGGCTTCGCTCAGCGGCAGCCCCGGCGGGCAGCCATCGACGATTGCGCCGATGGCAGGTCCGTGGCTTTCACCGAAAGTGGTGACGCGGAAGAGGTGGCCGAATGTGTTGTGCGACATGGGGACTGATTAGGCGGGATCGTTCACACCGTCAAACCAGCTGATGCTGCCGTTCTCCAGCCGGCAGTAGGCGCCCTGGGGCGTGGCGAGGCTGACCAGTTCACGGGGGCCGAGGCCCGCAACCGCCCCCATGAGGCAACGTCCGACGGCACCATGCGAAATGACGAGGGTGGGGCGGGTGAGGGCGGCGCGCCAGGCGTTCACGCGGGCCACGCCATCTTCATAGCTTTCGCCACCTTCCGGGCGCCAGAAAAAGCGGGCTTCGGGATCGGCGGGATAGACGGGAGAGGCTTTCAGCTCCCAGAAGGGCTTCCCCTCCCAGATGCCGAAGCCGAGTTCCCGCACACTGGGATCGAGCGCGTCGATGCTGCGGCCAAGTGCGCGGACCACATGCTCCGCCGTCTGGCGGGCGCGGCGCTGCGGGGAAACGATGATGTCGAAATCGGCCCAGTCGTTGCGATGTGTAGCCAAGAGTGCGGCGACGGCCTTCGCCTGCACATGGCCCTTTTCATTGAGATCGGTGTCGATGGTGCCCTGGATCAGGCCCTGGGCATTCCAGTCGGTTTCGCCGTGGCGGACGTAGATGATGGGGAGAGCGGGATCAATCGCCATCTTTGCTGAGCGTCATGTCCGGAGCCGTTGGTACCTTCATGCCGACAACATGGTAACCCGCATCGACGTGCAGCACTTCGCCGGTCACGCCGCGGCTGAGGTTCGAGCAGAGGAACATCCCGGCATCGCCCACTTCCTCGATGGTGACAGTCTTGCGCAAGGGCGCATTGTACTCGTTCCACTTCAGGATATAGCGGAAGTCACCGATGCCTGCGGCAGCCAGCGTCTTGATCGGGCCAGCCGACAGGGCGTTGATGCGGATGTTCTTGGGGCCGAGGTCGGCGGCCATGTAGCGCACCGATGCTTCCAGCGCCGCCTTGGCAACGCCCATGACGTTGTAATGGGGCATCCACTTCTCGGCACCGTAGTAGGTGAGGGTGATCATCGAGCCGCCCTCGCTCATCAGCTTTTCGGCGCGCTGGGCCACGGCGGTGAAGCTGTAGCACGAGATGTTCAGGGACTTGTCGAAGTTGGCCGACGAGGTGTCGACATAGCGGCCTTCCAGCTCGTTCTTGTCGGAAAAGGCGATGGCATGGACCAGGAAGTCGAGCTTCCCCCACACCTTCTCGATCGTCTTGAAGGTCTCGTCGATGGAAGCGGCGTCGGTCACATCGCAGGGAACCACGATCGGGGAGTTCACTTCGGCTGCAAGCGGTTCGACACGCTTTTTCAGCGCGTCGCCCTGAAAGGTGAAGGCCAGTTCCGCGCCCTGGTCGGCGCAGGCCCTGGCAATGCCCCAGGCGATCGACCTGTTGTTGGCCACGCCCATGATGAGGCCGCGCTTGCCGGCCATCAAACCCCTGTTATTGCTCATGATTATCGCTTCGCCCAAAAAAGGAACTTGAGTGGCGACTATTGGCACAAAGTCCGGGAACAATCCAGATGCTTGCAAAAGCGGGCCAAACTGGCTGTGGACTGCCATTTTTTGCCCTCTCTGGCGCTGACGGCGGACCAGTCCTGTGATTATGGTACGGGCATGAGCCTGAATGAACTGACCACCCTGACCGCCGCTCTCGGCTTCACCGAGCGCACCGACCCCTTCGGCCTCTTC
This sequence comes from Hyphomicrobiales bacterium, assembly GCA_016792865.1. Taxonomy (GTDB): domain Bacteria; phylum Pseudomonadota; class Alphaproteobacteria; order Rhizobiales; family Aestuariivirgaceae; genus Aestuariivirga. The sequence goes on along the minus strand of JAEUMJ010000016.1, from coordinate 27,767 downwards.
CGCGAATGGATGGAAGACGCCAAGAAATCCGAGCCGAACGACCCGGATGCCATGTCGCTGGCGACCGTCGATGACGAGGGCCTGCCCAACGTGCGCATGGTGTTGCTGAAGGACTTCACCGAGCGCGGCTTTGTCTTCTACACCAATTTTGAAAGCCAGAAGGGCCACGAGCTTCTCTCCACCGGCAAGGCGGCGCTGAATTTCCACTGGAAAACGCTGCGCCGGCAGGTGCGCATTCGTGGCCTTGTGGAAACGGTGAGCGATGCGGAAGCGGATGCCTATTTCAATTCGCGTCCGCGGGACAGCCGCATCGGTGCCTGGGCTTCCCAGCAGTCGCGGCCGCTGAAGGCGCGATTTGAGCTGGAAACAGCCGTGGCCATGGCAGCGGCCCGCTATGCGCTGGGTGAGGTGCCGCGTCCGCCCTATTGGTCCGGCTTCAGGGTACGCCCTCTCTCCATCGAATTCTGGCATGACCGCCCGTTCCGCCTGCATGACCGCGTGGTGTTCCGCCGCGAAAAGCCTGATGGTGATTGGAGCAAGGCGCGGCTATATCCTTGAGCCATGACTGACTCCCGCAAGACCCTGATCCTCACCGGTGCCTCACGCGGCATCGGCCATGCAACGGTGAAGCGCTTCTCCACGGCGGGATGGCGCGTCATCACCTGTTCGCGTCAACCTTTCCCGGAAGACTGCCCATGGGATGCCGGACCCGAAGATCATATCGTCGTTGATCTCGCCTCGTCTGACGATACCCACAAGGCGATTGCCGTGATGCGCGAGAAGCTGAAGTCTCATGGCTCGCGGCTCGATGCGCTGATCAACAATGCCGCCATCAGCCCCAAGCTTGCGGGCGGGGCGCGGATGAATTCCATCGATACCAGCGAAGACGACTGGAAGACCGTATTCCAGATCAACTTCTTTGCCTCCATCATGCTGGCCCGCGGACTGCTCAATGAACTGAAGCAGGCCAAGGGTGCAGTGGTGAACGTGACATCAATCGCCGGCTCAAAGGTGCATCCCTTCGCGGGCGCAGCCTATTCCACGTCGAAGGCGGCGCTTGCCGCGCTTACCCGCGAGATGGCCCACGACTTCGGGCCGCTGGGAGTTCGCGTGAATGCCATTTCACCCGGTGAGATCGAGACCAGCATCCTCTCTCCCGGCACCGAGAAGATCATTCCGCAGATTCCGCTGCGCCGTCTCGGTCAACCGGAGGAAGTGGCGAAGGCCATCTATTTCCTCTGCACCGATGCGTCGTCCTATGTGAGCGGCGCCGAACTGCACATCAACGGCGGGCAGCATGTCTAACGAGAGGCCGAGAGCGGAAACCATCGCGGCGCACGCCTTCCGGGCGGTGGAGCCGACGACGGGCGCTGTCGTTCCTCCCATCTACATGGCCTCGACCTTTGCCCGTGACGAGTCTTATGAAAAGCGCCTCCCGGATGACTACCAGCGCGGCGGCAGCCCGACGCTCTATCAGGCCGAGGCGCTGCTGGCGGCCTTGGAAGAAGGCGCAGGGTGCCTGCTATATCCTTCCGGCGTCGCCGCCATCTTCTCTCTCGTCGATACGGTGCCGCTGGGCGGGCATGTGGTGGCGCCCGTCAACATGTATTATGGCGTGCGCGTCTGGCTGAAGTCGCTTGCCGACAAGGGCCGTATTGCGCTCTCCCTCATCGACATGACCGACAGTGCCGCGCTGCGTGCAGCGATGCAGCCGGGAAAGACCGATCTCGTCTGGATCGAAACCCCCTCCAACCCGACGTGGGACGTGATCGACATTGCCGAGACAGCGGCAATTGCCCATGAGGCCGGAGCGATCCTGGGCGTCGATGCCACGGCAACCGCGGCTGTCACCACAAGGCCGCTGACGCTGGGGGCCGACTATGTCTTCCATTCGGTCACGAAGTACCTGAATGGCCATTCGGACGTTCTGGCGGGGACACTGATCACGCGCGAGACGAATGAACGCTGGGCGCTGTTGCAGGCCCTCCGCACCAAGACCGGGGCGCCGCTGGCACCTTTCGAGTGCTGGCTGCTGATGCGCGGGGTTCGCACGCTTTTCGTGCGCTACCGCGAGGCTTCCGCCAATGCCAAGGCGATTGCCCGGCATTTCTCCAGCCATCCGAAAGTGGAGCGCGTGCTCTATCCCGGACTTGCAACGCACCCCGGCCATGAAATCGCCCGGCGGCAGATGACCGATGGTTACGGGGGCATGTTGAGCTTCCTGCTGCGCACCGACTTTGACGGCGCCAGGCGTTTTTGCACCTTGTTGAAGGTGATCACGCCCGCCACATCTCTCGGCGGGCCGGAAAGCCTCGCCGAGCATCGCAAGCTGATCGAGGGGCCGGACAGCCCGGTTCCCGACAATCTGGTGCGCTTCTCCATCGGACTGGAGAACGTCAACGACCTGATTTCGGATATTTCACAGGCACTTGACCGCCTCTGATCCCTCTGAACAATTTGTAATGTGGCCCGCCGACGGAAATGGCGCGCCGCCTTCGTCTTATGGGCATCTCAACAAATGGAGACTTCCCATGAAGACCCCTGCAAAGATCCTCGCCGGCCTGCTGCTCGGCGCAACTGTTCTCGCGGCTGTTCCCGTCGTCGCCCAGAACGCGACACCGACGCCGCCACAGCCTCCGGCACAAGCCGGTGAAAGCGATGCCGGTCCCGGTGGTCCTCCCGATGGCATGTCGGAAGACATGGCCGGTGGTGGCGAAGGCTGGGGCTGGTGGGGTCACGGCAAGGGCCGTCACGGTGGCCGCGGTGATTGCGGCGGCGATGGCCGCCATGCGCGCTGGGGCGGCGGTCAGGGTGAAGGCGGCGGCCACGGATACGGTGGTCGTGGCATGCGCATGATGCAGATGATCGACAGCAATGGCGATGGCGTGATCGGCGATGACGAAGCCGCCTCCCGCGTGGAAGGCGTGTTCCTTGCAATGGACGCCGATGGCAGCGGTGATGTGACCGAAGCGGAATTCATGTCGGTTCGCATGGGCCCCGGCGAAGGCCGTAACGCCGAGCGCATGGCCCGGATGCAGGAGCGCAAGAAGGCCCGTTTCCCCGAAATGGATGCGAACAAGGACGGCAAGGTGACGAAGGAGGAATTCCTGGCTGCCGGCAAGGCTCGCTTTGCTGCCGCCGACGCTGACAAGGACGGAAAGGTGACGCCCTGGGAATTCCGCGCCCAGCGCATGAACTGACAGTTCCGATTGAGTGAAGACGGCAAGAAGAACCCGCCCCGGAGAGATCCGGGACGGGTTCGCCCATTTGGGAAAGGGGATGCTCAGGCGCTGCGCAGGTTTTCCTTGCGCACATGTCCCTCAAGCTGGTCCAGGCCCTTCTCGACGATGTCGAACATGGCGTGGACTTCTTCCGTGGTGATGATGAGCGGCGGGCAGAAGGCAATCGTGTCCTGCACGTTACGCACGATCAGTCCCATCTCTTCCATCATCTTCAGGGCAGTGGGACCAACCCCCTTCTTGAAGTCGAAGCTGCGCCTCGTCTTCTTGTCCGCCACCAGTTCGACGGCACCGATCAGTCCCTCGCCACGGGCTTCGCCCACGAGCGGATGATCGGCAAGCGCCTTGAGGCGCGACTGGAAGACGTTCGAGACCTTGGCGGCGTTCTCCATCACCTTGTCGCGCTGGTAGATTTCGATCACCTTCAGGGCAATGGCGCAGCCCACCGGATGGGCAGTGTAGGTGTAGCCGTGGCCGAAGGTACCCAGTTTCCGGCTCTGCTCCAGCATCGCCTGATAGAGGTCTTCCTCGATCGTCAGCGCCGACAGCGGGAAGTAGGCCGACGTGATGGCCTTGGCCATCGAAATGGAATGCGCCTTCATCTTGTAGGTCTGGGTGCCGAACCAGTTGCCGGTGCGGCCAAAGCCGCAGATCACTTCGTCGGCAATGAAGCGCACGTCGTATTTTTCAAGTATGGCGCCCACCTTGTCGAAGTAGGTTTTGGGCGGGGTGATGACGCCACCCGCACCCATGATCGGTTCGGCGATGAAAGCGGCAACCGTGTCCGGGCCTTCGCGGAGGATCATGTCCTCCAGATCCTGGGCCATGCGGCTTGCGAATTCTTCCTCCGTCTCGCCGTCCTTGCCGAAGCGGTAGAAGTGCGGGCAGGAGGTGTGCAGCACGTTCCTGATCGGCAGGTCGAAATCGCCATGGACCCAAGGCAGGCCGGTGAGGGACGCCGACGCGATGGTCACGCCATGGTAGGCGCGGATGCGGCTGATGATCTTCTTCTTCTCAGGCTTGCCGCGGGCATTGTTGTAGTACCACGTCAGCTTGACCTGCATGTCGTTGGCTTCCGAACCCGACGAGCCGAAAAGCACCTTGGAGGTGGGAACGGGTGCGATCTCCTTCAGCTTTTCCGAAAGCTCGATCAGGCCATCGTGGGACTTGCCGGAAAAGGCGTGGGTGAAGGAGACGCGGCGCAGGGCCTCTGCGCCGGCTTCCGCCACTTCCATGTTGCCGTAACCCAGGGCCGTGCACCACAAGCCGGCCATGCCCTCGATATAGCGCTTTCCCTTTTCATCATGCAGATAGATGCCCTTGCCCTCGTTGAGGATGAGAGGGCCTGTCTCGCGGTGGCGGGCGAGATTGGTGTAGGGATGGATGACCGTTTCAATGTCGCGCACGGCCATGTTGGAAAGCTGGGTCATGGAGTCCTCACTGGTTCGGAGCGCTTCGATTAGCATGATTGCAGGATGGGAGCAGGAGTCCAGTTTCAGGACAAATCAGCGGTGCGCCGTCCTTGCATGGCTGGCTTGCGGTTGTGCCCCGTCCAGCCAGACGAAGCCGTAGCCCTTTGCCTCCAGGGCGAGAATGCCCTCCACCACGCCACTCCCTGCCGGTTTTCTGGGCTGGTTGATGTGCGCGATGATGACATCGCCATCATGGGCTTTGGCGATGGTTTTTGCCGTGTAGGCGGCGGAGAACATTGCCCCGCCGTCACCGAGCACCGAAAATCCTGCGACCTTCTCGCCAAGGCCGGAAATCTCCTGCAAGGCTGCTCCGCTGTATTCGGCCGTTGCGCCCCTGAACCATTCCGGTTTGCGCCCGGTGGCGGACTCGACGGCGGCGGCGCCGTTCAGCACTTCGGCGCGAAGGCCGGCGGCGTCGCCCACTGTCCGCACCCCGAAGACGCGTCCCGGATTGAAGACGGCCGCGTAGTGGTTGGCGCCGTGGTTTTCCACGCGGAAGAGGTCGGGGTGGGCATTCAGCTGCGCCACGGCATCCGGGTTGTTCCGGATCCAGCGCGCGGTGGCAAAGATCGTGGCCTTGATCCGGTGATCGATCAGCGTGTGCAGGATCCGCCCGTCGGTCTGCCCCATGCAGGCATCAAGCGTGAGAGCCACGCGCAATTCCCCGGCGCGTGTCTGCACATGCAGCTTTGGGGTCTTGACACCGTCCGCGCGGGCAGGGTGCGACATTGCAATGCCGATGAGCAGAGCGGCGAGAGATGCGGAAAAGCGCTTCACGGTGGTGTTCAGGTGCGAATGACGGCGGTGGCGACTCCGGCACCCATCAGCAGCGTGCCTCCGGTGCGGTTGAACATCCTGATGGCCTTCGGATTGGCGAAGGTCCGGCGGGCGCGTGAGGCGGCGAAGGCATAGAAGAAGGCATTGGCGAAGGCGAGGACCACGAAGGTGGCGACCATGATTGCGGCCTGTGGTGCGAAGGGGGCAGCGCGATCGACAAACTGCGGGACAAAGGCGACAAAGAAAGTGATGCTTTTGGGATTGAGGGCCGTGACCAGCCAGGCATGGCCGATCATCCTGAACGCGGGACTTTTCCCTTCGATGGGCTTTGCATCCAGCGTTCCACCGGCCCGGAAGAGCCTGTAGCCCAGATAGAAGAGGTAGGCCGCGCCGATCCACTTGAGCACGGTGAACAATGTGGCCGAAGCCAGCAGCAGGGCGCCCACGCCGAACAGCGAAAGGGTCATGGCCGTAAGATCGCCCAGCGCCACGCCGATTGCCGTGGGAAGGGCTGCCCGCCAGCCTTGCCCCAGTGCATATGAGACAACGAGAAGGATTGTCGGCCCCGGAATGACCAGCAGGATCATCGTGGCGGTCACGAAGGCGAGATAGTGTTCGATCGGCATGGCTGCCTTTGTGCGCCTCGCCAACTGCGTCGTCAACGCCATGTGAATTGTCATGCAACTTGACAATGTTCTTTGTGAATTGACGCACGGAATGTCCATTGCCAGATTGGCTGCATGGTTGCGAACCCGATCCCGAACCAGCGGCCCTACGACCGCACCGAATTGCTTGCCGATGCCATCGTCCACGGCGGTGCCCTTGCGGCTGCCCTGTTCGGTGGCGGCTACATGCTGGCGCAATCCCTGGTTCACGATGGCGCGAAGATTGCCGCGCTCGTTGTGTATGTGCTTTCGCTGGTGGCGATGCTCGGATTTTCTGCCGCGTACAATCTCACGCCCGCCTCACCGGTGAAGTGGATTCTCCGGCGCTTTGATCACTCCGCGATCTACTTGATGATTGCCGGCACCTATACGCCCGTGCTGCTGCAACTGCCGCATGGGCTTTCGCTTCTCCTTGCCTGTGTCGTGTGGGGTGGAGCGCTTGCGGGGATTGCGTTGAAGGTGTTCTTGCCGGGACGTTTCGACATGCTGGCGATCGTGATTTACCTGGCGCTGGGCTGGGTCGGAATCCTTGCGGGCAAGACGCTGGTGCAATCGCTTCCTGCCGTCACCTTGATCCTGATTGCGGTGGGGGGCCTCATCTATTCCGCCGGCGTGCCGTTCTATTTGTGGGAACGGCTGAAGTTCCAGAATGCCATCTGGCACGGCTTTGTTGTCGCGGCAGCGGCCTGCCACTTCATCGGCATTGCGGCGCTGTATCTCTAGTCCTTCACCAGGGTGCGATAGGTGTAGGCCCGCCGGAAACCGAGCGACCCGTATAGATTCAGTGCCGCCGTATTGTCCGTATCGACCTGAAGGAATGCATGGGTGGCACCGTGTGAGGCTGCCCAATGCAGGAGCGAGGTGACGATGGCCCGGCCATGGCCCCGGCCGCGTGCCGCCATGTCCACCATGACGTTTCCGATCTCGGCGTAGCCCCGGTCGATTGCGGAATAGGCGAAGGCGATGTCCGTGTCGCGCTCGCGCAGGATGGCATGGGCTACAGGCAGCTTCACGGCGGAGACAATGGCGAGGAGATGCTCCGGCGACCGCTTGGACGGTTCCTGCCGGGTCGAAATGCCCTCCAGCCAGGAACGCTCCGGCACCGCCGAGACCAGCACGCGCGGGTCCATGGCATATGGTCCGGTGAGCGCCATGGTCATGCAATACGCTTCATCCTTCACGCGGAAGCCATGCGCGCGCAGCAGCTTTTCCGTGTCGCTTGCCGCAACCGGCGTGATGCGGAACTGGGGCTTCAAGCCCGCATCGCGATAGAGGTGTTCGATACGGGACAGAAGGGCCGAGTCCATCGTTGCGCCGGGGGTCAGCGCAGAAGCCGAGTTGGCCCGGCCCGAATAGCCGTTGGCGAGGCGCACCACCCAGCCGTCCATCATGAGGGTGGAGAGGGCGGGCCAGACATTCACCAGCCGTTCCTCAAGGCTGCGGGCGATTTCGGTGTCGGGCGGGAGTGTCATGGACGGCTTATGCCGCGACGGCGCGGTGGCGGCAATCGGCGAGCTGGTGTATGGCCGCTCATGGAGACAGACATGAGCACACCCGACCAGCGCATCGATGAACTTGAAATGCGGATCGCCCATCAGGAAAAGACGATCAGCGACCTGAACGATGTGATCACGGCCCAGTGGAAGAGGATCGAGCGGCTGGAGCGGCAACTGCAACGCCTTGACGAGGAAGTGCAGTCACTCGACAGCCGCGAGGCCCCGGCAAATCAAAAGCCACCGCACTATTGAGCGCGGTGGCCTGGTCGTTGCGGGCGCGAGGTCAGTTGCCGAGAATGGCGGACTCGAGAATGTCGAGGCCCTCGTTGAGAATGGCTTCGCTGGCGGTCAGCGGTGTCAGCATGCGCACCGTATCGGCATAGACGCCGCAGGTGAGGATCAGCAGGCCGCGTTCAAGGCACTTCGCCGCCAAGGCCTTTGCTCCGCCCGCGTCCGGCTCGTTGCCGCCGTGCTTGGTGACGAGTTCAAATGCGCACATGGCACCGAGGCCGCGCACATCGCCGATCGGCATGCCCTTGCCCTTGTCCTTGATGGACTTCATCCGCTTCATGATCATCTGGCCCTGCTTCTCGGCCTTTTCGAGCAGGCCTTCCTGTTCGAAGGCATCGAAGACGCCAAGGGCGGCGGCACAGGCGATGGCATTGCCGGCATAGGTGCCGCCGATGCCGCCCGGATCCGGCGCATCCATGATCTTGGCCTTGCCGACAACGGCGGCCAGCGGGAAGCCGCCCGCGAGCGACTTGGCAGCGGTCATCAGGTCAGGCTCGACGCCATAGTGCTCCATGGCAAAGAACTTTCCGGTGCGGCCGAAGCCTGACTGGATCTCGTCGGCGATGAGCAGGATGCCATGGTCGTCGCACAGCTTGCGCAGCTTCACCATCAATTCCTTCGGAGCGACATAGAAGCCGCCTTCGCCCTGCACGGGTTCAATGATGATGGCCGCAACACGGGACGGTTCAACATCGCACTTGAAAAGAAGCTCGATGGCATGGATCGCATCCTCCACCGTGATGCCCTTGTGGGCGACGGGGAAGGGAACATGCCAGATGCCGGGTGCCATCGGGCCGAACTTGATCTTGTAGGGCACCACCTTTCCGGTGAGCGACATGCCCAGCAGCGTGCGGCCATGGAAGCCGCCATGGAACGCGATCACGTCCGAGCGGCCCGTATAGGCACGGGCAAACTTGATGGCGTTTTCGACGGCCTCGGCACCCGTCGTGACAAGCGCAGCCTTCTTGTCGCCGGAGATGGGCGCGACCTGGTTCAGCTTCTCGCACACCTCGATGAAGGGCGTGTAGGGCATCACCATCGCACAGGTGTGTGTGACCTTCTCAAGCTGTTCGTAGACGCGCTTCATCACCAGCGGGTGGCGATGGCCGGTGTTCACCACGGCGATGCCGCCACCGAAGTCGATGTAGCGGTTGCCTTCAATGTCCCAGATTTCCGAGTTCTCGGCCTTGGCCGCCATGACGGGCGCGCCCATGCCGATGCCGCGCGAGACGGCCTTGCTGCGGCGGTCCACCCACTCCTTGTTCGAGCCAATGGGGGCGGTGATGGGTGCGTTCATGGGGTTGCTCCTGACAATGACGGAAAGTGGTTCCGGGAAGGCTTTTACGCCTGCCGGGCCTGACAGGCAAATTGCATGGGTGGGGCCAGTTCGCGCACTGGCCTGCCGCGCCTTCCCCGGCGGCAAGCGGGCAGCCGATGAGCATTGCGGCGATGTCGATCCCATGGCTATGTTTTCGCCATGACCGATCTCACCCGCCTGACTGCCATTGAAGTGACCGATCTCTTGCGCATTGGTGCAATCTCGCCGCTCGACTGCCTGGACGCGCTCGAAAAGCGCATTGCCGCCGTGAATGCTCCGGTGAATGCGCTCGTGACGTTGTGTTTCGAGCGGGCACGCGATCACGCCCGGCGCCTGATGGAGTTGCCTGTGCACGAACGCGGGCGATTGTCCGGCCTGCCGGTGCCCATCAAGGATCTTGTCGATGTGGCGGGTGTCCGTTCAACCCAGGGCTCACCGATCTTCAAGGACGTGGTGCCACGGTCCTCGGACATCATGGTCAGGCATCTCGAAGGCGAGGGGGGTGTCGTCTATGCCATGTCGAACACGCCTGAGTTCGGCGCCGGCGCACATACCTTCAATGAGGTGTTCGGCATCACCCGCAATCCCTGGGACACGCGGCTGTCGGCATCCGGCTCGTCCGGCGGGGCGGCAGCAGCCCTTGCCACGGGCATGGCCTGGGTGGCGCATGGTTCCGATCTCGGTGGCTCGCTCCGCAACCCCGCCAGCTTCTGCGGCGTCACCGGAATGCGCCCTTCGCCTGGCCGTATCGCGGCATCGGTCTATTCCAAGATCGACGGCACGCTGGGTGTGGAAGGACCAATGGCGCGCAACGTCGCCGATCTCGCGCTGCTCTTCGACGCCATGGTTGGCACGGAGGCGGGCGATCCCCTGTCGCTGCCGCGCGAGGATGTGAGTTATCTTGCAGCCACGCGTTCGGGATGGAAGCCGAAGAAGGTTGCGGTATCGCGTGACCTTGGCATCTCGCCCGTGGATGCAGAGGTCGCTGACTTAGTTCTTGCCGCCGCGCGGAAACTTGAACGTGACGGCGTGATCGTGGAGGAGGCGCATCCCGATCTTGCCGATGCCATGAATTGCTTCCAGGTGTTGCGTGCGATCGGTTATGCAACCGGCATGCGGCAACTGCTGATCGACCACCGCGACAAGTTGAAGCCGGAAGTGATCTGGAACATCGAGAAGGGGCTGAAGCTGACGGGCGAGGACATCGCGCGGGCAGAAGCGCAGCGCGGAACATTGTTCCGGCGCATGCATGAGTTCCTTGATGACTATGACCTGCTGCTGTGCCCGGCCACCATCGTTCCTCCCTTTCCGGTTGAGCAACGCTATCCAACACATTGCAATGGAACGGAATTCACGAGCTACATCGACTGGCTCCTGATCGTCGGCACGATCACGTTGTGCGCATGCCCGGCGATCTCGATTCCGTGTGGATTCACGTCCGGCAAGCTTCCGGTCGGGTTGCAGATCGTGGCACCCAACCGGGGCGAGGCCAAGCTTCTTGCTGGTGCCGCATTTGTGGAGAAAACGCTGGGTCTTGGGGCAATCACGCCCATCGATCCACGCGTCACGCATGTCACTTGAAACACTTCTGGCGGAGGTGCGATCCTGTTCGCTCTGCACCGACCTGCCGCTCGGTCCAAATCCCCTTGTGCAGGCGGGCGAGGGTGCCCGCATCCTGATTGCCGGTCAGGCCCCAGGCCGCATCACGCATCACAAGGACCGCCCCTTCGACGATCCATCCGGCAACCGCTTGCGCGAATGGCTGGGGATCACGCGGGAGACATTCTATGATCCGGATCAGGTTGCTGTGCTTGCCATGGGCTTCTGTTATCCAGGCACGGGCAAGGGGGGCGACCTGCCGCCGCGACCGCTGTGTGCTGCCACGTGGCGGGGCCGGTTGCTTTCCTCGCTTCCCCACCTGAAGCTCACGCTGGTGATCGGGCAATATGCGCAAGCCTGGCACCTGCCGCATCTCGCGCGGCTCTCGCTCACGGAGCGTGTGCGCGGACAGGATGCAGCCGCTTCGCCGGTCATCGCGCTGCCCCATCCATCGCCGCGGAATGGCATCTGGCTGAAGGCAAATCCCTGGTTTGGCGAAATGCTCCTGCCCACCCTGCGGCAACGGGTGAAGGCCGCACTCGACAATGGTTGAAGGCACTCCGGGCAAGGGCAGGGAGGTGTTGCGTGGCTGCCGGAACTTGCCTAATCAGTTGCTCCCAGTGACCAACTTCAGGGAAACTCCACATGACCTATGTACCCCTCGCAGACCGCCTCTGGACCCAGTCCGCAGGGTCTTCCGCTCTCCGCAAGGGCGCACTCGTCCTGCTGGGCAGCCTGGTGATTGCCGCCGCCGCTCAGGTGAACGTGCCGATGCAACCCGTGCCGATGACCTTGCAGACACTGGCTGTCCTTTCGGTGGGCGCCGCACTTGGTGCCCGTCTCGGCGTGGCGGCCCTCGTGCTGTATGTGATTGAAGCGGCAGCAGGCCTGCCGGTCCTGGCTGAAATGAAGGCCGGCCTCCCGTTCCTGCTGGGTCCGACCGGTGGCTATATCCTCGGCTTCGTGCTGGCCGCCGGATTGGTGGGCTACCTTGCCGAACGCGGCTTTGATCGCAGCATGCCCCGCATGATGCTGGCCATGCTGCTGGGCGCGGCCCTCATCTACGTGCCGGGCCTTCTGTGGCTTTTGCGCTTTGTCGGTGGCTTCGATCAGGCCATCACCTTCGGCTTCATGCCCTTCGTTCTGGGTGACATCGTGAAGGCGGCCATCGCCGCCATTGCCTTCCCCGCCGTGTGGAAGCTGCTGGGCGAACGCCGCTAAGTCAAACTTCCCGTGCATGAACAGGCCCGTCGGCTCCGTCGGCGGGCATTTCAATTGGGGCGGGCAAGGCGGCGCTGCGTCTCTTGCGCGAAGCATGGTCCCTGACGGGAACCGGAACGGACATGAAATGAAGGGGGCGGGGCCACGAGACCGAATGGTCGGAGTGAGAGGATTCGAACCTCCGACCCCCTGCTCCCGAAGCAGGTGCGCTACCAGACTGCGCTACACTCCGACACGTCTCTGGATGGGCGGGCTTATAGCCATAGCTTCGTGGGGATGGCAAGTGATTGCAGAGGACAGAATCACGGGCTATAGCGACGCCACAAAAGCGCTTCTCCGGCGCTGTTGGGGCGTCGCCAAGCGGTAAGGCAGCGGATTTTGATTCCGCCATGCGGAGGTTCGATCCCTCCCGCCCCAGCCAATCTTTCTGCACATCGGGTCATGCCGCCACAGCATCGGGCTGGCGCTGCGCCGGGAAGGGGCGGAACATCATGGCGATCAGGAAAGCGCCGATCCCCATGCCGAAGCAGGCGATGTAAAGCCAGCCATAATTCCCGGTCGTATCGAAGATCCAGCCACCGAAAAGGGGGCCTGTCGCCATGCCCAGGCTTCCCGCCATGGAGGTGCCCCCGATGATGGTGCCCATCATGCGCAAGGGAAAGTTCTCGCGCACCAGCACGGCATAGAGCGGCATTGTGCCCGCGTAGACAAAACCAAAGAGCGCGGCCACGGAATAGAAGGCGGCGAGGTTGGTGCTGTAGAAATAGCCCAAAGCGCCAAAGGCCTGGATGAGAAGTCCGGCAGCCAGCAGGTTTTTCGCGCCCAGCCTGTCCGCGAGGACGCCGAACCCAAGGCGCCCGGCCATTCCAGCAATTCCTTCGACGCTATAGATCGTCACTGCCGTCAGGGCGGGAATGCCGCAGGCCATGGCATAGCTCACGGTGTGGAAAATGGGACCGGAGTGGGTGGCGCAACAGAAGAAATTCGTCAGTGCAAGGATGATGAAGGGGTAGGAGGTGAGTGCCTCACGCGCGGTCATGCCGTGCTGTTCGGGCAGGTCGCCCGGTGCGGCTGCGGCAGTGGCTTCAAGGGCAGGGGGCCGTCGCAGGAAGAAGGACAGCGGGATCAGCGTCACGGCCGCGAGGACCGCCATGATCTGATAGGACGTGCGCCAGTCATGATTGGCGATCAGCCATGCCGCGAGAGGCGACATGGTGACGGGTGCCATGCCCATGCCCGCAGACACGAGGGAGACGGCAAGGCCGCGATGGGTATCGAACCAGCCCGTCACCGTTGCCATCATCGGTGCAAAGAAGGCCGCCATCGAGCCGCCGATGAGAATGCCGTAAATGAACTGGAAGGCTGGCAACGACGTGACGAAGCCCAGTGCATACAGGCTTGCAGCCAGAAGCACGGAACCCGTGAGAACGACGATGCGGGGGCCGTACCTGTCCGAGAGAATGCCCCACCCCATGCTGCCGAGCGCCATGGAAATGAAGGCGATGGTCATGGCAGCGGAAATGCCCGTGCGTGACCAGCCGGTTGCCTCGTTGATCGGCACGATGAACACCGGCAGCGAGAACAGGCATCCGATGGCGATGCAGCCCAATATGCCGCCCGCCGCAACGATGACCCACCGGTAGCTTGTCTCTGTCATTGTCGTTTCCCCTCCGGCGCCCGATGCGCCACACCTGCCTTCACTGCTTTTCCGCCATCCTGGCCGGAAAGAGATCCATGAAAAATGTCCAGCCCTTTTCGTGGGCATGGCCGCGCTCGTTGTCCGGCAATCCGGTGTGATGCAGCGTCATCAGCGTATCGCCACCCTTGGCCGCAAATGTCACCGTGACCATGGATTCATGACCCTCCGTATAGGGCGACACCCAGGTGTGTTGTAGCAACCGCGGCTTGTCCATGCGGGTGAAACGCCCGTAGTGGGGAGTTTCCTTCATCTGGATGTAGAACAGTCCGTCCGGCCTCGCGTCGATCATGGCCTTGTTGCCGTTGTTCCAGGGATTGCCGGGTGCGGACGGATCAAGCCACGCCTCAAAAACCTCCGCAGGAGAGGCGGTTATGATCCGTTCAAGCTTCACTTCGAAAGTGCGTGCGGCGATGTCCATCAGTTCTTTCCCTTCCTGTTCCTGAAATGCAGCGCGAACTCGTCGAGGCGCTCGTTCCAGAAGCGCTCGTATTCGTGGACCCATTCGGCCGCGGCCCTCAAGGGTTCGGCCCTGAGTGAAATCATCACCTCGCGGCCCTGCTTCTTCTTCTCGATCAGGCCGGCGCGCTCCAGAACCTTGAGGTGCTTGGTGACGGCATTCAGGGCAGTGTCGAAAGGTTCCGCCACGTCAAGGAAGCGTGCCGGACCTTTCGACAAACGGCCGATGATGGCCCGCCGGGAGGGATGCGATATTGCGCTCAAGACGTCTGACAAGTGATCCATGATGATATTACACCATATGGTGTAATAAAAAGCAAGCCCGTTTTACGGGCATTTTCTGCAATCAAGACGTGTCTCGTGAGGTGCGGCTCGCGAACGTCCTGATGGCGCATTCTCTCAGGGCTTGTTGGTCGTTGCCCTGACGCTGGGATGCAGGGCGGGGTGAATGGCAGTCGCCGGAACCGAAATCACATCCTGCGTAAAGAAGGCGATCAGGAACTGCATCCCCAAAATCAATGGAAGTGCAGCAAGCATGATCACGCCGGTGGAAGATGCCACGGGTGGTGAGGCCAGCGCATGGGCGTACCATTGCACCGCGCCATAGATCAGGCCGAAGAAGGTGAGCGGAACTCCAGCCGCAACGTAGATCGAACCCAGTGAAAAATCGCGGATGAAATAGCTGTAGGCCAGGCGCTTGATGAAGTTGTGCGACAGTCGGCGAATGAAGGGCAGTATGACTTTCGCAACCTTCAGGTTGCTGCACTCGTCGCCGTAACGTGCGCGCAAGGGAATATCCACGACCCGTGCGCGGAGGATGGAGAGACGGAAAAGCATGTCGCTCTCGAACAGGAAATCCGGTGCGATCTTGTCCAGCGGCAGGAGGGAGAGCACACCTGCGTCAATGGCAATGAAGCCATTGGTGGGATCGAAGATGTTCCAGTATCCCGATGAGAGCTTGCTGAGGAATGACAGCACGGCGTTGCCGAAGATGCGGACGCCCGGCATTCCCGCAAGGTAATCAGGTGCGAAGAAGCGGTTAGCCTTCACGTAGTCGGCCTGCTGTCGCCTGATCGGGTGCACCAGCCGCGGAATCTCGGCAGGGTCCATCTGGCCGTCACCATCGAGCTTCACGACAATGTCGGCACCGTCGGCAAGGGCCCTCTCGAACCCGGTCACCACAGCCGCCCCCACGCCGCCATTCCGCGCCCTGCGGATGACCTTGACGCGATCGTCGGTTGTGCGGCTTGCCACGACGTCGCCGGTGCCTTCCGGACAGGCATCATCCACCACGTAGATGGCGCCCACCTCCGGGCCGATGGCGGCAAGGACGCCCAGGACATGGGCGCTGCACCTGTAGCAGGGAATGACGACTGCGATCATCGCTCCGTCCCTGACGGGGTCGCACGCCTGCTGCGGAAGAGGGTTGAAAGGGCGAGTTCGAAACGGGATTCCTGCTTGCCCTTGGTGAGGTTGACGATCATCCGCAACACGCGCACAGGCCGCAAGGTCCACGACACGAAATAGAACAGGGCCGTTCCGAGCAGCCTCAGCAAACCGAGCGTGCGTGCGGAGAAATACTCGTTGAAGGAACTGGCATGGGCAAGGTCGGCATAGGCCCGGAGATCATTGAAATAGGCATCGTCGAGCTGGATCTTTCCTGCCTCGTGCAGGTCGTTGAAGACTTCCGAACCGGGGTAGGGTGAGAACAGCCAGATGCTGATGTCGTGAGAGCCCATCAGGGCCAGCCGCGCCGCGAATGCCAGGGTCTGCATGATCTCGCGGAAGGTTTCGCCGGGAAAGCCGATGATGAGGTTGCATTTCACATTGAGGCCGCAGTCCACGCTGGACTTGACGGAAGCCGCCAGCCTGTTCACGTCAATCTTCTTCTTGATGCGCCGGAGCGTGGAGGGCGATCCGCTTTCCGGTGAATAGGAGATGTTGCGACAGCCGGTGCGATAGAGCAGTTGGGCCACATCGGCATCAATGGCCTCGGTGCGCGTGCCGCTCGGCAACTGCCATGTGAATTCCAACCCGCGCTCTTCGATCTTGCGGCAGAACTCGATGATCCACGCCTTCTTGACGATGGCCGTCAGGTCGTAGAAGTCAAAGTTGCTGACCTGATAGCGCTTTTGCATGGCCTCGATTTCGTCGAGCAGCAAGTCGGGTGAGCGGGCCTGCCACAGCGTCGTCCACATCATCGGGCTGGAACAGAAAACGCAACGGTAGGGGCATCCGCGGCTGGCCAGCAGCGGCAGTGAGCGGCCACGGTTGACCCCGAAGCCCATGCCCCGGTCGAGATAACCCTCAATGGGGACGAGATCCCAGGCGGGCCACGGAATGGCATCCAGGTTCCTGATCCGCTTCTGCCGTTCGCGCAGTTCAATTCCGTCACCGCTGCGAACACAGACCCCCATCACGCCCGCAAGCTGACGGTCGCCCCCGGCAAGACACCTGGCGATCTGCACCAGCGTTTCCTCGCCTTCGCCGGAAACGACGGCATCAAGCGTCGTCTCCTTCAGGCACAGCGCCGGAAGGGCGGTGGCATGTTCACCCCCGGCCACAAGGAAGGCTTCGGGAAAGCGGGCGCGGATCTTCCCGATCAGGGCGCGGTAGACCGGCCACTCAAAGGAAAAATCGGTGGAGATGCCGATCAGCGTCGCGTCCTGCGAGATGCGGGACGTGACCTCATCCAGATCGAGGCCATAGATATAGTTCCTGTTCGGCCAGGGGTGACGCTGCTCAAGACCTTCGCCCAGCCCGTCAATCACCTGAACGGGGAAACCGGCCTCGCGCACCGACGCTGCCAGATAGGCGATGCCGATGGGAGGCGTGTATTGAACGATCGGGTTGCTCTGGGGGGTCAGGATCGGAGGCCGGACCAGGGTTATGAAGACGTTTCCTGTCATGGCTGGGATTCCACTCCTCCGCTTTCAGGCTTCTCGAAAATCAGGCAGACGATGTCGGCAGGCAGCCACGCGAGGACAAAAGATGCTGCGGTCAGCAGTGCGAACATGAGCGCGGCGGATGGTCCGCGGTGGGTGAGGGCAATCCGCGACCACAAGCCCTGTCTGGTCAGGGTGAGGAGCGGGAAACAGGCGACGCGCCGGAGTTGCGTCCTGCCCTCGACAAGGGCCTGCAAGGTGCGGGGCGTGAAATAGCTGAGGTGCGGAGAGGCGAAATCCTTCTGCCACAGCCGTTCGAACATCGCCCGTGCCATGCCCCGCCGCCACAGGGCCTTGGCGATGCGATAGAAGATACCGTCAGCACACGGAAGATTGATCACGGCGAGGCCGTGCGGGGCCAGGCGCTTTTCCACGGCTGTGATGGCGGATGGAGGGTCCGGCAGATGCTCGAACACGTCATTGAAGACGATGACATCGAATAGTCCATCTTCCGGTAGGTCTTGCGGGAAGAAGCCGGGGATGACATCGAGGCCGTTCGCTTTGGCCTTTGCAGCGGCGTCGGCAAGGGGTTCAATGCCCTTGGCAAGAAGGCCGCGCCGGGCTGCCTCTTGCATGAACCAGCCATGTGCCGATCCGACATCGAGAAGGCGAAGGCCGGTCAGCGGGCGGAGAGCCGCGAGATGGTTCAGGAGGATATTGAAGTTGCTGCGGCGCAGCCGTTCCAGACCCGGACCGCTGGCGCCACCTCCCGGCCTGAGGTTCGAGAACTGGAAGCCGCAGGAGGAACAGGCGTGATACCAGCCCTCGCGGGCGCTTGTGGCACCTCGGCACAGCGGGCAGGGCGTCGTTGAAGGGATGGAAAAGCCCTCCGGCATGGTGCTCATTGTCCCGTCAGGATGCTGTTGACGGCCTGTGCCGCTGCGTTGCCGGGATCAATGCGAAGCGCCTCCGCGATGGCGGCGCGCGCCTTTTCCATGTCACCGAGTTGGGCAAGGGTGCGGGCCAGCCCGACCCTCGCGTCGGCATCATTGGGGTTCTCGGTGGCGACACGCCGATACTCTGCGGCGGCGTCGCTGAAGTCTTCCTTGCGTTCCAGCGTCGCCGCGAAGTTGAACCTGGCGAGAGCATCGCCGGGGTTGACCTGGAGGGCATGACGATAAGCCTTTTCGGCACCGGCCAGATCACCCCTTTGCGAGAGCAGCGCACCGAGATTGACGAGTGCGGCCACATGTTTTGGTGAAAGGGCCAGCAGTGTCCGATATTCGCTTTCGGCCTCTGCGTTGCGGCCGAGCCTGGCGAGGTTGAGCGCGTGTTGAAAGCGAAGCTCCGGCTCTTTCGGCAAGAGCCTCACGGCTGTTCGACCGGCCGCTTCCGCCCGCTCGGTGTCGCCCATTTTCATGTAGAGGCCAACGAGTTCGCGGTGCGCGTCCGGGAAGTAGGGATTTTGGTCGATCGACTTCAGGTATGCGCTCTCGCTTTCCTGAAGCCGCCCCGCCCGCGACAGTGCGTTCCCCAGATTGTATTGGGTGCGGGGATTGCCGGGTGCCTTCCGGGCGGTGTCGGACCAGAGTGACAGCTTGCTCCCGTAATCGTCATTGCGGAGATAGGTCAGGCTGCCGAGACAGAGGAGCAAGACCGCAAGCTCCGTTCCCAGCATGAAGGAGCGGAAGCCATCTTGGGCGGAAATGTAATGGGCGGCAATCCGGTAACTGCCGAGAACGAGCAGTGCCACGATCGGAAAGGAGGGCAGATAGGCCCGATGCTCCACCACATAGTCGTGCATCAGGGGAATGACGCTGGAGGATGGTGAGAGGATGATGAAGAACGCCGCCATGGCAAAACCTGCGGGATGGCGGCGGATCAGTGCCCCGGCAGTCACCACGCCGAGAATCGCAAGGGGCGCGGCGTAAGAGGCGACGGCCCGGATGCCGGTTGTCGGAGTCCAGTCATAGTCGAAGACGAGAGGGTAAGGCCAAACGATCAGCCGCAGGTAGTGCAGGACCGCATGCGGTTGGGTTGCGAGGTAGACCAGCGGGTCGTCTTCGCCCTCCGTGGTGAACTTCTGCATCACCTCAGGAAGCACGATTTCGTGCTGGTACAGAAGCACACCGGCAGGAATCAGCAAGGCGAGGAGTCCAGGCAACCGACCCAATGCCTCCCTCCACGACCGGGCGAGGAAGACTCCGTCGTACAGGAAGATCACCAGCGGTGCGGTGACCATCACTTCCTTTGTTCCCATGCCTAAGGCACATGTGGCGAATGCCATCACGTACCAGAACAGTGATCTCTGATCGGCGGCCCTGATCCAGCAGAACAGTGTTGCCAGATAGAAAAGACTCATGAGGGACTCGAGACGCTGCACCGTGTAGGTGACGGCCTGCGTCTGCAGGGGGTGCAGCGCCCATACCATAGCAACGGCCCAGGCCACCGCGACGGCCTGACGCCCGAACACCGGCGCGAGTGCCTTGGAGCGAAGTGCCCGTGCAGTCACTGCCCAGGCGAGAAGACCGTTGAGCATGTGAACGCAGACATTGAAGACGTGATATCCGAAGGGGTCGAGGCCACCCCATGCGTAATTCGCCTGAAGGCTCAGGAGGCCGATGGGCCTGATGAGGGCGAGGTGGATGGCATAGGGATTGCTGCTCTTCTCTACATCGGCAGGCAGGAATGAGCGGATGAACTCATTGTCAACGATGTTGCCGAAGTCATCGAAGACGAAAGGTGCATGCAACGTGTTGGAGTAAGCCAGCCCGATGGCAAGCAGAAGCGTTGCTGCGGCAACCACAGACAACAGGATGGCAGAAAATTGCCGGGTTGAGGACATGTTGCAGTTATGGCCGCATCGACCTTCATCGGCGAATAAGCGACGATTACGGTCCGTTCAGCGCGTCATATACGGATCGTGCGACGGGGTTGTCTGGATCGAGAGAGAGTGCATCGGCAATTGCGGCGCGGGCGCCCTCCAGGTCCCCCAGCATGCCAAGGGCACGGGCCAGTCCGGCACGGGCTTCGACGTCACCGGGATCGGCAAGGACGGCCTTGCGATACTCCGAAGCAGCGCCCGCGTAGTCCAGCTGGCGTTCCAATACGCTTGCAAGGTTGAAAAGCGCGAAGGCATTCTGCGGACTGTGACGCAGGGCGTCGGTGTAGTATTGCGAAGCTCCAGTGAGGTCTCCCTTCGAGGCCAGGAGCGCACCCAGATTGACAAGGGCCTGTACATGGTCGGGCTTCACGTCCAGGCAGGCGCGATACTCGGCTTCGGCGTCATCCCGGCGGCCAAGCTTGCTCAGCAGGATACCGCGCTGGAAATGCAAATCGGCTTCTCCGGGAAAGAGCCTGACCGCCTTGTCGGTCACCCGCTCCGCAAGTTCCAGATTTCCCTTCTCCTGATAGAGCCTGGCAAGCTCAAAATAGGGATTGGGGAACATCGGATTGAGTTCGAGAGATTTGATAAAGGCCTGTTCGGCTTCTTCGGCGCGCCCGGCACGGGAAAGGGACACGCCGAGGTTATGCTGTGTGCGCGAATTGTTCGGAGCTTTGGCCGCAGTATCCAGCCACAACGTGGCTTCGTCCCGGTAGTCCAGGTTGCGCAGATAGGTGAGGCTGCCGAGACACGTGAGCAGGAGTGCAAGGGCTACGCCCAAGGCCGTCGAGCGGAAACCATCCTGTGACGGAAGGATTCGCCAGCCAGCCAGAAACGCCGCAAGCACAAGCACAGCGATCACCGGCAGTGTGGGCAGGTAGACACGATGCTCGACAACATAGTCCCGCATCAGCGGAATAACGCTGGAGGAGGGCGAGAGGATGATGAAGAAGGCGGATAGTGCAAAGCCGATGGGCTTGCGCCGTGCAAGGGCCCAGGCCGAGTAGCCAAGGATGAGGGCAATCGTGGCGGCATAAGGGACGATCTCACGGTAGCCTATGGATGGCTCCCAGTCGTGATCGAAGGTCAGCGGATAGGGCCAGACGATGAGTCGAAGGTAATGCACGAGGGCGCGTGGCTCGGTGGCGAGATAGGAAAACCTCTCGCCATCCCCATCAGGCTGCAGGGATCTGAGCATGGCATCCATCACCACGACATGCCTGAACAGCAGGATAGCCGCAGGCAGGAGAAGGGCCGCGTACCATGGCCAGCGGCGCAAGGCCTCGCGCCAGGACCTGCTCAGGAAGATGCCGTCGTAGAGGAATACGGTCAACGGCGCCGTGATCATCACCTCTTTGGTTCCCATGCCGAGGGCACACATCGCGGCTGCAAGGACAAACCACGCCGGTGAATTGCGGTCCACGGCCTTCGCCCAGCAGAACAGCGTGGCGAGATAGAACAAGGCCATCATGGATTCGAGACGCTGCACGATGTAAGTGACGGCTTCCGTTTGCAGGGGGTGCAGTGCCCAGATGGCGGCGACGGTCCACGCCAGCAACGTTGCCCTTCGCCAGAAAACCAGGGCCATCGCATGGGATCGCAGGGCCCGTTCCGTCACGGCCCATGCCAGCAGCGCGTTGATGATGTGAATGCAGGTGTTGGTGACGTGGTATCCGAACGTGTTGAATCCACCCAGCGCATAGTTCAGGCGGAAGCTGAACAGGCCCACGGGGCGCAGGTGGGAGAGATGCAAGGCTGAGGTGTAGCGGCCATCCGCGACCTCGCCATGCCAGAAGCCGCGCACGAGATCATTGCGCACGATATTGGTGATGTCGTCAAAGATGAACGGTACCGCGAAGCTGTCAGACCACGCCAGGATGATTGCGAGCACCAGGATTGTTGCCGGAACGAGACGCTGCCGGAACAGTGGCGTTGACAGAAACATGGAGGGTGCCTTGCCTATTGCGCTTTCAGTGCGTCTTCCACCGACTTTGCCATGGCGTTCCCCGGATCGATCGCAAGCGCTTCGGCGATTGCGGCACGGGCACCGTTCATGTCGCCCAGCAGGGCGAGGGTGCGAGCCAGCCCCGCTCGCGCTTCCGCATCCTTCGGATCTGCGAGCGCTGCGCTGCGGAATTCGGCGGCGGCGCTCTTGTAGTCCTCCTGCCTTTCAAACACGGTCGCCAGATTGAAGTGGGCGAAGGCATTCTCCGGATCGTCCTGAAGAACTCGCGTATAGGATTCAGCCGCGCCGCGCAGATCTCCTCTTCGTGCCAGGAGCGCACCGAGGTTGACCCTTGCCTGGGCATGTGCCGGCTGCAACTGCAAGGTCAGGCGGTACTCCGCTTCGGCTTCGTCACTGCGCCCCAGCTTGTTGAGGACGATGGCATACTGGTAATGGGCTTCGGCCAGGTCGGGTCTTGCGCGGATTGCCGCCCGCCCGATCTGTTCCGCGCGCGTCAGGTCTCCCTTCCTCTGATACACATTCTCAAGCTCGATATGGGAACTCGTGAACGTGGGGTCGATGTCGATGGCCTTGAGCAGCGTCTGTTCGGCTTCATCCAGCAGGCCATTGCGGGACTGATGCAGGCCCAGATTGAATAGGGCTTTCGCGTTGCCGGGCACCTTCTGGACCGTGTCGGCCCAGAGCGCGAGCACGGTCTGATAGTCACCGTTGCGAAGATATGTGAGGCCGCCGAGGCAGCAAAGCAGCACACTGAGTGCAGCGGCGAAAACTGGGGTGAGCATGCGGTCCGATCCGATGAAATGAAACGTCAGGCGACAGGCGCCGAGCAGGAGGAGAGTGATGATGGGCAATGACGGAAGATAGGCCCGATGTTCGATCACGAAGTCTTGCATCAGGGGGATGACGCTAGATGAAGGAGACAGAATGATGAAATAGGACGCCACGGCAAAGCCGGCTGACCGGCGATGGAAAAGACCCCAGGCCGCTGCGGCACACGCAATGAGGTTCACCACTGCATAAGGGAAAATGTCAGCGAAGCTGCGTGCCTCCGGCCAACCATGATCGAAGATCAGCGGCGAGGGCCAGACGATCAGCCGGAGGTAGTGAAGTACGGCGTGCTGTTCGGTTGCAAGATAGCTGAGTACCGGGACTTGCCTCTCGAATGGAAAATGCGCCAAGGCTGGGTTGAGGACGAAGATGTCCAGGCAAACGAGGACGCCCGCGGGAACGAGCAGGGCCAGATACAACGGCCAGCGCCGAAGGGGGCCGACCCACGACGGGCTGAGGAAGATACCGTCGTAGAGGAAGACGACGAAAGGCGCGGTGATCATCACCTCCTTGGTATTCATGCCAAGGCAACACATGACGAAGGCCAGCACGAACCAGCGCAATTCTCCGCGATCGACGCCTCTGGACCAGCAGAACAAGGTGGCAAGATAGAACAGCGACATCAGGGATTCGAGGCGCTGCACGATGTAGGTCACTGCCTCCGTCTGCAAGGGATGCAAGGCCCAGGCCGCTGCCACTGCCCAGGCGGCCAGTTCGGCGTGTTTTCCGAAGTGGGGTGCCAGAGCATCCGAGCGCAAGGCCCGATCGACCACCGCCCAGGCAAGCATGGCATTGACGAGGTGAATGCAGAGATTGACGATGTGATATCCGGGAAGGCTGAGGCCTCCGGCAGCATAGTTCAGCCGGAATGTCCACATGCCGACCTTGCGCATGATGCTCAGGTGGATGGCCGAGCTGTAGGGACTGAAGATCGTGCCGTCGTCCCAGAGCGTGTGCACGAAGGCATTGTCGACGATGTTGCTGATGTCGTCGTAAATGAACGGCACATTGAAGGTGTTGGACCATGCCAGCCCGATTGCAATTGCAAGCATGGCTGCCGCAACGGCGTGGATATGCGATGCTGGAAAAGCAGGAAAGCGCATCAGTTGACCAACGGAAGAGGCCGGAGGAGGGCGGGCCATATCGTTATGGTGCAGTTCAGCTAATGAGCAAATGAAGCGTTGCTAGGTGTCGAGGACGGGCAGGTACTTGCCGCCGTTGGTCTTCATGAAATCCCAGAAGCGGAGAGGCGATGGCAAGAGCCTCTTCTTCTTGTTCCGCGCAATGTACCATTTGCGGATCACCGGCGTGCCTTCAACCCGCAGGATTGCGAGGCGGCCCACCTGAACCTCATGCGCAACCGTATGATAGGAGAGCATCGAGATGCCGAGTCCTGCCATTACCGCCTGCTTGATGGTTTCGTTCGAGCTGATTTCCATGCCGGGTTGGGGTGCGGCTCCGATCTGGGAGAGAATGCGCTCGGTGAGCATCCGTGTGCCCGAACCCGGTTCCCGCACCAGGAAGGTCTCCTGCGCCAGGGCAGACGCCGAAACGTGGCGGTGCTTGGCGAGGCGATGATCCGGGGCCGCAATGACCACATGCGGATGCGGCCCCACCTCTTCCATTTCAACCTCGATGTGGGCGGGAGGCCGCCCGATCATTGCCATGTCGATGGTGAAATCCTCCAGCCGGCTCATGATTTCCTCGCGGTTGCCGACCCGCAGGTGAAGCTCGATTCGCGGTTCCCCCGCCTGGAAGGCCCGCAGGATGAAGGGGGCGAAGTACTTCGCCGTGCTCACCACGCCCAGATTGACCACACCCCGGTGGCCGCCGCTCAATTCCCCGATCCGGTTGGTGAGTTCCGAGATGATTGCGTCAATTTGCGCCTCCGCCCGGATTACCTCCCTGCCGGCGGTGGTGACCTTGAAGCCGTCCTCCGTGCGCTCGAAAAGGTCCAGCCCAAGGTTCTCCTCCAATTGCTTGAGCGTGCTGGAAATAGCTGAAGGAGAAAGATTTAATTGCTCGGCCGCGCGGGTGACCGTGCCCAGTTCGGCGACACGGGCGGCGGCTTGAAGCTGTTTGAAGGTCGGGGGGCGCATTCAGTTTTTCCGAAAGCATCATGCACTTTTTTCAGTTTTACTACAAGAGGCGGAAAGCGCAGCCTTTGCCCAACGAGACGAGTTGGACCCGCCAAAATGACAAAGAACACCCTCACCGAATTCCTGGCGGAGCTCTCCACCGGGGGCGCGTCCAAGCCCGCGGTGGCCGCACTCCTCGCCCGTCTGGCCGAAGCAGCCGCCAGGGTTGCCGGGGCCATAGCGGACGGGGCAACCAGTGCTCGCCTTGCCGAAGAGGGCGAGGTGAATGTCCAGGGCGAGGTCCAGAAATACCTCGATCTCTTCGCCCATGAAGCCTTTCTCAAGGCCGCCAGGGCCGCGCCTGTGGCGCATATGTTGTCAGAGGAAGAAGAAGAGCCGATCGTGCTGACGGCGGGTGCACCGCTGGCGCTGGCAATCGATCCGCTGGACGGCTCCTCCAACATCGCCATCAATTCTCCCATCGGGACGATTTTCGGCATCTATCCCGCAGAAGGCTGTTCAACCGACAAGAGCTTCCTCAGGCGCGGGCGTCATCTCCTCGCGGCGGGCTATGTGATTTACGGCGCGCGTACCGAACTGGTCGTTTCGGCGGGTGGCGTGCCCCGTCTCTATGTGCTCGGCGGCAAGCGCGACACCTGGCATTTCGTGAGGGAGTGCCGGCTTCCGGAAGCGGCGCATGAATTTGCCATCAACGTTTCGAACTACCGCCGCTGGCCGGACCAGGTGCGCGTCTTTGTCGATCTCTGCCTGGACGGACGCGAAGGCCCGCTGAACGAGGATTACAACATGCGCTGGCTTGCGGCGCTTGTGGGCGAGACCCATCGCATCCTGTTGCGTGGCGGCGTGTTCTTCTATCCCGGCGACAATCGCAAGGGCTACGAGAAGGGCCGGCTTCGCTATCTTTACGAATGTGCGCCGGTTGCCTTTCTCATCGAGAACGCGGGCGGCCTCGCCACCGATGGCACGGCACCGATCCTTGATCAGGTTCCGAAGACCTTTCACGCGCGAACGCCACTCTGCTTCGGCTCGCGCTACCAGATGGAACGCTACGCCGAAGCCGTGAACCACCTGCACAGCCATGAGCAGCCGCTTTTCGCGGACCGCGGACTTTTCAGAACAGGGGCAAGATAAAATGTCGATCAAGCATCCCGTCATCTCGGTCACAGGATCTTCCGGTGCGGGCACGACCACCGTGAAGCACACCTTCGACCAGATCTTCCGCCGCGAGGGAATAAAGGCGGTGTTTGTGGAAGGCGACTCCTTCCACCGCTACGACCGCGCCGAGATGAAGAACGCCATCATCGAAGCGGGCAAGAAGGGCAACAACCACCTCAGCCACTTCAGCCCGGAGGCAAACCTTCTGGAGGAGTTGCAGGCCCTTTTCAGGCAGTATGGTGAAACCGGTTCGGGGCGTCGCCGCTACTATGTGCACAATGCTGCCGAGGCCGAACAGCATGGCACGCCGCCCGGCACCTTCACCGCGTGGGAGGAGATGCCCGCCGACACGGACGTGCTGCTCTATGAAGGATTGCACGGCGCATACAAGGGCGGCGATGTCGATCTTCCGAAACACGCCGACCTGAAGAGCGGTGTCGTGCCGGTGATCAACCTTGAGTGGACGCAGAAGATCCATCGCGACCGTTCAGAGCGCGGCTACTCCACCGAGGCCGTGATGGACACCATCCTGCGCCGCATGCCGGATTATGTCCGGCACATCTGCCCGCAGTTCACCGAGACGGACATCAACTTCCAGCGCATCCCGACGGTGGATACGTCAAACCCCTTCATTTCCCGCTGGATACCGACCGCGGATGAATCGATGGTGGTGATCCGCTTCCGCAACCCGCGCGGCATAGATTTCCCCTATCTGGTTTCGATGATCGGCGGCAGCTTCATGTCGCGGGCAAACTCCATCGTCGTGCCCGGCAACAAGCTCGACCTTGCGATGCAGTTGATCCTGACGCCGCTCATTCTCCGCCTGCACGACAAGCGGCGCAAGCTGATGTGAGGCCGTGTCATGACTGTCTCCCACAGTGAACTTGCGAATGCTGTCCGCGTCCTTGCCATGGATGCGGTGGAGCAGGCGAAGTCCGGGCACCCCGGCATGCCGATGGGCATGGCGGATGTGGCAACGGTGCTGTTCCGCAAGTTCCTGAAGTTCGATTCCTCTGCCCCCGGCTGGTCTGACCGCGATCGCTTCATTCTCTCGGCGGGGCATGGCTCGATGCTGATCTATGCGCTGTTGCATCTCACCGGATACGAGGGCATGACCCTCGATGAGATCAAGCGCTTCCGCCAGCTTGGCGCAGTAACGGCAGGACACCCGGAGCATGGTCACTGCCCCGGCGTCGAAACCACAACGGGTCCGCTGGGGCAGGGGCTTGCGACAGCCGTCGGCATGGCAATCGCCGAGCGCATGCTGGCCGCACGTTTCGGCAGCGAACTTGTGGATCACCGCACCTGGGTGATGGCGGGCGACGGCTGCCTGATGGAGGGCATCAGCCATGAAGCCATCGACCTGGCGGGCCACCTCAAGCTGTCGAAACTCACGGTTCTGTTTGATGACAACAGCATTACCATCGACGGCGCGACCTCGCTGGCGACCTCGATCGATCAGCTTCGCCGCTTCGAAGCTGCGGGTTGGGCCGTGGAGCGTATCGACGGCCATTCGCCCGATGCCATCGAGGCGGCGCTGGCGCGTGCCTTGTCCTCGGACAGGCCGACAATGATCGCCTGCCGCACGATCATCGGCTTCGGCGCACCCAGGAAGCAAGGCACGGCGGGCGTGCATGGCGCGCCGCTTGGGGCTGAGGAAAATGCAGCCGCAAGAAAGGCGCTGCATTGGCCTCATGGCCCGTTTGACATCCCTGAT